>CAZLJY010000167.1:0-11158 GCA_964559945.1 uncultured Gammaproteobacteria bacterium | reverse complement strand
CCGGTGACGTCACCGGTGCGGGTCCACATGCACATACGGTCCTGCACATCGCTACCAAATAGCGTGAATAGCGTAATGCCCACTGGCGGTGCGGACAGGTCTAAATCAGTGCCGTTCTGGGCCATGGTTTTGAGTGCCCCATTGCCAACGACGATTGTCAGGGCGCCAGCGCCGGTGCGCCCAGGGACCGGTGTGTGATCTTGGCGGCAAACCAAAAGATCGGCCAACCCATCGCCGGTGACATCATCCATCCAGATCTCGCTGCCAGTGTGCTCACTGGCCTGAGACCCCAAAATATTCAAGATCGCTGGGTCAGTGGCGCTGGTGTCCAGTGATCCACCAATGGTTCCGTCGCCGAACACCAGATAAACCCGGCCTGCTTCGGCCAGTGCGCCCACCGGCGCCTGAAAAGCAGAAAACCCATAATCGGCAAAACCATCGCCATCCACATCACCGCCGCCGGCAACGGGTAAGCCAGCCCGACCCGTTCCGCTGGACCCGTAAACACGGGTCAGGGTATCGGCACTGTCGGGCGTCGATAGGAGGTCAAGCTGGGTGGTGGGCTGGGCCAGGGCGACCGACGTCAGCACTACCAGCAGTAACACAAGAAAGGTTTTCACCGATACATACCCTGACCTAGGAAACTACTATTAAGTGTAGCAACCTGACGGTGAATGCCTACTAACGATTGGGCCAACCCCACCAGCAGGTCAACAGCACAGAAACCGAGTTGGTCGAGATTCTAAGCTTCTGCCTGCTGGGTTTAGCGTCCGCTATCGACGAATAAGCCAAACCCCCACAACCAAAAACAGTATTCCTGCAATCCGTGAAGGACTCACCGCTTGTTGAGGAAAACCGACCCAACCGAAATGGTCAACCACCACCGACATCGCCATCTGGGCGCTGACAATAATGCCAAGTAGCGCCACCGCGCCTATCATCGGCGCCGCCTTTAAGGACGCATAAACCGCAAAGGCGCCAATTAACCCCCCGCCCCAAATCCACCAGGGTGCGCCGCTAAGGGCTTGGCTGTTGAGCGCCCCCCATTGACGGGTCAGAGTGACAATCAGAGCAAGAATCACGGCTCCGATGCTGAAATTGACCATCGCCGCCACATGCCCGCTCGCCAAGCGGGCCGCCAGTGACGCATTCATTCCGGCTTGAAATGGCAATGCCATTCCGGCTAGGGCCACCAAGCCTACAAGACTCCATTGCATGGGATGTTCCTGACGCTAAGAAGGCGTCAGTTTGACCGAGTCAGTTGATGATGGCGAGTCTAAGCTCACTTAGCGTGACAAGCTGGCTTGAAGTGGAGGCCGCAACCGGAAAAAAGGACGACGAGAGTCTATCCTTCAACTATTTTCGAGTGCCAATCGAGGTGCCGGAAGCGCGTGAGGTATCTCGCAAAATCCGGCCTCCACATCAAGCGAGCCTGAATTGTCCGTTGATGTTGTCTGTGTATTTTTATTCCTGGTTTTGAGCCACAAAAACAGGGGCCAATAAGGCCCCTGTTCGGCTTTCTACTTCTTTAGACGCCGCTTAGAAGTCAACGGTTACGCGAACATAGGCAAATCGGCCTGGAACGCGGTAATCGGCAACGTTAAAGCTGTTGGCGAAGGCAGTGGTAGAGATGGGTGGGCCTTTGTCCCACAGGTTGTTGACCCCTAAGGACAACCGGGTGTCGTATTCACTCAAGTGATAAGACAACTGGGCATCGTGATAGGTAGCAGAGCCAATACGCCGGGCCAAATCTCCCGCATCAATGTCGCCGTCGGTGTCGATATCACGCACACCCACATCGTTGATGCCGTCGCCGTCATTGTCCACACCGATGTTACAAAAGCCGAAGGATGCGGGAATTGCACAGGCTTCTTCACTGCCATGAACGTAGTTCAAGCCATAGGTCGCCTCCCAATCTCCGTAGCTCCAATTCATATCCAGTGAAGACTTCCAGCGGGTAAAGCCAGTTTCGGCGATACTGAGACCTAAGTTATTGACCTCTACAAACGATACGCCATCAGCCCCCAGCACGGTGTTGGTGTTTCTGCCTTGGTAAGCGCCATCCCAAACGACTCGGAAGAAACCCCAGTCAGACTCTGGAAAGCTGTAGCTGACCAGCATGTCGACCCCTTCCACCTCAGTGCCGCCGATGTTGGTACCGGCATTAAGCAATTGAGTCACTATACCGTTAGAGGTTCGAGTCAAAAGGTTACACAAGGTCGTGCCGGTTGTGGCACAGGTGTTGAGAATGGTCTGAGCGCCAACGGTGGTGATGGAGTTTTCCAGCTCGACGTTGTAGTAGTCCACTGTCATGTCCAATCCGTCGGCCCAGCTTGGGCTATAAACAAAACCCAACGTTAAGGACTCAGAGGTTTCCGGCTGCAGATTCGGGTTGGAACCCTGGGTAATACGAATCTGCGCGTTGGCCTGAGAGTAGGTTCCCGGAACGCCCACACAACCCGGTGTTCCTGGATTGGTATCAGGCAAGGAATCGCCATCAGTATCCAAACCGTTACAGGGATCTACCAACTGGGGAAAACTATCACCTTGGCCGGCAAACAACTCGCCGATAGATGGGGCTCTAAACCCTTCACCGAAGGTGCCGCGAACGAGCAGATCATCAATGGGCTGCCATTCAATACCTATTTTAGAGTTTACCGTGTCACCAAAGGTGTCGTAGTCCGACCACCTTGAAGACAGGGACAAATCCAATCGCTCGGCACCGGTGACACCGGACAACAGCGGGATTGCGAATTCAACAAACACCTCGTCAACGCTGAAGTTACCCGAGGTAGGCTGTCTGGCAGTACCCGAGGTGATTCCTGCGGAAACCAAGGCGTCCGGCGAATCAAAACCCTCTTCCAGGCGTTTCTCATAACCCACCGCAAAGCCCAAGGGACCCGCGGGTAGATCCAACAGTTCACCAGAAAGGTTCGCTGTGTAGTCGTTCAAGGTGCTGCCGAATGATTCATTTTCGGTGTACAAAATGTAGTTGAGCATGGCCTGGGTAATGGTTCCAAGGCCATCAGGACCTTGGCCCCCAAACAGGTTCAACTCCACACAACCGTCGCTAAATGCATTATCCCGACAGGGAGCGCCTGACAAGGCGTTGGCAACCCGTTGAACATTCACTCGACCTGAGTTGATGTCACTTTGATCAATGTCGCTATGAACGTAACCAACATCCCAATCAAAGTAGCGATCACCGATTTCAATGGCGCCTTCAAACGACACCCCAAATCGGAACGAGTCAACGTCCTGACGGAAAATTCGCGGACCTGCCTCAACCAAACGACGACCGAGCAGAAAACTGCTGGAAGGATTGAGCTGAACACCAAACGGGTTAAAGGTTGCGTCAGCGGCAATGCCCACGTTTGCGGCCAGATTTGAACCAAAGATCCCCAAAAACAGCGGCGTTGGCGCCAGTAACTGGTCAGACTTCCGGTTGTTGAACTGAGCCTCCACCGACAAGCGAACATCGTCAGTGACGTCATACACACCCTGGGTGAAGATGTTGGTCCGGGTCTGTGGGGTCAGCAGATAGTTGTCCGGTGCAAAATTGAATCGGTCTGCTCCGGAACCGGGTGCGCCGAATGAAAAATCGCCGGGGCGAAAGGCCGCTGCACCTAACGCCGCCACGTCAGTACCCGGATCACTGGTCAGACCAAATCCGCCCAGCACGTTTGCGCCAAATCGACCTTGGGCGGTGCCAGAGGAGCCAAACGCGTTAGCGGTGCCAAACTGCGGTTCGGCGGAAATGCGTCTGTCGCCGGCAAAGGTTGCCTCTGCTTTTACGTAGGACGCGTTAAAAAACACCGAGCCCCGTTCTGAGGTTGATCCAACAGAAAAATCATAGGCCTGCTGTTCGCCATCATTCTCGCTGCCGTATTGGCCGATATAGGCATTGGCTTGGAGACCTTCAAAATCGTCCCGAGTGATAATATTAACCACACCGGAAATGGCATCTGAGCCGTAAATTGATGAGGCGCCATCTTTTAAGATTTCGATTCGCTTAACTACGGCAACAGGAATGTTATTCAGATCAACACCGACGTTTCCTGGGGTTCCGATAAACGAAGAAAATCGTCGTCCATTGAGCAACACCAGAACCCGGCGTACACCCAGGTTTCTCAGGTCAATTTGCGTCTGACCGTTGCCGCCATTGTTAAATTGGGTGTTAAGAGCAGAACCCGCAATCGGAAGATCCTGCAAAAGATCACCGACAGAGGTGAGACCGGTGCGCTCGATATCTTCGCGCTGAATAACGAAAACCGGTGAGGCGCTTTCGATGTCAGCGCGACTGATTTTTGAACCGGTGACCTTTATCCGGTCAAGCGTTGCCGTATCCTCGTCCTGATCCTGGGCGAAAGTAGGTGCTGATAGCCCCACCATGGCACCGCTGGTCAGCGCGAGCGAGATGGCATGCCGTAGTTTCTTATTAAACATGCATTAACCCTCCTTGAGAGGTTTTAGGATTGGCAGATCGAAAGGAGAAACGCGCCCCCTTCCCTGTCCATGATTTCTGGACCTGGTCAGGCTAAACGGGTGTTGAAGGCGCCACTTTGCGAAACTTGCGGCGGGGCGTTGCAGAAACTGCGCTGAACGGTTTTTCTAGGAAAGTTTTCGTACGTTGAAGGGGGTTGGCGGGCGTTTCGCCCGATTCAGGTGATGAAAACTGCTCCTGACAAGGGCGACGAAGGGAGGCAAAAAGACGCCGTCCTGAGCCCTACCAGTCCCGGGATACCATGATGTCCTGCTGGCTATTTTGCCATCGCACCATCAACATTTTATTGCCATCGGCGTTGACATCTTTCAGGCTCACCATGTCGGTACCCCCATTTATGGGTGCGATAAGCTCAGGGGTTGCCTCGGCTGACCAAGGAATGCGGTAAATAGCAGAAGGGGTATCGCCGAGGATTAACGTCAGGTAGATACCTCGCTCGTTTAGTACCCAGCTATCATGGTTATAAAACTCCAATAAATGGGTCACCAGCTCCTCGTCGCCCCCGGCGGCGGGAATTCGCCACAAACCGAATCGGCTCAACTTGGTGTAATAGACCCAGCCATCGTTTAACGGATCTACCGGCAGAGTGCCGCCGTTAACGGTGAGCTGGGTGCGCTGGCCGCTGGCAATATCCAGCCGCCAGATCTGCCAGTCGCCGCTTCGGTCAGAGGCGTACAAGACACTAGCGCCATCACGTGAAACGGATACCGCACGTACTTTCTCAGAGTTATCGGTTAAGCGTTTAACAATGCCTGAGGACACATCTGCTCGATACATGCCCTCCCCGCTGCCACCTCGGCCGACGTAGTAAACCACTTGAGCGTCGGGGGTCCAGCTTGGATCTGACAGATTCATCCCCTGATGACGGGTTAGTTGGAACACCTCATCACTGGTGAGATCGCCAATCCATAGCTGGTTATCCCCGCTGCGATCAGACACAAAGACAATCCGCTCTCCAGTGGGATCATAGGAGGGCTCAGCTTCAATCCGGGTGGACAGGAATCGGGCCTGTACAGGATTGATGTCCGCTGCCAAATTCACTTCGATAAGACTGGGATCCACGGTGACATGCTGGTACGCCATCACGTTGGCGTTACTGGCAATAGACAACATATACGGGCAACCAATCTCCATCAGCTGAACCCGCCGTGTAGCGACGTTTAGCTGCCACAACGCGTTGCGGCCACCATAATCACTGCAAAACCATGCACGCTCGCCATCAGGCAACCAATCAAATCCCAAAATCTGGCCACCCAAGTCCGTTAGTCGGGTTAACCCGGAGCCATCTGCGGACAGCATGAACAAATCGCTACGTGGGTAAGCTCCTCGACGAAACATGATGGTGTTGCCGTCAGGAGAATAGCGGGGCTGCAGATCGTGCTCACTGCGGGCACGATCATAGGGTAAGGCCATAGTTTCGCCGGTATTTACATCCAATAAGCTAATGCCACCGGTTGTGGCGTGATCAATTGGGCCGGTAATCGCCAGGTATTGGCCGTCGGGTGACCAGTCTAGGTAGGTCACCGCACTGGGCTCGCAACCACCGATGCGGCGTTCAAAGCCGCCCACTAGCGGTTTGATGATCAGCTCACAGGACTTTCGCGAATAACGGAAAAACGCCACCTCCTCGCCATTGGGTGACCAAACCGGGACCAACTCGTTAGCATCCTCAGTGGCGGTAAACCGAATCGGCTGATCCGCCCCTGAGCTGCGAACGAACAGGTCATAGGAATGACCGACAGCCCGCTGGGCGGCGTAGACAATGTTACGGCCATCGGCAGACACTGCTGGCATGCGTTCCTGTCCAGGTGCCACGGTCAGCGGAATAGACAGAGATAGGGGGGCGGGCAGCGCCTCGTGAACTATCACGTCTCCCTGGTTCCTCATGGTAACCCCGGTGACCAGCGCTCCCAGCAAAAATCCCACTGCGCACCACGTTCCTCGTTGGTATGGGGATCCATCCTTTTCTGCCACCCCAGGTCGGTGATCCAAGGGTTTCAGGTTTGGCGTAATAAGCAGCCGATAACCCACTTTGGGAATCGTCTCAATCACCTTACTGTCGCGGGGATCATCACCCAAGGCCCGGCGTAGCTCCGTGATGGCATGAGATAACACGTCATCAGTGGGAAACGCCTCCAGCCAAACCTCTTCCAGCAATGTATCCCGGCGCACCGCTCGGCCCGAATGAGTGGCCAAAACCCGCAATACGCCGGTCGCTTTTGGCGTAAGACGAATTTCCCGATCTTGGATAGACACCACATGAGTGGCAAGGTCTACACGGTAATCACCCAACGAAAAACGGTCCGGAAGACCTTCTTCAACAATTGGATGCGACTCAGCTGACAACGATTAACCCCTTGTTTTTCAATGTTTTTCTACTAAAACTTCATAACTTCTGCAGGTCAATCTCACGACGTTTCCATGAGTATCGCTGCAACTTCGGGCCACAAATCGGCCAATGGAATAGATTTGACGTTACTACGTCGAATGTCATACGTAAAGTTTCGTGAATCGCGCTAAAGTGTGACGAAGTTCAGCAATCCGGAGGCAAGAAACATGACAGAAATGACCGCAGCAGCACGTCAACTAAGACCCGATATCATTAGACGCTTGAATCGGGCCCGACAGTTTATAGAAGATAACTATGACCGCCACATCAGCCTGGACGACATGGCAGCTGCCGCGTTTATGTCCAGCGCGCACTTCTTGCGCCAATTCAAACAGCAGTTCGATATTACGCCTTATCAGTACCTGACCGAGTGTCGATTGCAGTCCGCCCAGGAATTACTGCTCAACACGGAAATCGCTATCACTGACATTGTCTTTGCCAGTGGTTTCGGCAATCGAAGTGCATTCTCACGACTGTTTAAGGAACGATGCGGTGTGTCGCCGCTGGAGTTTCGCAGGCACTACCCCAGAGCATGAGCTCAACCTGAGCTCAGCCCGACCCAAGACATACTGAGCCTGCCAAAGTCAGCTGAGTTGGCCGCCCGAACGAATCGGGCTGAACCTAACGAGCCAGGTGCCCGGAAAAAGCGCCTGGTTCGGGCGGCAACGTTATTGCCCAGACTGACTACTTCAATGCCTGGAGCAAATCCTGCTTTAGATCTGCCACATCTTCCACCCCGACTGATAGACGAATTAAGCTGTCGGTAATGCCCAAGGCGGCCCGTCGATCCTCCGGAATGGATGCGTGGGTCATGATTGCCGGGTGATTAACCAGACTTTCCACACCGCCGAGAGATTCGGCCAGGGCAAAATATTCACAGCGTTCCAGCATCCGCACGGCGGCAGCCTCCCCGCCCTTCACTTCAAAGGAAACAATGCCACCGAAACCTGTCATCTGGGCCGCAGCCAGCGCGTGCTGCGGGTGATCTTTAAGCCCCGGGTAAATCACTTTCTGAACCTGAGGCTGAGCCAATAAAAAGTCAGCGATTTCCCCGGCATTCTGGCAATGTCGCTCCATCCGCAGATGCAAGGTTTTCAGACCACGCAAGGCAAGAAAGGCATCAAAAGGACCGCCAACAGCACCGGCTGAATTTTGCAGAAAGCCCAGAGTTTCGCTGAGCTCTTTATTCGCGGACACAGCTATTCCGCCCACCATGTCCGAATGACCATTGAGATATTTGGTGGCTGAGTGCAGAACAATATCAGCACCGTGATCAATGGGTTTTTGCAGCATCGGTGAGGCAAAGGTGTTGTCTACTACCATCAGCAAATTGTGGCGTTCACAAAAACCTTTGACCACGGATAGGTCAGTGACCTTCAGCATCGGATTGCTGGGTGTTTCTACCCATACCATGGCAGTTTCCGGTCGCAAAACCGCCTCAAGGGAATCTGCATCAGGCATATCAACAAAATCGAAGGTGAGTCCTGCACTGCGCTTTCTTACCCGTTCAAACAAGCGGTAAGTGCCGCCATACAAGTCGTCCAGAGCAATGATATGACTGCCGCTGTCCAGTATTTCTAGAATCGTGCTAGTGGCCGCCATACCCGAGGCAAAGGCAAAGGCCGCATCACCACCTTCCAAGCTGGCAATGCATCGCTCATAGGCAAACCGGGTGGGATTTTGGGTGCGAGAATATTCAAACCCCTGATGTTTACCAGGACTTTCCTGCACATAGGTGGACGTTGCGTAAATTGGCGGCATGATAGCGCCAGTAGATGGGTCAGGCTGCTGGCCGCCGTGGATTGCCAACGTGCCCATACCGGCGTTTGCGTGTTTGTCGTTGTTACTCATCCCCGATCGGTACTCCGTCTCAGATAGTTAAGAAGATCAATGCGGGTAATCAGACCGAGGAATCGGCCGTTATCTCGCACGATAGCCACTTTACCCGCGTCAAAAATGGGTAGAAGGGAGCGAAGGTCGGCGTCTACAGCGACAAAGTCCAGCTCAGAGGTCATGGCGGAGCTGACAGGATCGGAAAACCGCTCCTTGTGGTCATACACCGCCAACAAGACGTCAGACTCATCGATGATTCCCACAATATCCTCATCTTTCATCACCGGAAGTTGCGACACGTCATACAGTTTCATTCTCGCGTAAGCCGATGTGAGTGGTTCTTCCGGCCCCACCGTGACAGTGTCGTGCTTCCAGTACGGCCGGGTGATCAGGTCACGCAAATTGCCGTGTTTTTCACGCTCAAGGAACCCGTTGTCCAACATCCAGTAATCGTTGTACATCTTCGACAGATATTTGTTGCCGGTATCGCAGACAAACGCCACAACCCGTTTCGGCTCAGTTTGTTCCTGACAATACTTTTGCGCCGCCGCAATAATGGTCCCGGTGGAAGATCCGCCGAGGACGCCTTCTTTTAACAGCAGTTCGCGACCGGCGGAAAAACTCTCAGCGTCGCTAATGGCAAACGCTTTGGCCACCCGGGTGAAATCGCTGATGGTTGGCAGGAAGTCCTCACCAATCCCTTCAACCATCCAACTGGCACTTTTATCACTTAAATTTCCGTCGTTTACGTACTCCGCCAAAATGGACCCCACCGGGTCAGCAATGACTAACTCAAGATCCGGCGCCACTTCGGAAAAGTACTGTGACAAACCGGTCATGGTGCCGCTGGACCCGACCCCAAAAACCACAGCATCCACGTTTTGTTCCATTTGTTCCCAGATTTCAGGCCCGGTGGTGAGACGGTGGGCTTCCGGATTACTAGGATTGCCAAACTGATTGATGAAAAATGAGCCGTCGGTCTCATCTGCAATCTGGGCTGCTAGGTCCTGATAGTACTGAGGATGGCCCTTAGCGACATCTGAGCGGGTTAAAATCACTTCTGCGCCCATCGCTTTTAAATTGAATATCTTCTCCCGGCTCATTTTGTCCGGCACCACTAAAATCAGGCGATAACCTTTTTGGGCCGCGGCCAAGGCCAACCCAAGGCCAGTATTTCCGGCCGTTCCCTCCACCAGGGTGTCGCCTGGCTTAATGTGACCGGCTTTTTCCGCCGCTTCAATCATGTGCCGACCAATGCGATCCTTGATCGACCCACCGGGATTCAAACTTTCCAGCTTCAAGTACAGTTCGCAGACCCCGAGGTCTAGCTGTTGCACCCGAACCATGGGGGTACGCCCCACCATTTCCAACACATTATCAAAGACTTGCATAGTCAGCGTTTGCCTCGTGATTGGTCAAAAAAGCCTACGAAAAGTGCCTTACTGGGAACAGCAGGCGGCGCAAGTGTAACGTTTTCCAGCGCCCTACGCGCCAATACAGGTGCTCAGCTCGGCGACGTTTTGCACACTTTCTGGCCCAGGGACCCAGAGCTGTAGCGGGTCAAAGCAGCAGCCTCAAAGCGAGAAAAACCAACACTCAGCCAGCCGAAATGCGCGAAAGCCGCAATCTTTTCCTGGGGCTGATGCCGGTATCAATGGTAAAACTTCCGATGAGATCAACTCATCGGAAGTGGGTAATTCTGGATTGCTACTGTGGCCGTCTAGGCATCCAACAACTTTGCCAGTTGGTCCTTCGCCCAGAGCTTTTCTTTCTTCAGCTGGACCAAGGCCAAGTCATTCATCGGACTGAGTCCGGTTTCTGCGGCATGAACTTTTTTGTCGAGTTCCTGGTGTTTGTTATAGAGACGTCGGAATTGAATATTTTGGTTAAGTAGATGATCAACATCTTCCTGCCGGTTAGTGAACATAGGCATTCTCCTGTTGGTAGGGGGAAAAACAATGAACAAAGCCGCCATCAGGCCGCTCAGTGTTGGGCAAATAACGCGGGGGATTCAAAAAACAAGACAAATTTCGATTTTCGGCCAGCAGGCCCGGAAAGCAGAGATTCAACGCTACGCAGCGCACGGACGCTCCTGGCAGCCTGGGGTTAGATGATTGTGTGAATCTTGCGTTTCAGTCATTTCGATTGTCAGGTGGCACTCGAAGCACCACCTGCAACTGAGACTAACGCAAAAACACGGGGTCGGCAATTGCCCCCTCATCTAGCCTTGAGAGTGGCCTGATGTGGGCCACGCTCAAGCGGGATTCAAGATAATAATTTCAACCCGTCGGTTCTGACGTCGGCCCACTTCACTATCGTTGTCGGCGATGGGAAACTCCTCACCCAAGCCGACTGCCTGCAATTTGTCCGCCGAAAGCCCGCGCTCAATCAGCGCGGAGCGCACAGAATCGGCCCTGGATTGGGACAAGGTC
>CAZLJY010000166.1:0-11191 GCA_964559945.1 uncultured Gammaproteobacteria bacterium | reverse complement strand
TGGCGAATCATTCGCTCAAGCTTACTTTGCAGCGATGAATCAAGAGCCAAAGTACCCTCGTGTATGCGTTGCATCGCACCGAGAAGAATCCCGATTTTCGGGAGACTTGCCGCATACAGCATGACGTTGCCATTCACCTCGGCCATGCGCGGTGCTGCCGGGTCGGTGATATCCACAACGCTGACGGCCAAACGCTTTTCGGCGATTGCCTGATCCAAATGGAGTTTCTCAAGACTGACCGACAAAGCATCTTGCAGTGCCTGATCCGTTGCTCCATTCAGTAATGGAAAGTCATTGCCAATAACCGGGCTGGACTGAAGAAATCCAACCAGCAGAACGAGCATTGCCAGTCTGTTGATCATTAATTGCACGGTCATGTTTTCCACAGTTATCGTTGAGAATGCACTCAGCTGGCCAACTTAGGTCGCCAGCTAGCTGAATGCAAGTCGCGGCGGGCAAAACTGCCTACCCCCAACTAGGACCGTTGAATGCTTAAGCAGTTCAGGGAAGCCTGAAGTTGTGTTGTCTGAACGGCGCAATTTGGGGGGGAGGGAGAAAAAGCACCCTATCGCGGTAGTTGCCCAACCTTCAAGATACCCGCGCACCCTGCCAGACAGCCTCTAAAGGCGGCCTGGGGCGCGAAACGGTGGTCCTTTTACGGCGATATAGGCTCGCCGGGACTGCCGCAGGCGAGATTTTGGAGTTCGGAGGATTGCCCACTGTGGCGCACGCAGTTGGACCTGTTGGGTAACCAGGCCAAGCCTTGCATTCTCCGCTAATTGGAGCCTTCAAAACCATCGGCGAACAGGGAATCCAAAATAATGCTCAGCTCGATATCGCCGACGTCCGTGGTGTCACCCGCCATGACTGTCCAGGATTCAGAGGTTGCGTTGTCCCAACCCATCTGAACCGCCAGTAGGCTGTAGTCACCGGGCGGCAAATCACACAGCTCAAATTGACCTTCTGTGTTGGTGTAGGCCGGGGGCTCGTGGCTGACCCCGTCAATCAGCAGCATTACGCCGGCGACGGGTGATACGGTTTCCAATAGCGCGCGACCGACCAGTTTGCCTAGGGATTGGGGCGGCCACAGCTCGATACTATCGGTGTAGGTGTCCGACACCAGACCCTGCGGGTCTCTGAACTGGGCTTTAAGCACAACGTCGGTGAGCTCGGTGACCTGGGGATGCTGGTAGGAGTAGGTTGCGGCATAGGGTATCCATCCGCTATCGAACGGTTCGCCGCGCGCATCGGAAAAGATTCGCATCTCACTGGTAGACGTGCTTTTGTTGTAAAGCGATGTTTGCAATTCCAATCGGGCATTGTCGGTTCGCGGTCTGCCGTTATTGATCAAAACATCACCCCACGGCATCGCCGGATCCGCCATGGCAACGGCGCAGAACCAGTCGCTGGGTACACCTTGATTGCCGGCAGCATCCGACGGTTCTAGTTGATAACAATATTCAGTGCCCACGTTTAGCCCCGTGTCCACGTAAAGGGCGTCAGTTCCCGGTAATAGGGTGGCGACCTCGCTGGTACTGCCGCCGATAACCCCGCGCTTTAGTGAGATATTCGAATTATTGGGAAAGGTCGCATATTCAATGGTAATGGACGCTGAAGAAAAGGTTTGCGGATCATCATGAGTGACTTCGTGGGCCACTCGCGCATAGCGAATGCCGCCCAGGGCATCGTCATTGGCGAGCAACGGCTGTCGGTCGCCATTGACCTCCGAGCCATCGGTTTCGCCGCCACCATCGGTGTCCGGATTACAGGGGTCGGTGCCCAACTGAAACTCTCGAAGGCTGTTTAGACCATCGTTATCCAGATCTTGATCTGCGTCATTCAACATGGGGTTAAGGCAGTATTTCCGCGCCTCATATGCGTCCGGGAGACCGTCGTTTTCACTATCCAGCGTCCGCTCTCCCGTATTGGTAACCGCTAGCCCATCGCGCCGGTAAACGCTGACCTGAAAGTCTTGGTAGCTGAGCGCTATACGGTGTTGGAATGTGTAGCTGCCAACACCGCCAGAAAGGCCATCGTCAACGGCGCCGCTGGGAGACCCATCATAGGCAAAGGTCATCGCGCTGTAGGAGTGTGATGGGGTGACCACGACTCTGCCGTCACCGTCTGGACTGCCTTTTTCCGGCGTCTGAAGATCTAGGGTTTGCTGCCTAATATTGCCGAAGCGTACGTCGACGGTTCCTGCCCCGGGTTCCCCAGCCTCGCAGTCAGGTTCCCGGGCGCAAATGTCCACGAGGGTGGTGTTCAGCTGCACAGGGTCACCGATCACAAACCCCGAACCTACCGGGTCGTCGGCCTCTGGCCGGGCGATGCCCGAGGCCAGGAATATTGGCGTCTCAAGAATCACTGCAGCAGACAGCGCCAGGTCACCCTCCGCCTGATCGTTGGTCGATATTGCGCCTTTCCATTCACCAGGAGGTAAGGTTTCGGCGCGAGGGGCATTGATTCGAAAAAGCGCCGCTGTGGTATCGAGCAGATCAAAAACGTAATCCTGTCCATTGGGATCTGTGAGGGTCATGGTGCCAATGAAGTCGCTGCGAGAATCGGGTACAGACCTGGCGGATTGGACGGCGGGCAACAGCAGACTCTGAGCGTTGGGCGGCACGGCAACGGTAAAATCTGCAAGGGCGTTCGCCGGGAGGTCGATGCGCTGTTGATCTATGGACAATCCACCGGTGAGCTGCAGTGCAATATCAGACAGTGCTTCTGCCAGTGCCACATGATCGCTGCCACTGTCGTCCACATGCACATAGCGGTAGCTGCCGCCGGTGGACCGGGCGATGTCATACAACAGAGGCTGATCAGCCAGCGGGCCCAGCGCAATGGCATGCACGTTGATGCCTGAGGCCAGGATGTCGTTGCGAATGTCATCCCAGAATGCGCCGTCATTCTCTGGCCCATCCACGATCAAAATCACATGTTTTGATTGATCCGAATCGCCACTGCTCGCAAACAGTGCCTGGGCCGCGCTTATGCCATCACCGATTGCGGAAAAGCCTCCGGTAGAGCCCGATAAAGAGTCCAAAGAAATGTTTAGTCGGTCAATGTGATCTTCATCAGCGGCCAGTAGCGGCGCCAGAACGCGGGCGTCGGAATTGGGCTCCAGATCATCACCGGCAAAATCTACCAGCCCAATTTTGGGTAACCCACCGCTAGCGGTATCTACGCGTTGGCGGATAAATCCCGCGACCAATGTTTGTACGTCCGTCAGTTTGGGATTGATCGCCGGTTGAGCCATGGTGGCGGAGGCGTCAATGGCGATAACAACGTTGGGATTGGGCACATTGATTACCAGTCCAGCAGGTATCGTGACCTGCTCCCCGGCAAGCCCCACCGTTAAGTCAAAAACGCCCTGTCCGGGATCATCCGGAATCTCTACGAGTAGACAGTGACCGTTATCATCAGGCGTTGCGGCAAGAACCCTGGCAGGCTCAAAATTCACCTCTACCGTGTAGTCATCAGGGTCCAGGCCGGGCAGCGGCGCGCTGGGCTGAGCACAGACTTCGCCAAACGTCAGGCCAAAGGGTGTTCCCGGCGTTACCGGGTCCAGCGGATTGACCAACGGCAGATCCGGCGCATAAGGATTGGGCGGCACCGGTAAACACTGGGCTCTGAGCGTGCCAATCACAGGGCCGCCAATACCACTGGTGGTGGCGTAAACGCTTTCATAGGGATTAGAAAATGGCTGAAAGAACTCCACCGACCACTGCTCATCGAGCTT
The DNA here is from genome assembly GCA_964559945.1 of uncultured Gammaproteobacteria bacterium. GTDB lineage: Bacteria > Pseudomonadota > Gammaproteobacteria > Xanthomonadales > SZUA-38 > JANQOZ01. The sequence continues at coordinate 7,452 of CAZLJY010000166.1, read as the reverse complement.
TTTGTAAAGCTTCGCTGGGCGCTGGGTAGATAGCGTCTGTGAGCCATCACTGCTCTGCCCAACAATCACGCCCCAGGCGCCGGATTGGTTCAGCGGATTGCCGAAAAATGGGTCTGTGGGCGAGGGCTCAAAAGCAATGCGAATAGGGCGACCGCTGGCACATGCGGACACATTGATCTTGAAATTCTGCACTGCAAAATCATCAGCGAAAAAGGATGCCGTATCCTCTGTACTGGCGTTGCTGATGCTGAGATTTTCGGCAAAGGTCACTTCGGCATAACGATCCTCACCGGGTTCCTGCTCATCAACATACGAGTACTTACGGAGAAAAGCCGCGCTAAGGTTGGTCAGTCGCATGTCCTTGATGATGTTGGCGAGCACAAAACTACGAAACGTCGAGGTAATGCTCTGACTTGAATCGTAAAACTTGATGGTGGAGTTAGTTATGCCAAACGAATTGGCGTTCTCACCCGCCAGCAGAGCCTGATCGTACCAGGTAACCAGAAAATCGGCCCCGTACCAGGGCTCTCCAGTGACCTCGCCGTACTGCTCCATCAAATACGCCCACCATAGGGCGGCGTCGTAGCTTAGGTTCCATAAGGAGACGTTGAGCTCGTCTTCCAGATAGTCATTAACCTGATCAATAAATTTCGTCCGGCAATCGGTGTCAGGCTCGGTATCAAACTCCTCGTAAATTTTGTCCTGTAATGCGCGCGCGTGGCCTTCAGTGACCCACTTTCCCAAGTTATCGGGAGCCGTTGATACGGAGTAGGCGCGCTGAATCTTGTGCATCAGCTCATGGCCCAGCGTATTGCGAGTGCAGGACTCCGAACTATCGCGCCAGAGTTCGGTGGGCATTACTACCTGGTCAGCCTGGGCGATACCGCCGTTGCAAGCATCACCGCAATCCCAATAGAAAAAGGAGCGCAGGCCATCGTCGAAATTTGGCTCTGCAAAACCTAGTAGTTCATAGCCGTGGTCATAACCCTGGGGATTGCCGATGGACCAGGGGCCGGTTCGGTCAATGGATGCTTGATCCTGCAATATCTTAAAAGGGGGGTAGTAGTCTGGATTGAGCACACCGCTGCCTGGCACCACCGGCAGTGGATTGATCCAGAAAACATAGCTTTCCGTTGGACTTATGAACGGAACGCTCACCCCAGGCGGCGGCGTGAGCCCACCGCCATTCGCATTGATGGATACCGCCATGAACAATGCCGCTGCCGTCCTTACCCATCCTTTGATGTTCATCGCATCCTCTCAATTGTCAGGTTAAGGACTACAACGAACGCAGCCCCTCTGCCTTACTGATACGAAAAGAAAGAACGGAAACGACATCAATGGAAGCAAAAACTTGTCAGTGGACAGAACGCTGGCATAGATACCCCGGCCAAAAGACAAAACAACAGCAATGTACAACGCGGCGATCAGGTTGTGCTAGGGCCCGGCCTAGCTCACTTGTCCTGGCTCACTTGCCCTGGTCGATTTGGGCGATAGTAGTCACTCAAACCCATTACTGAAAATAATTTGTGATACGTCATTGTCCTCGTTGATGACATAGGCGATTCCTGGCTCCAGGCTGTTGAACTCCGGACCCGCACTTGCAGTGGTGAATACCAGTTGAACCGTGCGGTTACCATCAAGCTGCCCGTCGTCGAGTCCAGTCACTGTGATGGGCTGAGTGCTTTGCCAATTTTCGGGCGTATACGACAGGGTAGCTGGAGTGAAGGTAATCTCGCCCTCTGTATCGATGCTCAGATCGATGATCACGTCCTCACTGGGACGGCGAGACAGCGCCACGCCGAACTCGGCGCTGCCACCATCTTCGCTGGTGCGCACCGCGCCATCGATTTCGATGTCCACATTGGTGGGTAGCGCGAAAATGAACTCGTCGTCAGCAATGGTCACCTGGTAGCTCCAGCTATAGATCAGTTCACCGGTTTGGCTGAACTCGATGCGTAGCGTTTCGTCACCTTCGTTGAAGGGGTCGTCAATGGTGTCCACCGTCACTTGCTGAGGCGTATTGTCGCCCTCAGCCCAACTGAGCTGACCCATGGTCTGCACAAAATCCGTACCGCCGGTGGCTGATTCCGATAGCAGTGTGAATGTCACCGTAATGTCTCCAGCCACCGGTGGTGGCGGAACGTCAATGGTTAGCGACTCAGCTTCGCGCACGCGAAAGCTCTGAACTTCGGGGACGGTTGGCTCCGAGATATAAACGGCGCCGTTGTTACCAGAAATCACTAAGCGATCTTCCTCCGCAACGATGCCGGTGAGAAAAGCGACGCGACTTTCGCTTGTCGGAATCTCGACCGGTCGCCAGGACGTCCCCTCATCTTCACTGATATACGCAAAGTTGACCTTGAAGGAGCTGGAGCTGGGTAAGTTTCGGAAAGCGATAGCGATAAGGCGACCCTCAGACTCCAGCACTTCCGAAATGTTCCAGTCTAGAAAATCCTCCTCTAACCGCTCTAAGAACAGCGCGACGTTCCAACTTAAGCCCTGGTCCGTGCTGACCAGCAACTCTCCATCATCACCCAGGATAATCAGTGTGCCTTGTGTTGACTGGAAAATTTTTCTGAGTTCGATGACGCGCACTTCCGGGTCGTTAAACGCCCGGCCCAACTCGTCAATTTCCTGAAACGGATCTTCTATTTGCCAGCTGTTTCCGTTGTCGTTGCTCGCAAGTAGTCTTGGGTTAAAGGAGTTGCTACCGCTATTGAGCAGATAGATGATGCGCCCGCCACCTGCATGAATTCCGAGGCCAAGACGATCGGAAAATTGCAACGGCGATGGCCTGCTGTCCCAGGTTATCCCTTCGTCGTCGCTCACATAGATGTTCGGGCTAAAAGTTGCCTGAGGAACAATAAGACGGCCACCGTTTCCAACGATGACATTGCCCAGATCTTGATTGCTGGTTGTTGGGATCGGGATCTCTTGCCAGGTGAGTCCTGTATCTTCGCTTGTCAGTATTCGATCCGAGAACCCTGCGTTGACGTAAGCCTTGTCACCGGAGGTTGCGGGGATACCAATGCTACCCGCATTGGTAACGTCGGACAGTTCGAACGCCTCGATCCAGGTTTGACCGTTGTCGACGCTGCGATAGAGCGAATCCAAGGCAGTATTCTCACCCGTACCCACCGCTAGCAACACGCCGCCGACCTTGGCTCTGATGAACATATCCTCACCTTGCTCCTGGTCGAGGATTTTGCTCCAGGACTGGCCGGAATCGGCGCTCCTCCACACCTCGTTGCCGTTGCCAACTGCCACAACGCCCTGAGCCCCCACTCGGCCGGCGCTAAGCGCTAGAGGTGCTACCGACGCATCCACGTTAGTCCATGACACGCCGTTGGACGACGACCAGGCAGCATCCACCAAGCTCAGCAATGAAGACCCCATATCAATCCACCGTGGCCAGATGCGGTTAACCTGTGTGCCAGTCCACTCTCGGCTGGGGGCAAACGGGTCAGGGCTTTGAAAAATCACAGACCGCTGATTGGTGGCGACCACAATATTGGGGTTGTTAGACGAGCGGCGAAATTCCTGCGTTTGCATGACGTAGTTGCCGTTTATGTAGGCAATGTCGCTCCCATTCAGCAGTTCTTTCTCCCCAGCGTCATAGGGTTGGCCATTGAGGCTGAAGTTTGCGTCGACCATGGAATGTCCGGTCCAAAAACCGCCGTCTTCACTCTCAAGCAGGGTGCGAAAGCCGGACGCAATCAGTTCGCCATCCCTGCCAATCTCCATGGATTGCAACACACCAAGTTCAAACGCAACCTGGGTCCAAGTATTGCCCAGTTGGCGGAAAATGACCCCGCCAAGGAATAGTGCGCTTGCGCCCGTGGACTGAGCTGTCGTGCCGTAGGCCAGCAGATCACCATCAGGCGTCACCATCAGGTGTGGCAGAAAGATGCCGGGCACCGCAACGCCGGTAAGGGGGCCTTGAAATACTGCATTGGGGATAGGGAAATCGGTGACCGTCCAGCTATCACCGTTGTTGTTGCTGGTCAGAATCTGGGTTCGCCCAACAAACGGCAGTGGCGGCCCGCCTCGACCGTTTTGGCCTTCAGAGAGCGTAAAGCTGACCAGCGTTGCCACCAGCCTGCCATTGTGAACGACCATGTCGCTGATGTTGCCGAACAAGGGCCTTCCGTTTTCATCAAGTATGACTTCGTATTCCCAATCCGCGCCGTCGTTGTCGCTGTATATGAGCGAGCCGCCAGGCCCCGCAGCCAGCCAGCGGCCATTGGGAGTCTCGACGAAGGTGGAGTACGAAAACCCTGAGCTGTTGTCACCTCGGACCACGCCCCAGGTATCTCCGGCGCGGATCTGCGCCTGCCCTAGTGAACCGAACAGTAGTCCAAAAACTAGCGCGAGTGCGCCGATCCGCTGTGTTATTCCCATTGCAGACCTCATATCTTTTGCCTCTCATATGAAATACACCAATCTGGGACTGGCCAGGTTCAACTGCTCCCATATAGGGTAAAGCGAGAAACGCGGGAATTAGGGATCAACACCCAGGCCACGTAACCGTCGCTGGAAATCTTTGCCGCCAGCGCAAAAAGCGACGTTGAAAAGATGCGTTTGAGCTCGCCGTCGCCAGCCGCCGGGCAGGCTGTCGCCCAGACGGCAACCTTTCTTCCAGGCAGCTAGGGCTGGCGGCTGAATTTCTTGGGCCTGATCGGCGTTCCCATTTGCTGCTGCCCGCGTTCGCAATAGTGTGTCAGCCGCTTTAGCTGAGTGTCGGTGCCGGTGACGCTGGACCGAGTCCAAAGGCATTTCGGCGAGGTTCGCTTGGACGGACCAGCATAAAAAGCAGCGCAAGTTGCCCAAGAATCGGGATCAGACCCAACAATTGCCACCATCCGCTGCGCCCAATGTCATGCAGTCGCCGTGTGGTCAGCGACAGGCTGGGAATCAACAAAAAAAGTATCCACAGTGTTCCCAGCAATCCGAAACCCCGGGTTGGATGCAGGGTGCCAGTGGCGGCGTCAATGTGCTTCAAGAGGAAGCTGACCACCACGAATACCAGTACAAACATCCAATATTGAGAACGGCTGGCTCGACATTTGAAATCAAAGGCGTTTTTCAGTGCCTCTACAAATGCATTCATGTGATTCTCTCCATAATGTTCTGAGTTCAGTTCATTGCACATGGAGATATACGAACAACGTCCCAAATAGGGGACATCAAGGTTGGGATGGTTGGATCGAAATGGGCTTTGTCGGGTCAGTTGAAGTCTATGCGCTTGTTATTCCCATCGTCCGATTAATGAAGCGAAATGCGAGCTAAGCTCTAGTTTGAGCATGTCCCCGCGGCGAGCTTGCTCGGTGAGCCGGGAGTGAGTCTTGGGGGTCAGAAATAACCCGTGGCTAAAGTTCTTGGTTGGCTATAGGGCCGAAGCCAGCTCCACGACAGCTCTCTCGGCAGATTCCATGGCGGCTTCCATGCCCCGTTGATTGGTGCCGGTGTGCTCGCCGCAGAAATAGATCTTGCTATGGGGTTTACTGGCAGCGGTTAGCAGACCACTGACCTGTCCTGGCCCTGGTGCTGACCAGGAGCCCGCTGAGAACGGATCTTGCGCCCAGGAGTGATAGGCACCAAATTCTAGTTGACCCTTCGCTGCGGGTCGGACATTTTCGATTTCACTAATGACGGCGGCGGCGGCTTCTTTGGGGTCAAGACGGTCCAGCATGTCGGCTTTCCAGCCGCGGATACTTACGTTGAAGCCGGTGATTTCATTGGGGTCTTTGGCAAATTTTTGCGCATTCATCGTGCTGGCAAGACCATTGCTTGTCATGGAGTCTGATAGCCCGTCTTTTTCCCAGAAGGGGCTTCGCGGAATCAGAAACATAATGGAGATGCGCATGTAAGGTATGGCGGAGACTGCTTGACGTTGTAAGCCCTGCAGCTTGGGGAGCACTGATATGTCGCGAAGTTTTGACAGCGGGGTGCTGCAAATCACGTGTTTGGCGGTGATTTTAGTGCCATCTTTGAATCGAACCACCGGTGTGCTTGAGGTATCGATTTCCTGAACATCTTTGTTTAACCACACTTCGCGCTTTAGCGTCGCTGCCATGGCTTGCGGGAGTTTTTGATTGCCCCCTTCTACCGCAAACTGTGATTGACCAAATTTCATTTGCTCCTTAATCCAACGATCAGTTTGCAGCAGTAACAATGCTGATACCGCGGACGAAGAGGTTCCAGAATAGGGGTTGGCATCGTAAGCCAAGGCGATTTCCGCATCGGTGAGTCCCTGTCCAAGTAGAAACTGGCGCAAAGAGGTGTCCAGATGTGCGTATTTGGGATTAAGCCAATCGCCGGAGGTGGGTAGGGGGTTGTTATTTTTGAGTACGGTTGACAGAAGTCTTGCCGGAAGGATTTCTCGATGCTCAGGGCTAAATGGATTTAGCGCAGAGTCTGCCCAATCCTTATGGGGAATAATGGTCTTGTCGACCACCAGTTCCGAAGGCAAGCCGGTAAAATATCGAGGCGCATAGTCCACTAAATTCACGCCGAGACGTTTGGCCACGTTCGACACGCGTGCGTAGCCGCTTGCCATCGTGTTGGCGCCTAACTCGGGGTTTCCAGGCAGATCGAAATCGGTATAGAGCCTGCCCCCCACACGGGAGCGACCCTCAACAACCTGCACCGTCGCGCCCATCTCCTCCAACAAACTGGCGGCATAAAGACCAGACAACCCAGCGCCAATGACAACCACATCTGGATTGGCGCTGTTGTCAGCGGCAAGGGCGCTTGCGGGGATGCCAGCGGTCACTAAACCGGCACCCAGGGCCTTTAGTGTGGATCGCCTGGAAATCATAGGCTTTGCTCTATTGGTCGCTGGTGGCTTCGATCAGATACGCGATTAAGTCACGGCGGATTTTTTGATCGGCAATGCCAGCAAAAATCATTGTGGTGCCGCCAATGAAATCGTTTGGCTTAGTTAAAAATTGATCCAAGGTTTCCACTGTCCAGGAAAAGTCTGCCTGCGCCAGTCCGTCAGAATATTGAAACCCATCATGTTTGCCCGCATTGCGTCCAAGCACGCCCCAGAGATTTGGGCCAGTGAGGTTGATACCCCCTTCGTCGAGAGTATGGCAAGCTTGGCACTGAACGAAAAAACGTTTTCCCAGCACGTTGTCGGCGTTATCCATGGAGATGGTTGCCGGCGGTGTGACTGGGGCATCAGCGGATTGACTGTCACTGACTTTTCCCATTGCCGGGTTGCTTTGACTCGCCGCTGAGTCGTCATTTTGCGAGTTGCAGGCAACGAGTGTTGCTAACAGTGCGCCTATAGCGATGGGGTGTAAATGGTGATTCGTCTTGATCGTCATTGTCTATTTTTTGGTTACAAGAAGCCGAGGGGTAGGGTGTTCATTATTATGCATGGAAAAAGGATTGGGCTTACACCCCGTTCTTTAGCGTGCAAAGCACCAGTGGCATCAAGGT
>CAZLJY010000165.1:0-11236 GCA_964559945.1 uncultured Gammaproteobacteria bacterium | reverse complement strand
TGCCTGGGCCGGTGTCGATCACCGCCACTTTCAGTCGATCGTTGGCTTGACTCCAGTGCACTTTGACCGACCCGGATTCGGTGTATCGCAGGGCGTTAGAAATCAGGTTGACGATGATTTGTCGTAAGCGCACTGGATCGGTGCGAATCTCCTCACAGGCGCAACCTTGTTCAGCAATTTCGAAGGCCAGTTCTTTCTGTTGAGCCAGCGGTTCAAACATAAGGTTGATGGATTCAAAAAGCCGGCGCAAATTGACATCTTCTTCTACGGGCTCTATGCGATCGGACACCACTCGACCATGCTCTAGAAGATTTTCCACTAAAGACAGCAAGTGAGTTGCGGAGCGCCGGATACCTTGCAACCGGCGATCTTCCCGCCCGTAGTCTTTTTCCAATAAGTCGCAATAGCCTAGAACCGAGGTCACCGGGGTGCGAAATTCATGGGACATGCCGGCAATAAAGCGACTTTTGAGTTCGCTGGCCCGGGCCGCTTCCCGTTTGGCTGTTTGCAGTTCCGATTCAAGCTGTGAGGCTCGGTATTCGGCAATCTCATTCTTCTCCACCTGCTTGCGTAGGTGCAGATCTGCCATGTCCGTGGCATTAGCATCGGTAAGCAGGACATAAGCCTGGGCGTGTTGAGGCTGGGCCATAACAGACACATGGATAGGACGGTTACCGTCAAACCACATCATAGGGAAGGTGACGGAGGTGAAGCCGTCCAGTCCAACAAGAAATTTCAGGGATTGTCGAATATCTTCGCCGATCGTCAGAGCGAAGTCATAAACCGTTGGGTCTCCAGCCCAATCTAGAACGCGAAAAGCAGCGTCAGTGCGCACCAGCAAAGGCTCTGCCTGGTCATGCATGTCCAGTGAGGCAGGCATGCTGGAGCTGGCATTGCCCGATGCGCTGTTGTCATCCATTGAGGTGCACCATCTCGACAATTTCTTCGAAGCACCGGCCCACGTTATTACCGGTTTGGGAACTGGTTTCCACTACCCGCAGACCACTGGCGCGCAGTTTCTCGATGTCTTCGGTGGTGATTTCTGCTCGGTCGGTCAAATCGGATTTATTTAGGGCCAGAAGACAAACAACCCCAGGGTAGGTGTCTTCTAATCGGGCAATCAGCGCCCGCGAAGCGGTCACTGTTGGCCGGCGGGTCCGATCGCAAACAACGACGCAACCTCGCACGCCCGCCATGTAGGGGGTTTCCATCACAAACCCGCCGTCTGCGCAGAGAATATCCCATACGACCAATTCGCAGGTGCCCTGTGAAGTCTCCACGCTACCAGTTTCCACTTGCACGCCGGATCGAGTGCGTCGACTGTTTTCAGCTTCCCGGCCGGAAAACGAACTGACAAACTCGCTTTTGCCGACCGCAGCCTCGCCTAAAACGCAAATTTTGACTGCGTGTCGCAACCGACTGTTCTCCTGCCCGTAAGCGCGTATCTGTTAGTGGCCAAATGCCGCGGCTTAATCGCTGTCGGCCGATTCAGCGGAATCCAGTGACTCGAGACGTTCCAAACGGTAACCATGGTGATAGATACTTTTGAGGCTCCAGCCGCTTTCTTCGGTCAAATTCAATTTTTTCCGCAAGCGGCTGATGTGGGTGTCGAGTGTTCGGGTAACCACTTGGGCATTCAAACCCCAAATTTCTTTCAGCAATACCTCGCGGGGGATTATTCGTCCAAGGTTTCGAATCAGATATACCGCCAAGGCAAATTCACGCCGGGTCAGGGATACTTCATCACCGTTGACAGTCATGACCTCGCGATCGGTGTCATAGGCGATGGGCCCAATTTCTTTGCGCGTATCGTTATCGGGTGAATCGATTCCGCTGCGCCTGGCGACAGCATCAATCCGTGCGATGGTCACTGGCTGGCTGAGCGGTTTGGTCAGATAATCATCTGCGCCGCTTTCTAGAGCTTGAACGATGTCTTCATCGGCGTCTCTAGCGGTAAGGAAAACCACAGGGAGTTTGTCGTCAACGTTTTGACGGATCCAACGTAACACCGAATAACCATCCAGTTCAGGGACCTGCCAGTCCAGCAAAACCATGTCAAAGCGGTCAGAGCGGACAGCGTTGATGAGATCTGATCCTCGAGCATGCCAGTCAACCTCGTGGCCGGCGTCCTCCATCCAGATCTTGACGATTTCGGCCTGGTCATGATCGTCTTCAAGAAATGCGATCTTCAATTGGTATTACCCCATTCACCGTGCTGAGCGCTCTAGTTTAGCAGTGCAATCGACTTAACAACACCATGTAAAAGATTGTCTTGAAACGTAATGTTACCGGTAGCTTGGTCTAGGGGCCGACAAATATGCACGTGTCGCCCAGGACAAAGAACTTGCAAGTCCAAGATAAGCGCGGGTCACAAGTGCTTCGATATTTGCTGGCAAAGCGATTCAATGTGCTCCATTGGCGTTGAGTAATGTGGGGAAATTCGCAAATACCCACCGCGCATGCTGCACACGGCTCCTGCGGCACTCAATTGGTTAAATAGCATTGGTGTTTTACTTGCCTCGCGGTGTTTAAGACTGACAATGCCTGACTGCTGGGCCGGGTCCTCCGGTGTTGCCAACGGCAGCCCCAGTGTGTTGGCGGCTTCCATAATGTAAGACGTATTGCGTTTTATTCGGCGCAGTACCTCCGACGCTCCGACTTCTTCGTAGACAGACAGGCTGGCACTCAGCGCCAACATACCCATTGTATTGAGCGTTCCGGCCTCAAGGCCGCGACCGTCAATAGCCCGAGCGCTGGCGTTGGCGGGAAATTGAAAAGGGTCAGGCACCATTCGCCAACCTGCTTGGCGTTGTCGTAACTCCTGGCGTAAGGCTTCGCTGGTGTAAAGGAATCCAAGCCCTTCTGCAGCCAACAACCACTTATGACTACCGCAAGCCACCGCGTCTACAGGGGTTTGGCTAATGTCCAGGGGCAGTGCGCCCAAACTCTGAATAGCGTCGATCACCAGCAATATGTCGTTTTCTCGACAATAGTCGCTTAGTTGCGGCAAGTTCAATGCAGTGCCACTCACATATTGCACGGTGCTCACAGCAATAAGCCGGGTATTCGGATTGCCGTGTTGAATGAGTGCCTCGTGGGGCGCCTGATTGGGGGATCTTTTGACCTCCACTACCTTGACCGATGCTGGCGTGCATTGTTGCCAGCTCCATCGGTTGGAGGAAAATTCTTCCGCTAGCGTGAGCACTTCATCGCCTTCCCGCCAGGCAAGGCCGGAGGCGATCATGGACAGTCCTTCAGAGGTGTTTTTGGTCATGGTGATGTTGCGACCACCATCTGGCGCCCCGATAAGGCGCCCGATTGTTTCCCGTAGTGTATTTTCTTTGGCGTACCAGTTGGGCCAGTGTTGGAGTAAATCTGGGCCGCATTGGCTGGCAAATTGGGTGACCGCTTGTTGGGTTCTCAAGGGCCATGGCCCCATGGCGGCGTGGTTAAAATACTGAAGATTGGCACGTTGGGGGAACTCTTGTGCAATCTTCTGGGTCATAGCGTCCATTGTCATCGCGTCTGGCCAGCAGGGAACCGGCAGATATTAACAGGCAGTTGAACCCGTTCTCCACGGAAATTTCCCAACCTGGCTTGGGGTGCCATGTTATCGTTGCGCCGCCGACGGCCTGAGGCCAGCGGGGGCTTGGCAGAAAGCCGGCGATTGCAACGAACTAATGGATAACATCGGTGTCTAGACATCTGGACGGCGCAAAGACGCTGTCATCGGTGACTGGGCTGCCGTCAAGGAGCTTGGCCCGAATGGGCGAGAAACAAGTAGACCAGCTGCTGGTGGAGCGGGTCCAGAAAGGTGAGAAACGGGCGTTTGATCTACTCGTGCTTAAGTATCAGCACAAGATCATTAATCTCATTTCGCGCTACGTGAAAGATGCCAGCGAAACTCATGATGTTGCCCAAGAGGCATTCATCAAGGCGTATAGGGCTATCGGCCGGTTTCGTGGAGACAGCGCGTTTTACACCTGGATGTACCGCATTGCCATCAATACAGCGAAGAATCACCTGGTTGCTCAGGGACGTCGGCCGCCGGCCAGCGACATTGAGCCCAGTGACGCGGAAATGTTTGATCTGGATACACGGCTTAAAGATCGTGACACGCCAGAGCGAGAGCTATTGCGGGACGAAATAGAGCAGACGGTGTATGCCGCCATAGAAGATCTGCCGGAAGACCTGCGTACCGCCATTACCCTTAGGGAAATGGAAGGAATGAGTTACGACGATATTGCATCCACCATGGACTGTCCCATTGGTACGGTGCGCTCCCGAATATTTCGGGCGAGAGAGGCGATTGACGAGCGGTTGGCGCCGCTATTGGACAAGAAAGAGGATTGAGGTTGATGGATAAGCAGCACTCAGGGGATATGGGCGAATCACTTTGCTGTCTTATGGACGGCGAGTTAGATGACAATGAAACACAATTTCTGCTGCGCAGATTAGATCATGACCAGGCTCTTCGGGAACGCTGGGAACGATACCATCGGGTGCGCAGTATCATGCAAGACCATCACGGGGTATCCGAGCAACATGCATCGTCCTTATCCCCATCTCTGGATGGGTTTGCTGTAGGCATTGCGGAGGCAATTGCCAACGATCCCACGCCGGTTGTTGAGCAACATTCTGATCAATCGGCAGCCCCCGGTGCCGCTGGGCGCTCGTCGCGCCGTTGGCTTCAGCCTCTGGCTGGTATGGCGGTGGCGGCAAGCGTGGCGGTGGTTGCATTTAATGTATGGCAGCCACAATTAGATGCTGCTGGAGATCACGCCACGGCAACGCCCCAACCGCTGCTCAGTCAGACCGTGAGCGATCCAACCGGAGAGTTCGAAGGTCGAGTAGCCACTCCGGCGTCAAATATTGCCAGCCAGGCTTCGACGGGGGGTGATAAACGAACGCTTCAGCGATATCTGATCCGACATAGCCAGGCCTCAGCGGCGGGGCACCGGATGCCATTGGTCTATTTGGTGACAGGCTCATCAGAAAGAACGACACAAGAGGTAGAGGTTGATGATCCAAAATCCCATGATGAAAAGACGTCCGACGTCGATCAACCTTGAGACGATTTGAATTCATCTGAGATGGTTAAGAAATTCTGATGCAGCGGTTTAACCTTAGCCGTATGGCAAATCCAGCACGGCTGCTAACCCTGGTGCTTATGGTGCCGGTGGTTGCCAATGGTCAGACAGTCAATGAATGGCTAGACCGAATGGCCAGCGCGGTTAGCAATCTGACCTATCGAGGGACGCTGGTTTACATTCGTGCCGACCAAGTGGATTCGATGCGAATTTATCATCGGGTCGATCAATCGGGCATGCGTGAGCGTTTGGTCTCTCTTAATGGCAGTCCGCGAGAAGTTCTTAGGGATAACGACACTGTCCGATGCATTTTTCCAGACAGTCAATCGGTGGTGGTTGATACCCGAATCGCGGAAAGGTTGTTTCCGACCATTCCCTCAAATTTGTCCGAATTGTCATCCGATAGTTACCGGTTTTCCCTGGATGGTGAAGACCGTGTGGCGCAATTGGATGCCCAGGTGATTCGTATATCTGCAACCGATAAATACCGTTATGGTTATCGACTCTGGTTGGAGAAAGACACCGGTATGCTGCTTAAGACCAGCCTCATCGATGTGCAGGGTCGAGCGATTGAGCAGATGCTGTTTACCGATATTGATATTGCGGCAGTGATTTCGGACAGCGAGCTGTTGCCGGACGTACCCAGCGATGATTACGTTGAGGTGACATTGCCTGGGCTCAGAGCTATCCCAGCATCCGTTGGGCAGGGAACCTGGGGGGTCAAGCAACTACCTGCAGGATTTCGTGCAGTCGCTAACCGACAAGCAGATACCCTAAATCATCTGCTGTTTAGCGACGGTCTGGCGATGATTTCCATCTACGTGGAACCAGCTGGAGATCAGTCAGGCCATCCATCGGGTTACTCCCAAATTGGCGCAATGAACATTTACGGAAGCACCACTCAAGCCGGATATGCGGTGACAGCGGTGGGGGAAGTCCCCCGAAACACACTGAAAATGATGGTGTCCTCGGTGGTTAACCGGCCGCGAAGCTCAGATGCGCCAGTCCAATGAGTATGCTGTTGCTCTGATGTCGGCGCCAGACACCCCAAAGGCTCAGGCAACAGCCAAAGCCACAGTGGGGTTGGTCGCTGCCCGCAAGGGCAAAGTAACCTGGCTAGAAGTCCAGCCTGCCGCCTGCACGCGCTGCGCCAGTGGGCGCGGTTGTGGCGCGGCGTTGCTTAGTCGCCAATCACCGCGTTTGCTGCGCACACCGACTCAGAAACATTGGTCAATTGGCATGACGGTGCCGCTACCAAGATTAAATCAATCGCTCCTTGTACTGGCAGGGGGTGCCTATGGCGTCCCGCTAGTGGGTCTTTTGGTGGGCATGGTTCTAGGTACCAAGCTTGGGTTATCCCTGGGAATTGGCGAACTGGCCATTGACGCTGTTGGACTCGCGGCTGGCCTTGTGGGTTTGTGGAGTGGGGCCAGCGCTTATCGCTGGTTAGCCGATCGCAGATTGGATCAACGTGGTGATTGCCCGTTGTAGGGGCGACAGCGTAAAATACGGGCAGATCCTGCCTTCGGTCCAGAGACCGGGGGCTTTCTTTTTTTGGGGCATACCAAATCTCAGTCGGTTGGTTTAGCTGATATGGGACATTACGGTGGGGTAGGTCTTGACCGCTCAGACAAAAATACGCAATTTTTCCATTATTGCTCATGTTGACCATGGCAAATCGACCCTTGCAGATCGCTTTATCCAGGTGTGTGGGGGTCTAAGCGACCGGGAAATGGATGCTCAGGTGTTGGATTCCATGGACTTGGAGCGTGAGCGCGGCATTACCATCAAGGCCCAGTCCGTGTCGTTGAATTTCACTGCCGAAGACGGTGAAACCTATCTGCTCAATTTTATTGACACCCCGGGTCATGTCGATTTTTCTTACGAGGTGTCCCGCTCTTTGGCGGCTTGCGAGGGTGCCCTGTTAGTTGTGGATGCCGCTCAGGGAGTGGAAGCGCAAAGTGTGGCTAATTGCTACACAGCGGTTGAGCAGGGCCTGGAAGTTTTACCAATCCTCAATAAAGTGGATTTGCCCTCAGCAGAACCTGACCGCGTTTGCCAAGAAATTGAAGACGTCATTGGCATAGACGCCACAGACGCACTGCAAGTTAGCGCCAAAACCGGCCTAGGCGTCGAACAAGTGTTGGAATTGTTGGTCAAAAAAATTCCGTCACCGTCAGGCAAGCGTGAAGGCGATTTGCGCGCGCTGATTATCGATTCATGGTTCGACAATTATCTGGGTGTTGTGTCGCTGGTGCGGGTAAAGGACGGTGTCCTCAGAAAGGGCGACAAAATTCGCATGATGTCCACAGGTCAGTCTTATCAGGCTGACCAAATCGGAATATTTACACCGAAACGTGAGCTGCGCACGGAGCTAGTTGCTGGCGAGGTGGGGTTTATTGGCGCCTCGGTCAAAGATGTTCATGGCGCGCCTGTGGGAGATACCATTACCCTTGAAAGAAAGCCAGCTGCCGAAGCGCTGCCCGGGTTTCAGCAGGTTCAGCCAAGGGTCTTTGCGGGTCTGTTTCCTACCAGCGCCGATGATTATTCGGGCTTGCGAGAAGCGCTGGATAAGTTACAGATCAATGACACCGCGCTGATGTTTGAGCCCGAGACCAGTGAGGCGTTGGGTTTTGGTTTTCGTTGCGGCTTCCTAGGTATGTTGCACATGGAAATCGTCCAGGAACGTTTGGAGCGAGAGTACAACCTGGATCTGGTCACTACTGCGCCCACGGTGATTTACGAAGTGGTCAATACCGATGGTGCTGTAACCAAGCTGGATAATCCCGCGCAGCTCCCACCCCAGAACAAAATTGATGAAATCCGAGAGCCCATCATTCTTGGAAATATTTTAGTGCCGCCGGATTATGTCGGCGGCGTGATTGGTCTTTGCGAAGAAAAGCGTGGCGTGCAACGACAGATTCAATATCTGGGAACACAGGTGGCCATCAGTTATGAGTTGCCACTCAGTGAGGTTGTGTTGGATTTTTTCGATCGGTTGAAGTCTGTAAGCCGCGGCTATGCGTCATTTGATTACGACTTTCTGCGTTTTGATGCGGGGCCATTTGTGCGGGTCGATATTCTGATTAACGGGGAGCGCGTTGATGCGCTGTCGGTGATTGTGCACCAGAGTGAATCCCAGCGGCGAGGTCGACAGCTTGCCGAAGCGATGAAAGCGCTGATCCCAAGGCAGATGTTTGAGGTGGCCATTCAGGCCGCCATTGGCGCCCATGTTGTGGCTCGTACAACGGTAAAGGCGTTACGTAAAAACGTCACCGCAAAGTGTTATGGTGGCGACGTTTCGCGCAAGCGAAAGTTGCTGGAAAAACAGAAGGCTGGCAAGAAACGAATGAAGCAGGTAGGTCGGGTGGAAATACCCCAGGAAGCTTTTCTAGCAGTGCTGAGATCTGACGACCGGTCCTGACGAACTGGCCCATTGACGAATAAGGACTGACGAAAGATGCATTTCGATTTTGCCGCCATTTTGGTCATTTTGACGGCGCTAACCGGTGCCATTTGGGCGTTAGACGCAGTATTGTTTGCGCCTCGCCGTCGCCGCGCGCTGGCGAGTTCTGGCGATAACGCGAAGGTCGTAAAAGAGCCGATCATCGTGGAATATGCCCGATCATTTTTCCCCGTAATTCTCATCGTGCTGTTGATCCGCTCGTTTCTGGCCGAGCCATTTCGAATTCCATCAGATTCCATGATGCCCACCTTGTTGGATGGCGACCTGATTTTGGTGAACAAATTTTCTTACGGTATTCGTCTGCCGGTCATCAATACCAAGGTGCTGGATCTTGGCGCTCCAGATCGTGGCGATGTGGTGGTATTCCGATTTCCCGACGATCCTTCTCAGGACTATATTAAGCGCGTTATCGGTATACCCGGTGACGTTGTGGAATATCGCAATAGCCGGGTGTTTTTGAATGGGAAGCCAGTCGACACCCGGATGATGGGGACTTACGTTCGGGGTAATGGGGCGCAGTCCGCTGGGGCGTTGCGCCAGCTCACGGCTATAGAATCGCTTCCAGGCCTCGATCATGAGATTCTTTTAACTCCCAGTCGGACTCATCAGTCATACCCCGGAGGCAATCGTTGGGTGGTGGGTGAAAACGAGTACTTTGCTTTGGGTGACAACCGAGATAACAGCACCGATAGCCGATTCTGGGGGTTCGTGCCAGAAGAAAATCTGGTAGGCAAAGCCTTCTTTATTTGGATGCACCTTAACCCCAGCGGATTCGGCCGGATAGGAACAGTGATTAAATAATGGTAGTGTTTTGTTATATAAATGAACGGCTTCGTAGGTATTTTTATGAAATCTAATCACTTGAAGTTTAAATCTGGCCAACAGGGTATTACGCTTATTGGTCTGATCATTGTGCTTTGCTTGTTGGGGTTTTTTGCCTATGTGGGAATGAGACTGTTTCCCGTATATCAAGAATATTTCTCCGTAGTTCAGGCGATGAAAGCGGTCGCGAAGCAGCCCGGAGTCAATCGGCAGGATCCCCGCCAAGTTCAGGAAATGCTGCTCAAGCGCATGTACGTCAATTACGTCGAATCGGTAACGCGAGATCACATCAAGGTCTCTCGCGGTGCATTGCCTGCATTAACGGTTTCCTGGGAAGTGCGTCGTTCCCTGATCGGCAATCTGGATTTCGTTGCCAAATTTGACGAGTCGGTTGATCTCAAGGGTTAACGAGTCAGCTGGGACGGAAGCCGTTTTCGATATCGGCTTCACGTTTGCTGACGAGCAACTACTGGAGCAGGCGCTGACCCACCGCAGCGCCGGACCACACAACTACGAACGTTTAGAATTTCTCGGCGACGCGGTCTTGAGCGCTGTTATTTCCGAGGCGTTATACGAGCGGTTTCCTAAAGCCCCAGAAGGTGACTTGAGTCGTGCGCGAGCACGCCTTGTGCGCGGAGTGACACTGGCAAAGCTTGCAACAGAATTAGGTTTCATGGGAGTGGTGCGGCTGGGTCCGGGGGAACGCAAGAGCGGCGGTCATCGCCGCCAGTCCATTCTGGCCGACGCGCTGGAGGCAGTGATCGGCGCTATCTACCTTGAGGCCGGCTTAGTTACTTGCCGCAAGGTCATCTTAGGCTGGTTTGCCAGTCGGCTGGATAATCTGCCGGCGCCAGAGGCATTAAAGGACGCGAAGACTCGTTTACAAGAGTATCTGCAGCAGCGCGGTTTTGAACTTCCCCAATATGAATTGATCAGCGCCGAGGGCGCCGATCATGTCAAAATATTTCGAATTCAATGTACTGTGACGAGTTTGCCGACTCCGGTGGAAGCGAAGGGCAGCAGTCGGCGAAAGGCGGAACAAATCGCTGCCGCGCAGGCGTTGGCGGCACTTCAATCCAATGGGCAGGAGAAATCCGTGTGAGCGATGAGTTTCGCTGTGGTTATGTGGCGTTAATCGGCCGCCCCAATGTCGGTAAATCGACATTGCTCAACGCGCTACTGGGGCAAAAGCTCAGCATTACGGCTCACAAACCCCAAACCACCCGACACCAAATTTTGGGGGTTTGTCATTATCCCCTGGGGCAATTGGTTTTCGTTGATACCCCAGGTCTGCATACCGCACCCCAGGGCGTGTCAGCGATGAATCGTTATATGAATCGGGTAGCAGAGGCGGTTTCAGGTGGCGTGGACGTAGTTGCTTGGTTGCTAGACGGGCGGGGGCTAAGCGATGCAGATCGCGCCATCGGTGATCAACTGGTGGCCCAAGGCGTAAAGCTGTTCTGTGTGATTAACAAAACAGATCTGGTCACCGACAAAGCGTCCTTATTGCCGCTCAGCGCAGAGCTGGGTGAACGGTTTTCTCCCCAGCAGGTGTTGATGATTTCGGCCCTGAAGTCCAAAGGCTTAGATGAGCTGAGGTCCCGTTTACTGAGCGCAGTGCCTGAAGCACCGCCAGTGTTTGCCGAAGACGAGCTGACAGATCGCAGCGAACGTTTTATCGCTACCGAATTTATTCGGGAGCAGGTCACTCGACGTCTGCATCAGGAGTTGCCCTATGCATCAACGGTGGAGGTTGAGGCGTTTCAAAGAGATGGAAAACTTTTGCAGGTGGCGGCCATCATCTGGGTTGAGCGTGAAGGCCAGAAAGGTATTGTGATTGGAAATAAAGGGGAAACAC
>CAZLJY010000164.1:0-11405 GCA_964559945.1 uncultured Gammaproteobacteria bacterium | reverse complement strand
ACTTAAACCAGGTGCCTTCTAAAAACGGTTTCCAGTAATCGGGGAAACTCTCGATCAATGTGACCAGGCTTGAGGGACCAACGATATCCACCCCACAGGCAAAGGCGTCAGGCGTAAATGACACACCAATGAGAGTGGCGTAACCCCCGTAGGAGCCACCGGCAATGGCGACTTTGTCTTTCTCAGCAATGCCCTGACTGACTGCCCAATTCACGCCATCGATCAGGTCATCGTGCATCTTGCCGGCAAACTCACCCACCGCCGCGTTGACAAACTCTTTGCCAAAGCCAGTGGAGCCTCGGTAGTTCACCGATAGCACCGCGTAACCCCGATTAGATAGCCACTGATGCCAGGCGTTGTAGCCGTAATCGTCCCGCGCCCAAGGACCGCCATGCACATCTAAGACCATGGGTACCGGCGACTGGGGCCGGCCGTCGCCGTCACTATCGGATCCCGGTGGTAGGGTGAGATAGGAGACCAGGGTTTTGCCGTCACGAGAGGGGATTTCCAGGGGGTACATAGGCTGTAACGGCGCCTCGCTGAGCTCCGGCCGGGTGGAGAACATTTCCGTTAAGGTTCCGGCCTGTCGATCGTACATAAAATACGCTCCCGGGGCTTGAGCGGCTTCTGCGTACACCACCATCCGCTGCAAATCATCAGTGGCCGCGGTAATGTCAAATTCGCCGGCCAGCTGATCATCTAAAAATGCCAGGTCTTTGGCCGCCTCATCGGTCAGCGCGGTCCATTGGTTTTGCAGGTAGTCCACGCCATAGGCTAAGGGCTGATTGGTGGTGGGGTGAAACAGCACACCACTGACGTCCGCCTGTTCACTCTCAGCGAGGACTTCAAGCGTACCGTCGGTGGCGTTCATTTTGACCAGCGCCGCTTTATCCCGACCCCGGCTATCCACGGCATAGATAAACTCATTGGATG
This sequence comes from uncultured Gammaproteobacteria bacterium, assembly GCA_964559945.1. Classification (GTDB taxonomy): domain Bacteria; phylum Pseudomonadota; class Gammaproteobacteria; order Xanthomonadales; family SZUA-38; genus JANQOZ01. Next base: position 10,472 of record CAZLJY010000164.1, on the reverse strand, counting down.
CATCAAACCCTAAGGCATTGGTGGTAAGGAAATCTTCGGCGGGAATACTGAACAGACGTTCGCCCTCCATATTCACCATGTCTGCCCCGCCACCGGGCGTCTGCACCATGCCCAAGCGGGGGGTAAGGGTATTGTCGATCAGCCAGGCCCCATAGCCGGGGTTTTCCGCCACCAACTCCCGCTGGCCAGTGGCCACGGTGACCCGGTAAAGGTCAAATAGCTGGGGGTCCCGTGCGTTAGCAGCCACCAGCAATTCGCCGGGTCGGTCATGGGAAATCGCCTCAATCCCCGCCCGCACGCCGTCCTCAAAAGGGGTGAGGTCCCTCACCTCGCCGGTGACAACGTTGGAGGCGTAGACGTGGAAATTCTCGTTACCGCCGGTGTCTTGCTGGTAGTAAACGAAGCTTGAGTCAGGCGACCATTGATGATTGTTAATTCCGCGTACCCCATCTTGGGTAATGGGCTTAGCTGCGGTCATGTCATTGGCCGGCGCGACCCAGACGTTAAGGACGTTATTCACCGGTGCAAGCCAACTGACGTATTTGCCGTCGGGACTGATTCGACCCTGGGCCCGAGAGGGATTGCCGAAAATCTTTGCCCGTTCGATCAGGGCTGGCGCTGGCGGCGCCGCGACCGGGGGGCTGTTCTTGCTCGCCGCGGACTCATCCTTGGCGGCCATTGGGGCCTCAACATCAGCGGGGGTCGGTGATTCGCCACAAGCGGCAAGCAATAAGGGTAATACAGATAGGAACGCAGCCTTTCTAAACATGATGAACTCTCAGTTAGCACAGGCACCGAACCGTAGAGTTCACCGCCAAACACTGCAAGTGACAAACGGCAGGGTTAGCCGGGGTTACCGATCTTGGCAACCCTCTGCGTCCTTCTCGGCACCACTTCCCTGAGTGTTCACGGCGCTATGGCGTAGAGCCGGCCGCTGCGCTGTCAGAGCCGTAACCTTCCGGTAATTCCAGATTGAGATGCTCTGCCAGAAAACCCCAGCGATCGGCGTATTCCGCAATGGTCTTGTCCGTTGGCTTTCCAGCGCCATGGCCTGCGCGGGTTTCGATGCGGATGATCACGGGCTTACCTTTCGGATTGGCGGCCTGCATAGCGGCAGCGTATTTAAAACTGTGCCCGGGAACCACACGGTCATCGGTATCCGCCGTTGTCACCATGATGGCCGGATAGTCCACCCCTTCGCGAATATTGTGGTACGGCGAATAGGCAAGCAACGCCTCAAACTCCTGGGGGTTGTCCGACGAGCCATAGTCGTCAACCCAGAACCGGCCAGCGGTAAATTGGTGAAACCTGAGCATATCCATGACGCCCACAGCAGGCACCGCAGCGGCAAATAAATCCGGGCGCTGATTGACCACAGCCCCTACCAGCAAGCCGCCGTTACTGCCGCCAAATACCGCTAGCTGATCGGCCGTTGTCCAACGTTCAGTGATCAAGTATTCGCCAGCGGCAATAAAATCATCAAACACATTCTGCTTGTTCAGCTTGGTCCCCGCTTTGTGCCAGGCCTTGCCGTATTCGCCGCCGCCGCGAAGGTTTGCCACCGCATAGACGCCTCCCATCTCCATCCAAGCCAGACGGGTCACAGAAAAGGCTGGACGCTGGGACACGTTAAACCCGCCATAACCGTACAGCAGCGTTGGGTGTTGACCGCCGGGCTCAAGGTCTTTTCGATGACTGATGAACATGGGCACGCGAGTGCCATCTTTTGAGGTGTAGAACACCTGTCGAACCAGGTAATCTTCCGGTGCGAAATCCACCTCAACCTTGCGAAATTCCTGTTGCTCACCGGTGTTCACGTTGTAGCGATAGATGGTGGGCGGCAGGTTGTAGCTAGAGTATCGGTAAAAGGTTTCGGGGCTGTCGGCGGTTCCGCTAAAACCACTGGCCGACCCGATGCCGGGCAAACTCAGTTCGCGGACAAATGATCCGTCCAAGTCATGGATACGGACCTCAGATCGGGCATCTTTCAGATAGGCGGCGAGAATCTGACCACCAATTAGTCTAGCTCCCAGCAGCACCTGCTCACGTTCTGGGATCAGGGGTTTTTGCTCCACGGAATTTGCCACATCGATGGTCAGCAAACGGCCATTGGGCGCGCCTTGATCGGTGCGGAAAATTAGTTGGGTGCCCAGATTGCCGACCAGCGAATAGTCGTGATCAAAGCCATTGATCAGCATTTGCGGCTGGCTGCCCTGCTGGGTCAAATCCTGCCAGGCGATCTGATAGCGAGAGTCGGTACCTTGCCAGATCGTGATCACCAGATATCGGCCATCGTCGGTTACGTTGGCGAAAAAGCCCCAGGAAGGATGATCGGGGTTTTCATATACCAATACATCGTCATCTTGATCCGTGCCGACCTGATGGAAATACACTTTTTGGTTCAAATTGAGGTCTTGAAATGCGCCGTCGGCGTCAGGCGTCGGAAAACGGGAATAGTAAAACCCGCTGCTCTGGCCATTCCATGCCAGGGAGGTAAATTTGGCCCACTGCACTTGGTCGTCAAGGGTCTTACCCGTTTCAACATCCAGCACTTTTAGGGTTCGCCAATCGGAGCCGCCATCTTGCACAGCCATGGCCATATATCGGCCATCGGGGCTGACCTCCCATTCTGCCAGCGCCATGGTGCCATCGTCAGACCAGGATACGGGATCCACCAGCACCCGCGGGGTGGCGCTAAGCCCTTCTTGCATCAAGATACGATCTTGATTGCTCAAGCCATCGTTGTAGCTGAAGAAATAACGACCCGCTTTCATGATTGGGGTACCGAAACGCTCATAATCCCAAAGCTGTTTCAAGCGACTGGCAATCGGTCCGCGCTGCTCAAGGCCCTCCAAATAGCCAAAGGTCACGGCGTTTTGCTGCTCTACCCACGCAGCAACCTCACTGGATTCCCGCACATCGTCTTCCAGCCATCGATAGGGGTCTTGCACCGATTGGCTATGGTAAAGGTCCACCTGATCCACCGTGCTGCTGGCCGGGTATTTCAATGATTCCGGGCTTGCCGCCATCGGTTTTACCTCAGTCTCTAAGCCTGCTGATACCGGCTCATCGGAGCAGCCGCCACACAACAAAACCATCAAGATCACAAATACCAGGTAGGAAGATTTCATCAACGACAGCCCTCAAGTCAGGATAGGGTCAACCAAGACCCAACGGGAATACCCGTGGGCCGGCTGGACACGCATCATAGGGCAAATGGCAAAATGGGTAAAAGGGTGTGGGGTATCACCCGATGCTCAGCTAATTTTCGAAACCCGAATCAAACACCGCGTCGGTCTTGCGCTCTACCGCGCCAATATCGCAAACCGCATTGCCGTCGCCGTTGCCATCCTGGGGCCGACTGATTCCACGAGCGTCCGTCGCCGGGCAGCTGGCCGGATTACCTCCGTCGATTAACAGTGAATTGAGCTGTGGGTTGAGCGTAGGCACGGACACTGCGTTGGCGGCGGTGGGTTGCAAGTTGATAACCTCGCTAAGGATATCGCTGGCCATGGGCGTTAGGGAGCAACCGGACAGATTGCCCAGCACATTATTGCCCAGAGACACGATGCTGCCACCGGTTGCGGTCACGCAATTGGGTGGACCCTCAGGCTCAGCGCCTGGGCTGCGGGAAGGCTGGTTTCCCGCCAATACCGAATTGACCAATGTCACCACGGTATCGGCGCCGTAGCTGTTCAGCGCCGCTGAGTTGGCGGCGAAACAGCAGCCACCGGTGTTGCCGGTAATGGTGACATTCACCAAGGTGGCATCGTTGTTAAAAACCAGCGCCCCTCCGGTATTGCCCACCACCGTCACGTTCTCCAGATAACTGGTGCCGCTAAGATTAAACAGCGCCGCGCCGTCCGTGTCGGTTTGGTTGCCATCAAAGGTGGAGTCGCGAACATCCACATTGCCTCGGGCGAACACGCCGGCGCCGAAGAAGCCGTCGATGCGGTTGGCCGTGAAACGTACCCGGCGAGCCACCAAATCCCCCTGGGCTGAGACGCCGGCGTTAGGGTCGGCGCCTGCACCGGCGACCGTTAAGTCCTCCAGACGCAAGGTGGTGCCGGGGTCAGCGTTGATGCCGTCAATCACCGATCGATCGGCGCCGTTGCCAAGGATAGTTACACTCTCAGTGAGGCGCAGCTGAACGGATCGCGCTGGCAGGTAGCTGGCACTGCCCAGGGCTATGGTTTGCTGCCCGGGTGTGGCGTTGGCCTCGTCAACCGCCGCAGGCCAGGTGCAGACATTATCTTCGCTAGCGCACACACCATCACCTGGGTTGACGTCCGGTTTGTCCAGCAGTGCCAGGCTGCTAACCCCCACCTGATAATCTGCCGGCCGGGTCAATGAGGTAATCTGCAGCAAGGTGTTATCTGGCGTTTGGTCTGCTTCGTTTTGGGTCACGTGGACCTCAGTTTGCAGTCGCAACCCCAACGGCACTAACGCCGGAACCTGAGCGCTAAAGGACACGGTGGATGACGCACCCGGAGCCAAATCAGGTAGCGAGCAAATGCGTTCCCCGCCCATTGTTTGACAGCCGCTGGCGGTGATGGAGGAAGGATCAAACTCGTTGGCCACATCGATGGTCATGACAACTCCGGTAGCGGTCAGGCCACCGTTAGCGGGAGCCAGGTTTTGGACCGTTAGCTCATAGCTCACAAATTGTCCGGGCAATGCACTGGCGGCACCTAAGCTGGACAAACGAAGATCCAGGGCGTTAATGACCGTTACCGTTGATTGGGCGCAGCCAGTGGTTGACGCTGGCGTTGGCAGCTTGCCAGAGCCACTGTCTGTCATTTGGTCCGTCACGCAAATTTCCAGGGTGTAGCTTCCCGGATTGGCGTAAACGTGGCTGGCGTCGATTCGACCAGGCCCGACCCCACCCTCAACTAAAATGGGGCCCGTGGCCTGACCCATGGCATCGATGGTCCCTTCCGGGGAGACCGTACCATCACCCCAGTTGATGGTTAATCCATGCAGGTCGTTTAGGTCCGGATCAACAAAATCGTGCTGCAACGAGTAGCTAAACCCGGCGCCAATCTGCAGGTCATCCAACGGGCTAACCAGCGGTGGGTCATTGACGTTCAGCACGCTGACCAACACCTGTTCCGGTTCAGACTCAGACAAACCGTCGAAGACAGCAAAAGAAAAGGCATCCGGGCCTACGTAGTTTGGATCGGACAGGTACCGGGCCTCATCACCGACCACCAGCACAGAACCATGTTCCGGTGGCGTAATCAGGTTGAAATTGAGTACGTCCAGGGGATCGAGCTCCGAGCCATCCAATACCACCGGGGTTTCCTGGTCTTCAAACACCACAGCGGTAATGCCGGGGGTGGCCACCGGCGGGCGAAAATTGCGACTCACCGCCACCTGCACAGGCGCCGCCATCGAGCGCACCGGGCGGCCAGAATCTGGATCGCGCACGCCATCACTCACGCTGAAGGCAAATTGATCCACACAGTCGTTGGGACTTAAGCAGGCAAAGGCGTTATCGGACTGATACACCAATTCGGCAAAATCATTGCCCTGGTTGGTAAACGGCGTTAGCAAAGAAATGTGTAGCAGATTGGTGGCTGGGTCCAAAATATAAAAGCGGCTGGAATTGACTGACACATCTTGTGGACTGCCAAAGTCACCCAACACAAAACAGCTGCCGTCGCATTCCGACTCAGCCTCGCCGGCGAAAAAACCGTCGGGGGTAAAGCGCTGGATTCGCTGATTGCCGCTGTCGGCAATGTAGATAATGCCTTGGGGATCAATATCGATCCCAGCATTGCCGCGCAATTGCCCCGGCCTACAGCCGAAATTGCCGTCGTTGGAAAAGGTATATCCGCAAAAATCCCGCTCTGCCTGGGGGATATCCTCATCGATGCCGCAAATGGCGTCAGTGCAGGAAAACCCGAGGCTGCGCTGATTGGCCACATCGCAAACCGCCTCATCCCCTGGGCTTAAGTCGAAGTCACATCGGCCCAGCCAGCCCACGGGCGCTCCGGGTTGAATCAAACCATTGCTATCGACAAACGATGGCGAGTATTTGTACACCCGATTGTTGCGGGTGGCGTAGACGAAACCCTCACCGTCCAAGGCCAGTTTTCCTGGGCTCACGTGGGTTGATGCGCTGCTCTCAACATCGTCGCTTAGGTAATCAATAAAGGCCACCGGACCGGATCCACTGGCCGGCGCTTCGAAGGTATAAATTCGGCCAGTGAAGTCCATCACATACAACATGCCGTTGGCGTCCACCACCGCGCTGCGGGCTTGGCGGATTTCGCAAAAGTTGTTGCTGCCAAAGGGCTCACAACGACCGGTAGTGCGGTCAATCATGTTGACCATGCGGTAGTTTTGAACCTCGTTCAACGAGAAATCCAAAGCTCGAACAAAAGCGTTACCGGCGGAGCTATTGCTGGTGACCACGATCAGCTGGTTGAAACTATCGACCACCAAATCTCTCACCGCATCATCGCCTAGCTGCACAGCTTCGGGCTCTTCAATGCCATCGGGGTCAAAGCCTGACGGAAAAATCGCCAGCCGCGGTTCCAAGTTAAAGCTGCCGTTATTGGCCAGTTGACTGCAGTCCACATGGCCCCGGTCTGCGACAAAGGTGGTGCCATCGTCAGTCACTGCTAAATGGACCGGTTCGGAGGGAAATTTGATTTGAAAGACCTGATCGCCGCCATTACAGGTTGCCGCCAGCTCGGCCTCCATGGCGGTGCGTTGGACACGAAAGTCTTCCACAAAATAGGGGTAAAGCGGGGCAACAAAAAATCCATTATCCGGGTAGTCTTCCACAAAAAACCGCAACGGATCGCCGTCCGGATCGCTACCGGTCAGCCGCAGCGTGGTGGGTTCAAAGGACACCGCATCAAACCGGTTAGCGCCAGTTTGAGCCTGGGCGCTAGGATCGGCGTTACTGGATTTAACGTTGACGATCTGTACCGCCGTGGTGCTGTTTCCCGAGGCATCCGTTACGGTCCAGATCACCTCAGTGAGCCCCTGCCCCAGGGGCAAACTGGCGTTATTGCTGATTGACGGATTTAGGTCAACAAAATCAAACACCAATGGCTGACCCAGCTCGGTGACCTGGCCTTGAGTGACTTCTACAATATCCGGCGGCGCCACGATGGTGGGTGGGCGAATGTCCACCACTTCCACCTGCATGGTGACCAGCGTCTCGTTGGCAACGCCGTCGAGATTGGGACCCGGGTCAGCGGCCGTCCAGGTAATCTCAAAGCTTTGGCTCTGAGCCTGGGTACTGACCGGCCAAAAGCTGCGTAGCGGCTCGGACGGATAACTGGCTCGAAACGTGGTGGGACGCCCGCAAGGGTCACTCACCTGATACATTCTCTTAAGGATGTCCTCATAGCGCCGGCGCGACACGCCGCCGGGTTCGTCCGCTTCAATCTGAACCCGTATCTGCCCGCCAACTAAGCTTGCGGTTATGCGCGGCTGGCTTTGGGGCTGAGGGGAAATTTGGGGCGGACGCTCATCAAAGATGGTGACGGTTTGATAGGCGGTGTTCACGTTACCGAAGCGCCAACCGCCTAAGAAGAAATCCGTCACGCCCACCAGAGTTTCTTTGATAATGCGATTGAGTATTGTGCGGTAGACGGGCACCTTGGCGCCCGGCGGCACACCGGGGGTTGGGAACAAAACCAGGTCAAGCAAACCCATTTTTGCATTGGCCTGCCAAACAATCGTGTTACGTCCCACCGGTATTTCCAGCACACGATCGACCACGTAAGGACACTCGTAGCTAGGCCCAACGCCGGCCTCCCGCTGGCTCAATCGCACGCTGCCATCATTGCGACATTGCTGATAGATCTGGTCAGTTCCGTCGAGAGAGAAATCACTGAGCAAGGCGCTCAACGACAGCGACCCTACACTGGGCGGCCGAGGCGCGTTGTAGCCCAAGGTCACCGCCACCGAGGTGTTGTGATGGTACACAAACGGGGTTCCCAGCTGGCCCCAGTTGTACTCATAGGACAGTGTTACACCCAAGGCGTTTTCAAAGTCCGACACCATATGAGGCTGCGCGAACGAGGAGGTACACTCGGTGGGCGCAATACGCCGCTCAATATCCGCCGGCGCTACAATCACCGATTGGCAAAATTTCAGGCCAAGATTCGCGGTGTAGGCCGCCGACGATGCGGCGAACTGAGTAATCGGCTCAATCGCCACCAAAGCCACACCAAAGGCTATGTTGTAAGCCACCCCAAAGGGCGCCTGACAGGCAATCGCGCCAACGTTGGAACCGCCTTTGGCCCTCGTTTGGTTGCCGTAAAGCGCCTCGATGAATTCCGGATCTCCCGCTGACCGGCCATGAATTTCCCGAATCTCAACGCGGTCAAATGGCTCATCGGAGCGTAAGCCTAAAACTCCGTCGGGCGCGGAGGTCACGTCGGGCAGCTGGGCCTTGGAGAGGTAAAACCGCTGGGTACCCAGCTCATGGTCACCGCGCAACGCGGTCAACGAATACACCGAATCGTGACCGGGATCGTCAATCTTCAAGGCAAAGTGACTAACGGGCTGCACAAATTCCAGCTGCAACGGCTTGTCCAGCTGCAAGCGGCCACGGCGGTAAGGCAGCTTTTGCAGAGTTTGGGATGTCATCTGGACCGAGCTCAACACCTTTGCGCTCCCCAGCAAGGACTCAAGGCCCGCAATCTGGGTCAGCGGCTCGGTACCAGCGGCCGGCTGAGCCCATAACGAGTCGCCGAAACAAACGGCAAAACAACCGAGTAACGCAATCTGACGAAGCTTCATGACCATTCCCTGTCGCACTTTCCCACAGTGTGAAGGTCGCAGCCGATCGATGCGTTTAGTGCTGTTGCGGATATTTGCACTGTGGTTGCAAGTGGCGCTAAACGCTGCCGATGTTCTCCAACTTCGGCCGGCCCGTGGAAGCCGCAAAATCGACCTAACAAGACACAGACGCCCCTGGGAATTTAACCCTATGCTTAGTAATGCTATCCAACACCACCTATACAACGAACGCCATAAGGAATCACAACCTGTTGAAATAAAAGCACTAATTTTTTCGTCACAAAACCGTTAGGAAATGTTCAAGAACTGGATCGGCCGACCCGACAGACTGCGGGCTGGGGACTAATCCCTGGGTTTGATGATTCAAGTGAGGACAGCCGAATGAAAAAATCGCTATTGGCCGGCGCCATTATTACCGCACTGCCCGTTCACAGCGCACTGACTCAGGAACGTCTGGACCTGCGTACCCTGGATGGCAGCAATGGCTTTGTTATTTCGGGCGCAAACCCGCTCGACCAAGCCGGTCGAGCCGTAAGCGGGGCAGGAGACTTTAACGGTGACGGCATCAGCGATTTGATTATCGGGGCGCCAATTGCCAACGCGCCGAATCCAAATTCCGGTGAGAGCTACGTGGTGTTTGGCCGTCCCGGGCCGTTTCCGCCGTCCTTTTCCTTGAGTGATCTCAATGACCTAACGGGCCTGACAATTGCAGGAATTAATACCTTCGATTATTCGGGTGAGCAGGTCGCAGGTGGGGGCGATTGGAACGGCGATGGCCTGTCTGACATTGTCATCGGAGCGCCGTACGCCGACGGGTCAGGTGACGACGTTGGGGTCAGTTACCTGGTATTCGGCACCCAAACACCTGAAGCGACCTTAGACCTTTCAGACCTGGACGGAACCAATGGTCTTGCGCTGCGCGGTATCGCAGACTTCGACATCAGCGGCCGCGGGCTGGATCTTTCTCAAGACGTCAATGGCGACGGTATCGATGACCTCATCGTGGGTGCGCCTTCGGCAACCGCCGAAAACAATGGACAGGCCTATGTGATCTTCGGGAGCTCCCAACGGGCTTCTTCGGAAATCGATCTGGCGTCACTGAACGGCACCAACGGTTTTTCGATAAACGGCGTCGATAGTGGCGACAGCGCGGGACAGTCCGTGGCAGCGGCCAAAGATATCAATGGTGATGGAGTCGCCGATATCGTGATTGGCGCTAACGGCGCGGGTACACCATCTTCTCCGGAAGGCGCGGCCTACGTGGTTTTCGGATTTGATAACACGCTGATTTCCCAGGTCGATCTGGCCGGCCTAAGTGGGACCAATGGATTTGCGATCGCAGGAGATCAAGCATCCGGCGATTTTGGTCAAAACGTGAGTGCAGCAGGGGATATCAATGGCGATGGTTTCACCGATATTGCCATTGGCGCACCACGTCAAGATGCCAATATGGGCAACGTATCGGTGGTGTTCGGCAGTAAAGATCCGTTCCCCGCATCAATTTCTGCTGGCGATATCGATGGTAATAACGGTTTTACCCTCGTCGGCACACAGGCCTTCCTGTTACTCGGCTACGCGGTCAGCGATGCCGGCGATGTCAACGGCGATGGGCTGGATGATTTGATCGTCAGCGCCGGTACTTATGCCCGTGGTGAGGCCTATGTCATTTTCGGATCAGATACCCCTTTTCCTGCCACCATTAA
>CAZLJY010000163.1:0-11429 GCA_964559945.1 uncultured Gammaproteobacteria bacterium | reverse complement strand
AATCTATAGGGATCAATTGCGCCGTTGGACCGGGCGCCGACAAGCACAGCTGGCAACAAACCAGGCGATGCCCGCCAGTTTTCAACAATTTCTCACCGAAGAGGCCCAACCCTCCCTTGCGCGCACGCCCATCACCAACAGGATCGAAAATTTCCGCCTGGATAGCTTGCCATCTAACCAGTCAGCGTGGTTTTTCCAATGGCACCATAATCCCGCCTTTGCCCGGCGAGTTTTTTTGTTATCCCAAGGACAGATCACTGTGGTCAATGTTGATCACGAAAACCGAGCCGACGCACTATTGAGGATGCTCGATCAAGCGATTCGAAACGGCAACAACCAACGCGCACACCAGGCTTTGCTCGACTTGGGTGAAATAGTCCTTCAGCCGTTAATTCGATCACCGAATTGGAGTCGCGAGCCGCTGGCTATCTTGCTTGATGGAGAACTCCATAACTTGCCGCTTTCCGCATTGCCAGATGCACCGTCGGCGTTGCAAAACGCCAGCTACTTCGGATCTTTTGAGGCCTGGAAAAACAGCCTCAGTCAAACCAACAAGGACACCGTAACCCTTAGTGACATGGCGCTTTTTGCCAACCCAGCAAGGCCCACAACCCCCATGCCCGGCAGCACTATACGGGCCAACGCTAACGCCCTACCCAACACCCTGGTTGAGGCCCACGACATTGCTAAAGATTGGCCCCTGGTTGACCTCAAACAAGGCACCACCGCCAGCGAAAGCGCCCTGCGTAAAGCCCTCCAAAGCAACACTGGATGGCTGCATTTTGCTGGCCATGTAAAAATACAAAGCGATAACCCAAACCACTCCTCCCTGCAGCTTGCCCCCGACTCATCCCACGATGGTTGGTTAACCGCCGGCGAAATTTCCAAGCTGACCTTGCCGCCTAAAGTCGTGGTGCTATCGGCCTGTGAGTCGGCTAATGGTCGACGTCTTTCCGGCCAGGGTGTGGTGGGTTTGTCCAGCGCCCTGTTAGAGGCCGGCGCCACCGCGGTGGTGGCCAATTTATGGCCTGTTGACGATGCATACGCAGCAACGTTTATCCGTCGCTGGTACCAAAGACTGGGGCTTGGGCTGTCCTTAGCCCAGGGACTTGAACAAACTCGCGACGAATTTCGCCAGGCTGGTTATCCTGCTGCTGCCTGGGCGGGTTGGACCATTATCGGCCACAGCCAAACGACACTGCAGCCAACCTCTTTTTGGTCAACATTTACCCGGGATCAATGGTTGATGATACTGATTTTTGTACTGATACTAGGCCTTGGCTTCATCTGGCTAGCCCGCTCAGTGATCGGTACCAAAGCCAGCCCTTAACCTAATTTAGTCCCCAATCCCAGGGAGTGTTCGGTGAGTCACACCACAGACCGTATTTTCACTAACGCCGGCAGCGATCCACAGGCACCGTTTGAATTTAACGACGCCGTCGCTCAGGTCTTTCCCGACATGCTCAACCGATCGGTGCCCGGCTACGCCACCACCCTATCGACCATCGGCGCAATGGCTGGGCGCTATGCCCAGCCCAACACCCATTGCTATGACCTGGGCTGCTCGCTAGGTGCCGCTACCCTGGCGATGGGCCAGGCAATTGCTGACCCCACGGTGACCGTAGTGGGTGTGGACAATGCGCCAGCGATGATTAAGCGTGGACAAAAACTGTTGGATGAATCCGAGCATAAGCCGTCTATTTCCATTGAGCTTGGCGACATTACCAACTTCCCTTTGCGCCCTGCCTCTATGGTGGTGTTGAATTTCACCTTGCAGTTTGTACCCATTGAACAGCGCACTGCCCTGCTTACTCGCATCGCCGATGCCTTGCTGCCAGGTGGGGTGCTGATATTGTCAGAAAAAATCGCCTTTGAGGAAAGCGCCAGTGACGAACTGTTCGTCGACCTTTACCATGCCTTCAAACGCAGCCAAGGCTACAGCGAGCTGGAAATTTCGCGCAAACGCAGTGCATTGGAAAATGTGCTGATCCGCGAAACCCTAGCCGACCATCGCCAGCGGCTGTCAAACGCCGGATTTGCCTCAGTGGAACAATGGTTTCAGTGTTTTAATTTTGCCTCGCTGATTGCATTTAAGTAGATGATCGATGCCCTACTGGCCGGTCCAAATTTGACCCCCGTCCTGCAACGTTCTCCCCTAGCTGGGTGGCAGGCCTGGATCCAAGACCCCCAACGCCTGACCAAACTCAGAGCACACGGTGACCTGCCTCGGTGGCAAAAAGCCCTGCAAGCCATGCCCCACATCAACCCCAGTCATGTGGACATGAGCAGCAGTGCTATCACTTTGAAGGGCAACGCGACTGACAACCAAAGACGTGAGCTCCAAGAGGGATTAATGCAGTTACACCCTTGGCGTAAAGGCCCGTTCTCACTGTTTGGCATCGACATCAATACCGAATGGCGCTCGGACTGGAAATGGGACCGAATCGCGCCTCATCTGGATGATTTATCCCAGCGCTGTGTGCTGGATATTGGTTGCGGTAGCGGTTATCACTTGTGGCGAATGCTAGGCGCCGGCGCGGAGCTGGCCCTGGGGATTGATCCAACGGCGTTATTTAATTTGCAGTTTGCCGCGCTCAAGCAATTTCTACCGGAAACACCGGCTGCAATGTTACCTGTAGGTTTGGAAGCCTTGCCCCAGGACATGACCGGTTTTGACAGCGTGTTCTCCATGGGCATTTTGTATCACCGACGCTCCCCTTTGGAACACTTGGAACAGATACGACGTTTGCTCAGGCCCGGCGGCCAGGCCATCGTGGAGACCCTGGTGGTGGCTGGTGATGACCGCCAGGTGCTAGTACCGGAAGGACGCTACGCCAAAATGCGCAACGTGTGGTTTATTCCCAGCACCGATCTGCTAGCCCGCTGGCTGCGGCGCTGCGGCTTTGTGGATATTGAACTGGTGGATGTCACCGCCACCTCCACCGATGAGCAGCGCAGCACCCCCTGGATGACCTTCGATTCACTAGCCACGTTTTTAGACCCTGAAGATTCAAGCAAAACCATTGAAGGTTATCCGGCGCCGCTACGGGCGGTGTTTTCCTGTCGGCGCTAGCCCACTAACTCAAAGTCGTCAGCGTCATCCAAAAACCGAAATTTCTCGCGAAAGGCCGATTGGTCTGCAAGGCTGGCCGTCACCGTTGAGGCTTTAGCATCGGTACCTAGGTCAATTAAATCCCGGCCCAAGTAATCCACCGCGGCAGATCCGCCGGCATATTCCCAGTTGTTGCCATCAAACCCGGTGCGGTTAACGCCAATGGCATAACACAGATTCTCAATCGCGCGGGCCCGCAACAAGGTGCTCCAAGCATTGGCTCTAGGCATAGGCCAGTTTGCGACGTACAGCAGCAGATCGTAATCATCACGGCAACGAGAAAATACCGGAAAGCGCAGGTCATAGCAGACCTGCAAACAAATCCGCCAACCCAGATAGTCCACCACCACTCGCTGCTCACCAGCCTGATAACGCTTGTGCTCACCAGCCAGGGTAAACAGGTGTTTTTTGTCGTAGTAAGCCAGCACCTTCCCGTCGGCCACAAACAGCATCCGGTTGAAGTAATGCCCACCCTCGGCAATCGCCAAAGAACCGGTGAGCGCGGCACCAGTGGCCAGCGATTGCTCACACATAAAATTCACCGCTGGGCCATCCATCGGCTCAGCCGCCTTAGCCGGCTCTTGGGTAAAGCCACTGGCGAAGGTTTCTGGCAAAACGATGAGATGGCCGGGATTTTCCAATTGGCTGATCTGCTGCCCAAAATGGGCCAAATTTGCGGCGCTGTCATGCCACTTCACCTCGCTTTGAATGAGCGTGATTTGCAGATTTTCTTCGGTCACGATGACAGCTCCTGATAGCGGTTGTTGATCGATCAAAGGTGGATCGGTTTCAGGCCTCAATACTATCGGAAAAAATCATTCTTAGATTGATCCTCTAGCCGGTCGTCGCCTGGGGCCCCGCCGATGTGCCGCAACGTTTCCTGCAAAAGCACCCAAGCCATGAACCCAGCGCCCCATGCCATTGAGATGAGCAAGAGGACTCTTGAGCGGCGGTCAAAATCCGCCATGGGTGATCTCCCAGGCTATTTCCCTAGCCTGACTCTCATTCGCTGAACGGGCTGTTGCATTGGTTATAGGCATGATCATAACTGTGATCGAAACACCGGAGTAAACCGTCAACAACATTGAGGTTCGGAGGCCACTTGATGTTCCTTGGCTTGCCGGAACTGTCGAGCATCTTGGAGTCGTCGGGGGGAGGCAGTGCAAGCAAATTGAGTCTGGCCTTTTCAAGGCCCTCCTGATCTCGCTGCAGGAACGCCAAGGTCGCGCTTACGTAGTGATTCCAACCAAACCAATCGTCGTATTCGGGCGGCTTATAGGTGGTTCGAAGTAATGCAATCGCCTGATCGGTTTGTCCTACCATGGCTCGCATTTGCCCTTCGTGCCAAGTCATGATTTCTCCCTTCTCGCCGTTGGCGTTGATGTAGGCGCGAATTAGATCTGCCGCCTCCGCTCGACAGTTTCCGCCGCGAACGACCATTCGCCAGCCGCCTTGCATGTCTTGATCGAAGGCATTTTGATCCAGGGCGAGCATTGCTTCGGTGTCAATGAGACATGGATTGTCGTTTTGTGCGAATGCCGTCGAACCCATCAAGAGCAGCGACAGCCGAATTCCAAACCTAGTAACTGTCATGCAAGGATTTTCTCCTATGAAGGTGGTTTTCATTCGAGCAAATTTTCTTTTGCCAAGCAAATTCGTTCGATTGCCAGAAGAGCATTTTTTACTGTATAAATAAACAGTATGCCTGATACCCTACCTGATTACGCTGAGCTTCATGCCCTAAGCAACTTTTCCTTTCTGCGCGGCGCATCCCATGCCAAAGAGCTGGTGCACACTGCGGCCCAGCTGGGTTACACCGCTCTGGCTATCACCGATGAATGCACCATGAGCGGCGTGGTGAGGGCCTATGAAGCGATACAGAAAGCCGACCTTTCCCTGCAACTGATTATTGGCACTGAGTTGACCACCAGCGACGGTCTGAAGCTGGTATTACTGTGCACCTCCCACACCGGTTACACCCAGCTTTGTCGGCTAATCACTCGAGGCCGTAGGGCGGCGCCCAAAGGCCAGTATCAGCTGACCCGCAGTGACCTGCTGGAGATACTGGCCCGACCGTCAGCCGCTGACGCGGCCCCTCATGTGCTGGCGCTGTGGTGTCCTAGCTCGCAGCAGCACCATGACACCGACTCAGGCCACTGGCTAAAGCAGCACTTTGGCGATCGTTGCTGGATCGCCGTTAGCCTGCTATTTGAACGTTGTCATCAACGCAGCCTTGATGAGCTGGGCATGTTAAGCCAGACCTGTAACCTGCCCATGACTGCCTGCGGCGATGTGCACATGCACCGGCGCGGGCGGCGCGCTCTGCAAGACACCCTAACGGCGATTGCCAGCGGCAAAACCTTAACCGCCGCTGGCAGTGCCTTGTTTGCTAACGGCGAGCGTCATTTGCGCCGACGTCAGACTTTGGCACACATTTATCCACCATCGCTGCTGCAAACCTCGGTGGATATTGCCCGGCGCTGTCGTTTCACTCTGGACCAGCTCAATTACACCTACCCCAACGAGTTGGTGCCTGAGGGTGAAACCCCTACCAGCCATCTGCGCAATCTCACCCACAAGGGTATGGCCCGGCGCTGGCCGGATGGGCCCACTGAGGCGGTAAAAAAACAAATCAACCATGAACTTCAGCTAATTGCCGAGCTGGGCTACGAAGCGTTTTTTCTCACCGTGGAAGACGTGGTGGCGTTTGCTCGCCGCCAGCAAATTTTGTGTCAGGGACGGGGCTCAGCGGCAAACTCCGCGGTATGTTTTTGTTTAGGTATCACCGAAGTTGATCCAGCTCGCATGAGCATGTTGTTTGAGCGCTTTATCTCCAAAGAGCGTAACGAACCGCCGGATATCGACGTGGATTTTGAACATCAACGGCGGGAAGAAGTACTGCAATACGTGTATCAGAAATATGGCCGCAAACGCGCTGCGCTGGCGGCCACCGTGATTAGCTATCGCCCCCGCAGTGCGATTCGGGATGTGGGCAAAGCCTTGGGGTTTGACGCTGAGCAAGTGGACCGACTAGCCCGCAGCATCACCGCCTGGGACAAGCTGGAAGCACTCACCGAGCGCCTGTCGGAAAGCGGCTTTGATGCCCGTAGCCCAGCCATTCAGCGTTTGCTGGTACTGGTAGAAGAGATTCTGGGGTTTCCCCGCCATCTATCCCAGCATGTGGGCGGCTTTGTGATCTCCGAGCGACCGCTGGCCGAACTGGTACCAGTGGAAAACGCCGCCATGGCCGATCGCACCATTATTCAATGGGATAAAGACGATCTCGAAGCCCTGGGCCTGTTGAAGGTGGACTGCCTGGCTTTGGGTATGCTCAGCGCCATTCGCCGCTGTTTAGACCTGATCAGCCGTTGGCGCCAACGCCCCCTCACCTTGCAAGACATCCCCGCGGAAGATCCCCAGGTGTATCAGATGATTCAACAGGCTGACACCATTGGCGTGTTCCAGATTGAATCCCGAGCCCAGATGAGCATGCTGCCCCGACTTAAGCCCGCCTGCTTTTATGACCTGGTGATTGAGGTGGCCATCGTTCGCCCCGGCCCCATCCAGGGCAAGATGGTCCATCCCTACTTACGTCGGCGCCAAGGCAAGGAGCCGGTGAGTTATCCCTCAGAAGCCCTCAAGGCGGTATTTGAGCGCACTTTAGGTGTGCCGATTTTTCAGGAACAGGTGATGCAACTGGCCATTGTGGCGGCAGGCTTCAGTGCCGGCGAGGCGGATCAACTACGCCGCTCCATGGCGGCCTGGAAACGCCACGGCGGATTGGAGCATTTTGAACGGCGAATTATTGAGGGTATGGCTGAACGAGGCTACGACGAAGCATTTGCCCAACGGGTGTTTGAACAAATCAAAGGGTTTGGCTCCTATGGGTTTCCCGAATCTCATGCAGCCAGCTTTGCCTTATTGGTCTATGTGTCCTGCTGGCTGAAATGTTTTGAACCGGCAGCCTTTTGTTGCGCCCTGCTCAACAGCCAGCCCATGGGCTTTTATTCACCCTCTCAGTTGATTGCTGATCTGCGCCGTCATCACATCACCGTGCTGGCTGCCGACGTGTCGTATAGCCAGTGGGATAGCACCTTGGAAGCTGAACCGGGGCAGTCCTATTGCGCCACCGCCAACCCTGCCTTGCGCCTGGGCCTTCGCCAGTGCAAGGGATTACCCGAGGCAGCTGCCCTGCGCCTGCTTGAAGCTCGCGCTAACAAACCCTTTACTAGCGTCCAAGATCTGGTGTTAAGAGCCAAGCTGGACCGTAAACAGCAGCGCTGCCTGGTGGATGCCGGCGCCCTCGCCTCCCTGTCCGGCAACCGCCACCAAGCGGCCTGGGATGTGGCCGGAGTGGAACACTTCCCGGAGGTTTTGCGCGGCAGCCATATTGACGAAACCCCTGCCTCACTGCGTGAACCCAGCGAGGTAGAAAATCTGCTAGCCGATTACGCCAGCCAAGGATTTACCTTGGGCCGTCACCCTCTGGCTCTGTTACGCCAAGAGCTTTCCCGGGAACGGGTACTGAGCGTGGAAGAAGTCCATAAAAGACCTCACGAAAGTCGCCTGCGCTGCGCCGGGCTGGTGACATTACGTCAGCGACCCGGGACCGCCAGCGGGGTCACATTTCTCACCTTGGAAGACGATACCGGCATGCTCAATGTGATCGTCTGGAAAGATCTGGCTGTGGCCCAGCGCCGAGTACTACTGGCCAGCACCTTGCTGGCGGTGGACGGCATATTGGAATGCCAGGAAGGGGTCTGGCATTTAATTGCCAAACGGCTGCACTGTTTTGACCACCTTCTGGGCGATCTGAAAGTACGCGCACGCAATTTTTGTTAGCCGCCGCCCGCCTCCTATCTCTGACCCATAACCCATTGAATTTGATCAACTTAATAAACCGTTAGAAAACCATCACATTTCCGATAAGACATTGACGACCCAATCCACCAGTTTGAGCCTGGACAACCTGTGCGCGATCAAACAGCAAGCGCCACAGCCCGATCACACCGGAGAGGAACGTTGAAGCCAATGGAACTGAGCAGACATAGACGCGGGATTTGCGCCCTAGCAACAGCTTTTTTAGTGGTGAGCTCCACCACCTCAGCCCAGGACACACCACCACCCATTCCCGAACGTTACCAGGTCATTGATCTAAGCCCCTACACCGCTATTGGCATCAACGACAACGGCGACGTGTTGCTGGGTGACTTACTCTTCGAGGTCAACCGCACAGACAACCCGGGCACCCGTCTAGCAAACGCCACCTATTCCATCTGGCGCGACAGCAACCGGGATGCAGAAATCGACCCAGTGGAACTTACCCAGGTCTGTAGCTTTCAGTTTGCGATCAATGGCTCGGTCAAACCCGAATTTTCTATCCGCACCTACTTCAGCAGCTCCGCATCGGGTTGCGTACCGGTGGCCATCAACAATGAAGGCCAGGTATTGGCCACTGACGGCAGCGCCTCGATAGAGCCTGTCAACTGCAGTCAGACTGCCTGCGAATTAATGGTGACTCAGCGATCCAGAGCCCAACTCTGGCAGGACGGCAGCTCGGATTTTTTCGAACTGTTAGAAATACTTGATAACGGCTTAGGGCAAACCACCCAACAACTGCGCCTCTTTTCGTTGGATAACCAGGGCCGGTTTACCGGGGAAGGACCATTGGCCGACCCCTCTTTTGACGGCACCACCGCCTTCTACCACGATGGCAGCCAGCGCTTTGTCCCCCGCACCAATGGCATCATCAACTATTCACCCATCATCAATGACCTGGGCCAGATCGCATTGAAAGGAAACCTGGGATTGATAGAGGCCAACGGCACCGAGACTGACCTTCCCAGCGACACCAGCTTCCTTGACCTCAACAACCAAGGTGATCTCCTCCTAACGACTTTGGCCGCCAATGGCGTTACCTTCAGCGTCCTTGGCGCCACTGGCAACACCATCACAACCGACCTTCCCGAAGGGTTCAACAACGCCCTTGAGCAGTCCAGTTATATCAACGACCAGGGACAACTAGCGTTAACCAACAACAGTACCTTTCCACACTTTGCCGCTGTGGTTCAGGATGACAACGCCGACGGTATTTTCACCGAAGATGAGTACTACGACCTGCGGGATCGCGTTGGCGACCAGTTGCCCCCACAGGAGATCAGTCAAGTCATCGATTTCAATAACCGAGGCCAGCTATTAATCCGAGGCCAACCGCCGCTAGAAATCCCAGAAGGCAATGGGGTACGCACCACCGCCACCGACTATTTATTGGTCCCCGAAAAACCCTGGTTGGTGATGGTTGCGTTGGCCTACGACGATACCGACAGCCTGTCCGCCACCGTTCAACAACAACGCCTGGATGAATTGCTCAACGACCTGGAAGCTGGTGCGCAAAACCCAGAGGTTCAAATCGTCGCGATGGTGGATACCCCAACAACCGGCGATAGCGCTTACTACGTCATTAAGCCCGACGATGACGACACCACCCTGGGGGATTATGAGATTGGTACCGAGCGGATCGAACTGGGAGAGTTGGACATCACTAATCCGGGCGCCCTAATTCAATTTGTGGACTGGGCGCGCCGCAACTTTCCGGCCTCCAGGGAAATTCTGATGTTAGACGGTGCCGGCGGCCCTGGCGGACTCATGACTGACAATACCAGCGCTAGTGCGTTGGGCTTCATGACGATGAGTCAGTTGCAGGTTGCGCTGTCGGACATCGGTAGTGAGCGAATCCTGGACCTGCTAGTGCTGAACAATCCTCACCTAGCCATGTTGGAGGTAGCGTTTTCCGTCCGCCAAGGCGCCCACTATCTCATTGCCAGCCAAACCCATATTTGGCACAACCAGGCCAGCTATCGGCGCATGATCGAGCGATTGCCAGCGACAGGCGCTGGCGCCGAAACATCGCAAGTGGCCATCAACCTAACCCGAGCGCTAGGCAACTCCCGTATCTTCGACACAATTTCAGGGCCTGTCCTACCTGTGGCCACCTCATTGGCGAACCTGACACTCATCGACGACGCCCTGGACCTGGCCAATCTCATGGCCTTGACGCTCAACAGCAACTTGCCGCTGTATGCGCCTCATATGCAGTCCACTCTAGACCAAGCACAGTACTACGATACCAACGGCGATCTGGAGCAAAACGCTGACGATAACCTCATTGATCTGATCTCCTTTTTTATCCTTTTACAAAGTGAGCTATTGGCCGCCGGTTTTGATCCCGATAGCGACCCGATGTTTTCTGACGATATTGAAACCGCGTTATCGGGCTCACTGAACTACATTGTGGACAAAGTGAAAACCACTAACCTGACAGTAACCGGCAGCGTCGGCGGCAGCTTTGGTGTATCCATTTTCTTCCCCGCCAAAGCCAGTCATTTTTACGACGCGGCAAATTACTCGTTTGCCTCTGGCGCCGTTTGGAACAGCGGCCCGGGCAAACGAGCAACCGCAGGAAAAGGCGCCACGATGACCCCAGCCTGGGGAGAACTGCTGGTGAACTTTTTCGCCCTAACTGACCCCGATGGGGACATAGACACCGAACTACCCCAACCCAGGAATAACGACACGCTGCCCATCGGCTCCACACAGCAACGGATTTTCAGCAACGGTTTTGAGTAAGGGAAAGGGCCAAGGGCTGGCCCCAAATCCCGAACAAAAGATCTTGCCTTTGTCAGTTAATCCATCATTGTTGCCACCGTTGACCTGAATACCTGACTCTGTGATAAAGGCCGCCGAACACGGCAAAACCTGAGTAAAATAGCGCGCCATGAGCGCCATTTCCCCCAGCCTGTCGGCCTGGTACGCCACAACCCAGTGGCATCGTTATGGCGACCATCGCGTGGTCTATCAACACGAAAAGGCCGGTAACCAAGCACCCACCCTGCTGATTCATGGATTCCCAACGGCTTCCTGGGACTGGCACCGGATCTGGCCACAGTTAAAATCCCTAGGACCCTTAGTCGCTCCCGACCTGCTGGGCTTCGGTTATTCCGCCAAACCGAAGGCTTACCCCTATGCCATTCAAGACCAAGCCCAACTATGTCTTTCCCTGTGCCAGGAGCTCAATATCCAGCGGGCCCACATACTGGCCCACGATTATGGCGATAGCGTGGCCCAAGAATTATTGGCGTTGGCGCCCCCCAGTTTGGCCATTGAATCGGTGTATTTGCTTAATGGCGGGATCATTCCAGGCCAACATCGACCTCGTCCTATTCAGAAGTTACTGGCGGGACCGTTGGGCCCATTGATCGCCAGGCTCATGGGTCGGTCACAGTTTAGTCGCTCCTTTGCCGCAGTATTTGGACCGGGC
>CAZLJY010000162.1:0-11462 GCA_964559945.1 uncultured Gammaproteobacteria bacterium | reverse complement strand
TAGTGGGCATTTTCGGTTCGCACGAGACCGCCGCCTGGCCCTGCCACCGTGCCCCCCTCTTTTGACCGCAACAGAAGATAAATTCCCGCCCACCCAAGCCCAGGGTGAGACTCGGGCTGCAGACCCTCTACCGCCGGGGTAAATATTCTTACCCACTCAGCGCCTGTAAGACGACTGCGCAAATCCAACGCTGCACTGGCCATCAATCCACTGCCTGTATCCTGGGCGGCTAGCAATGCCTGCTCAGATTCGGCAGCTAACAGAATCTGGGACTCTTTTTCGCGAAAGTCCTTCACCAGCGCGGCTCGAATTGTGTCCGCTTGGTTTTTTAAACTCTGACTTTGGCGCTCAAACCAAAAGTGGCTGCCCGCCTGATAAACCCACCAGATCGTGGCGGCGAAAAGTAGCGTCAGCACAACGGGAAACATCAGCAATCGCCAATCAAAATCCGAATGAGCCTTGCGTTCACGCTCCCGCTGCGCCTTTTCAAGCGCAGTCATCTTAGCCATCTATAGTGGCCTTCGACGGATGACAAATCGGCAAAACAACTCTCCCACGGTCTATTTCACGCCCGAGTGGCCAAAACCACCCGCCCCTCTTTCTGTTAACTCAAAATCTGCAACCAATTCAAATTCGGCCCGCACCACAGGAACAATGACGAGTTGCGCGATTCGTTCTCCCGGCTCAACGGTAAAGGTTTCTGACGACCGATTCCAGCAGGAAATCATCAAAGGGCCCTGATAATCCGAGTCAATCAAGCCCACCAAATTGCCCAGCACGATGCCATTTTTGTGCCCCAGACCTGATCGAGGCAAGAGCACTGCCGCCAGCGAGGGGTCCACTAGATGGATCGCAATGCCGGTATTTAGCAATTCCGTCTGGCCGGCTTCTATCGCCAAAGGTTGATCCAGCACCACACGCAAATCCAGCCCGGCAGAGCCATCGGTTGCATAGGTCGGCAGCGGGATACTGTCTCCAACCCGCGGATCCAAAATTTTCAGCGGGATCACTGCTGAGGGATTGTGCGAGTTCATCGATGCTCCATTTGATCGGCCACATGATGCCAAAACTGATGGGCCAGACTGAGTTTCGACTGCAGCGGCAGCGCAAGGCGGCTGTTGGCGCCCAGCACCGTCAAGGCGTTACCTTTGGCATCGAATCCTGACGTTTCACTGCCCACTTGATTGGCGGCGATTAAATCGGCACCTTTACTGGCGAGTTTTCCTGCCGCAAACGACTCAAGATCGTGGGTTTCCGCCGCGAAGCCGACGGTAAACGGCCCATCAATCAGCGCTGATACGTCCTTCAAGATATCAGGGTTTTGAATCAGCGACAGCTCCAGCCCACCGTCGCCGGTTTTCTTCATCTTCTTCTCGCTAGTGTTAACAGGCCTGAAGTCAGCCACTGCGGCAGCCCCTACGTAAACGTGGCTTTGGCTCGCCCGCCCCATGACTTCTTGGTGCATGTCCCGAGCCGACCTGACGTTCACCCGGGTAACTCCAGCGGGAGACTCCAGATTCACGGGGCCTGCCACCAAAGTGACTTCTGCACCGTGGGCTTGCGCCGCCCCGGCCAGGGCAAACCCCATCCGCCCCGAACTGCGGTTACCGAGATATCGCACTGGGTCAAGGTCTTCCAGCGTAGGCCCTGCGGAAATCAAGACGTTGCGGCCGATTAATCTTGGTTCGCCGCACAGTGCCTGGTGAGTGACACAATCCGCCAACTGGGTCGGCTCCAACATGCGCCCTGCCCCGCTGTCGCCGCAGGCCTGTTGGCCTTCTGCTGGACCCCAGATATGCGTACCGCGATCTCGCAGCAGAGCAACATTGTCTACCGTGGCTGGATGTGCCCACATTTGCTGATTCATGGCAGGTGCCAGCGCTAGCGTCGCAGTGGTGGCTAATGCGATCGTGCTTAGCAGGTCGTCTGCCATACCTGCTCGAAGGCGGGCGATTACGTTGGCTGTTGCCGGCGCAATCAGCAGCAGGTCGGCCCACCGAGCCAGTTCGATATGGCCCATTGCGGCCTCTGCCGATGGGTCGAGCAGATCGCTTGATACCGGAAGACCTGACACGGCCTGCAGGCTAAGAGGGGTGACAAATGACGTTGCCGAAGGCGTTAACACCACGCGAACGCTAGCACCAAGCTCCTTCAGGCGCCTGACAAGCTGCGGACTTTTATAGGCTGCGATGCCGGCACTAATACCCAGCAGAATTCGCCGCCCTTCAAGTGGAGCGTCCAATCGAAAAAACCCTTTCTTCAAGGCCCATTGACCAGCGCGAAAGAACGCGCCACCACACCGAGATAAGACTCTGATAATTAAGAGCAATATCTTACAGACAATTGGCTCCCTTGTCCGTTCCGGCGAACCGTTAGGTTGTAGAACAATTCACCGATGCCTCAACAACACTTAATCAAATCAAACTTACAAGCGCAGGTGCGCGCGCCGGCCTTGATGCAACGACTCAAGCAACAATTACTGAATCAAGGTGCCGAGACCCTTTCCACGGTGGAATTAATTGCCTTGCTCATTGGCCCTGGCGGCAACTCGTGGAAGGTGGCTGCCAATATGCTTCGGAGTCTCGGTGGATTGAATGAAATCCCTAAAGCTAGTGGCTGGAGCTTAAGGCAGCAACCCGGAATTGGCGACAGCCGTGCTGCCCGCCTGCTATGCGCGATGGAAATTGCGGCCAGGCTGCGACAGCCCTGCCCGTCGGAAAAGCCTATTGTCAGCCCGGGGCATAGCGGTCGTTATTTCTCAGCCAGGCTGGCTGCGTTACCCCGGGAAAGCTTTGCTTGCCTCTATCTAGACACCCGTCACCGCCCCATTGATTTTCAAGTTCTCTTTCAAGGCACTATCGACTGCGCGGCGATTTATCCTCGAGAAGTCGTTCGGCATTGCCTGGAACGCAATGCCAGCGCAGTCATCGTCGGCCATAACCACCCCTCCGGAGACACCCAACCCAGCCAGGCTGACATGACCATCACCGGACGCCTCAAAGATGCGCTAGGCTTGCTGGACATTCGTCTGCTGGACCACCTGATTGTCGCCGGCAACCAGCTGTACTCCTTTGCCGAGCACGGCCAGCTTTAGTCGCTAGCCGAGAGGGCCTAGCGGGCTGTTGAAAAAAGCCGCCCTTGGCTTTTTCAGCCTCAAGAACCACAAATCTCATTTTCTGTTCTCTCACATTTTCAATGACTTGTTGTCTATGAAAAATGTCAGTACATCCCCTGTACCGAGCCCAGG
Source organism: uncultured Gammaproteobacteria bacterium (assembly GCA_964559945.1). GTDB lineage: Bacteria > Pseudomonadota > Gammaproteobacteria > Xanthomonadales > SZUA-38 > JANQOZ01. The sequence goes on along the minus strand of CAZLJY010000162.1, from coordinate 8,215 downwards.
GACGTTGAATTCCGATTCGTTGACAAGGCTGCCAGTGACTTATCTACCACTCAGCCGTAAAGGTCAGGCTCTCCCTCAGGACGGTTTTTAAACCGTCGATGCAACCAGAGGTATTGCTCTGGCGCGCGACGAATAATGCGCTCCATTTCAGCATTAATTTCCACCGCATCGGCGAACGCATCCGCGCTAGGTATCCCATCAAGGGCCGTTTCTATGGACACCTCGTACCCCCCTGAATGGCGTCGCTGGTGCAACGTCAAAACCCTCGCCCGGCCCATGGTAGCCAGTTGATGGGCCGAAATTGAGGTGGACGCCTGGAGGCCAAAAAACGGCGCAAAAACACTTTGGCCGCGCTCGTAATCCTGGTCCGGCGCATACCAAAGCATGCCCCCCTTTCTCAAATGGCGTACAGCGCCTCGAGTCTGGTTTCGGCTAAAACAGGCGCCCGCATACCCCAGTCGGGATTTTCGCACCAGTTGCTCCAAGACCGGATTGCTGTGCTCACGGTATAAGCAGGCTTTCGACTGCCTTTCATGTTGGCAGATGATACGCGCCACAATCTCAAGGGTTGTAAAGTGTGCGGCTAACAAAAGAACGCCCTGGCCCTCGACCAACGCCCGATCGAGATGCTCGGTGCCAGTCAAGGTTGATAACCGGGCAATTCGCCGAGGGGATCCGAACCATGCCAAGCCCGCTTCCGGCACCATACAACCCGCGGACTGGAAACAGGCGTTGACCCAACCCTCTCGAGCCTCGCTATCAAGCTCCGGGAAACAAAGCGCCAAGTTACGCTGGGCAACTTTCTGTCGGGATTTCATCGCCCGCCTCAACAGGTCGCCAAGACGCCGCCCCAACCACATAGACACAGGCCAGGGTAGCCGTTGCCAAAGATAAAGAATTCCGAATCCCAGCCACACTGGCCAGTATCGAGGTTTGAACCGCGCTTCCATGGCGCGATGATATACTCAAACGCCGCCTGTTACCGACCCACTGCGCAGATAACGTGACCCGTCTTTACACCTTTGTAATGTACCTGCTGACCCCGGTTATCCTGTATCGGCTGGCCGTGCGGGGCTTGCGTGCACCAGCCTATTTCGCCCGCTGGCGAGAGCGCTTTGGGTTTTTCCCGGAACCCGATTTTTCCAGCAGTATCTGGGTACACGCTGTGTCGGTGGGGGAGTTCCACGCCGCGCTACCGTTGATCCGCGCGCTGACAAAACGTTATCCAGATCGTGCACTGGTAGTGACTACGGTCACACCAACAGGATCTGAGCAAGTTTTGCGCAACCTCGGAGACGAGGTGTTTCATGTTTACCTGCCCTACGACTTACCGGCTGCCATCAACCGTTTCCTGGATCGCACCAAGCCGCTGTTCAGCGTTGTGATGGAAACGGAGATCTGGCCCAACCTATTCTCCGTCTGCCACCAGCGCGATATTCCTGTGGTGATTGCAAACGCCAGACTTTCAGAAAAATCCCTTAAGGGTTACCGACCAGTGAAACCACTGGTTGCCAAAGCGCTCAACTGCGCCGCCGCCGTTGCCGCTCAAACAGAGACGGACCGACAACGACTAAGAAATCTCGGTGGCCGACCTGAAATCCTTCACGTGGTAGGCAGTTTGAAGTTCGACCTCCAGCTACCGCCTGATCTTGCGCAATTCGGTCGCCAGATTCGCAGTGATTGGGGCCCACAACGAATGGTGGTAGTGGCCGCCAGCACCCACGAAGACGACGACGAGGCGTTGCTACCGGCGTTTGTGCAACTGCTAGCCGAACATCCCACGGCATTGTTAATCGTGGCACCCCGCCATCCAGAGCGATTCAGTCGTGTTATTGCGCGATGCCGTTCCTTCGGCCTCAACACTGCGTGTCGCAGCGAAGATCATGCGGCCAGCGTTTCCACCCAGGTTTTTGTGCTCGACACCATGGGTGAGCTACTTAATTATTTTGCCGCCGCAGACGTTGCGTTTGTGGGTGGCAGTATCGCGGAGGTGGGCGGTCACAATGTGCTTGAACCTGCAGCATTGGGTGTACCGGTGCTAGTCGGCCAACACACCTTTAATTTCGCAGAAATTACCGAAATGCTGCTGAGCCGTCAGGGGGCATTGCGAGTCTCCGATCAGCAATCACTGGCACAACGGCTCTGCGAGCTGGCGGCCGACCCCCATCGCCGGGCGCAAATGGGGCAATGCGGATTCGATTTAGTGCAGGAAAATCGCGGAGCTCTGGCCAGGACCCTGGACCTAGTAGAAAGCGCTGCCAGTGGTCGATGACCGGGGTTGGCCGTTGCTAACTAGCGTTAACTCTGGTCAGCCCCGGCCAACTTTGGCCAGCTTTGGCAGCCACCTTCCTGTTGCCGCTAACGAAGATCTTGGTTAACTGCCTGCAAATCGTCGACCTGGATCGAGCCTGCCCCTGAACGCAACCGCAGTCGATTCAAGACCAGATCGTGACGGGCCTGGGAATAATCTCGCTGGGCCTGGAACAGGGTTCGCTGAGCCAACAAAACATCCACAATAGTTCGGGTACCCACTTCAAAGCCGGCCTCGGTGGCCTCCAGCGCGCTTTGAGCTGACACGACCGCCTGACGAAACGCCTCAACCTGACTGATTCCGGCTAACACGGCCCGGTAACTGTTTCGAGTGGTGCGGGTTACACCGCGCTTTTCTTGCTCTAGCTGATCCAGCGCCGCATCGTAATCTGCTGCCGCCTGGCGAGTTCGGGACGTCACAGCACCACCGGCGTATATTGGCACGTTAAGCGTGACACCAATGGAGGTGAAGTTTTGGGTTTCCGTTGAGAACGGACCTAGATCACCGCTGCTTGTTGTGTCCTGATAGGTCACATTAGCGTTGAGCGAGGGGTAGTGGCCCGCCCGTTGGGTCTTGATGTTGTGATAAGCGGCATCAGCGGCGAATTTCCGGCTCAGAACGCTGGGGTTTGCGCTCACTGCAGAGTCCACCCAGTCGGTCATAATCGCCGGTTGCGGAGGATCTAGCGAGTAATCATCGCGCAAGGGGCGAACGGCGGTAATTTCCTGCCCTGTCAGCTCTCGCAGCGCTTCTCGAGCATCGTCTAAGGTATTTTGGGCGACAATCACATTGGCTCGAGCCCGGTCAAAGGATGCGCGGGCTTCATGAACATCGGTAATGGCCGTCAAACCCACCTCATAACGCTGTTCGGCTTGCTCCAGCTGTCGCGAGTTAGCGGTTTCTTCTGCTGAGGCAAAGCGCAGCGCGTCCTCCGCCGTCAAGACACCAAAGTATCCCTCAGCAACCCGCACCATTAGATTATTCAATGCCAAGGCATAGTCGGCCTCAGACTGGGCCAACTGAGCCCTGGAGGCGTCAAGCCGTGTGTAAGTTTCCCGTCGATACAGCGGTTGACTGAGTTGCAATCTGAGCTGCTCTTGCTGAGACCCAATGGCTCCGGTTTGGCCATTAACCAAGACAAAGTCACCCGAAGTATCACTATAGTTCGCCGAAGCATCGATGGTGGGTAGAAAGCCGGCCCACGCCTGACGTTTCACCTCGCCAGTACTGCGCAAACGATTGGCTGCGGCAGAAAGTTGTGGATCGCTTTCCAGGGCCAACCGGTAAACGTCCATCAAATCTTCCGCCTGGGCAGGTGCTGCCGCAAGGTTCAGACCTGCTGCAATCATGCCGCCAGCAAACGTTGAGAGTATTTTCTTCATTCAGGTGAACCTTTTTTCAATATTCAGACAGCGCAGCCTTCGGCCTATCACGCTGTCCCAGCCACCCATTGGGCGCCTGGGTTAAAAAACAAATTTAGCGCGGTCCTCGGCGCCCTGAAGGCGTCCTAGGTCGGTTTCAAACAAACTCTCTTCGGCGAATTGCCCCTCACCAATGGCCGTGATAACACAGGCTTCCATCGCCGGTTCATTGCCCTTAACCATAAACAGCCTGCCAGCGGGCTTTAACCAACGACGGAACGCCTCGGGTATCGTTGCCGCGGAGCCGGTAACGGCCACGGCATCAAACGTCTGGCCTGCCAGCACCCCCGCCATCACTTCATCATCAAACGCATCAGCATGGGCAATGGTTACATCCGCTCCACCGGCCTGAGCTAAACGTCGTTGGGCTGATTGGATGAAATCGGCCTGACAATCTACCGACATCACTCTGCCTGCCAACTGGGCCAAACATGCGGTGAGATACCCGCTGCCTGTGCCGATTTCCAAAACTGAATGGCCACTTTGTGGATTGAGCGCCTGCAATAAACGGCCCTCTACCACTGGCTTCATCATGGTTTCCCCGTGCTCCAGCGGCAGCGCTGTATCGGCGTAAGCCATCTTGCGATATCGCGGATTGACATAGTCTTCTCGCGGTACCGTTCCCAGCACTTCAAGCACGCGAGGTTCCAACACCTCCCAGGTTCGCACCTGCTGCTCAACCATGTTGCGCCGTGCTATGTCAAAATTCATGCCCATCAAAACCACCGTTCTTGGTCTGCAACCGAAATGGAGCCAAAGAGTAAGCAGATTAAAGAGGGGTGACAAGGCTGAATTTATGGTCTCTAACCCATGATTTTGCTTCGAGTGCCATTGGTCATTGGCAATTTTCATACATTCGGACTTGACGAACGGTCCCCTGCTGGACTTAAATCCCCTGTTACCCACCCGGTTTATGAATGGCTTCTACCCCTTCTCAATTCGAAGCGCTGGTGCGTGAGTACGCTGACGATCTGAAGCGATACTCCATCTGGCTGTGCAAAGATCCAACGCTGGCGGGGGATCTAGTGCAGGAAACCTACCTGCGCGCGTGGCGCTCATTTGACAAGCTACGGGATCGAAAAGCTGCCAAGAGTTGGTTAATTACCATCTTGCGCCGGGAATTTGCCCGCACATTCGAGCGCAAAGTGCCGGAAATCACCGATATCGACGGCTTAGAGATCCCGGACCTGGGTACTGATACTCCTGAAGAGAACTCGGAAACCCGTTTACTGCGCAATGCCATGATGGCCCTTGATACTAAATACCGCGAACCGATCATGCTGCAGGTTGTTGTCGGTATGAGCTGTGAAGAAATTGCCAAGGAATTGGATTTAACCCGCAGTGCTGTCATGACCCAATTATTTCGCGCCCGGGAAAAGCTAAAAGTCGCTTTGTTAGATTCATGAGCCTGGGCCAGAGCATTCGCGAGTTTTTTCTACTTGCAGACCTTAAACGCACTTTTCTCGTCATAATCCCACTGGTCTTGGCGATTTTGATGGTGGTGTTGATGTTCTATTACGACACCACAACAGATGTTTTTGATGTTAAGCGCAATGCCGCAGCCCAAGCCGGCGAACGAGGTCATACAGAAGTCACTGGTTATGCCACCGTTAGTACGTTGCAGAGGGTGATCGGCAGCCTGTGGGAAAAACGCGGCGGTTACCTAACAAACGATATCACCCCACCTAGCATTTTCATGGACAACACACCCAATTGGGAATGGGGAGTGTTGCGTCAATCCCGCGACCTGGTGTTGATTCTGCGTAATGAAATGAGTCGCTCTCAGAGTCAATCGCTGGAAGACATTGACCTTGCCGCTGCCCAGAACCTGCTGAACATAGACTCAGAAAGCTGGCTATTTCCTAAGGCAGAAACCGAATATATAGCGGCGGTAGAAGCGCTGGACCGATACTTGGTGAAAATCGTTGACTCGGAACAGTCCGGCGCTCAGTTTTATGCCCGAGCCGACAATCTGCGAGAGTGGCTGGCGGTTGTGGAGAAGCAGCTGGGCTCCTTGGCAACCCGTCTAAATGCTAGCGCTGGCACTAATCGCATCAATACTGACCTCAGTGGCGATCCGGCCGCTGAGCAGGCAACCCAGGGGGCTGGCGAAACTCGGGTCAAAACGGCCTGGCTACAGATCGACGATGTTTTCCATGAGGCCCGCGGTTCCTGCTGGGCGCTGATACACTTTCTGAAGGCCGCTGAGGTGGATTTTGCGTCGGTTTTGGAAAAGAAAAACGCGGGCGCCAGCCTGAAACAAATTATCAGCGACCTGGAGGCTACCCAGGCCAGCATGTGGAGCCCCATGGTGCTCAACGGCAATGGCTTTGGGTTTACCGCCAATCACTCCTTGGTCATGGCCTCCTATATCTCTCAGGCCAATGCGGCGCTTATTGACCTGCGGAATCTGCTGGAACAGGGCTGATCTTCAGTAGCGCGGCTGAGCGCTGAAATACATCCTCCGGCACACCCAAAGCCTGTTTTAGGGCGATATCCCGATCCCAAGGATTATCCAGATTGGCAATGGCCCGGGCCCGACCCAGGGTGATCGAAGGCCAGTGATAGATCGGATGCACCAGGGGAAACATCTGCAACGGCCAATCGCTGCCGTAAATCAGCTGGCTTGACAGGTTTGTCTGCGCCAACGCATTTTCCAGATAACCCAGTTTGTTGATTTGCGTCAGCGAGGAAATATCTGCAAACAGATTCGGATATTCCTCAAACATGGGCAGAAGTTGTTGATAGCTAGGCGTCTGATCGTATTCGCCAGTAGTACCAATATGAGCCGCGATGACCGTTAACCCAAGGTCCAGCGGCAACCTCAGCTTTCGCGGATCACTGAACTCATCTCTGGCGTTGGCGAAGGACCGCTCCTGGCCGGCATGGCTCAACAGTGGCAAATCCAGCTCGCGCATTTTCTGATAAAACGGCGTGATGACCGGATCATCTGGGTCGATATATTGGATCGCCGGTATCCACTTAATCAGCACTGCCCCCTGGTCCACAGCCGCTATCAGTCGTTCAATGGCATCAGGCCGGTAAGGATTAATACTGGCGCCGTAAAACAGCTCATCGTAAGCCGCCGCCTGGCTAGCGACATAAGTGTTGGGCACGTACAACTGGGTTGATGCCAAGTCTAGTTGCCCCGCCTCATCAACCACGCCATCCATCGCCAAAACCACGGCGCCGCGAACGCTAGCGGCGCCACGCAGCTTTTCAACCAGGCGTTGGACAACCACCTGGTCGCCTATGGTTATCAACTCCTCCTCCGTCACGTCCATCGCGCGCAGAAAAAAGGGGAAACGCAGATTATTCATAAGATCCGGATGGACGTAACAATCCTCGCATCCATTTCCCAGGCCGGCGAGATGAACATGCATATCCACGTAACCATCCTGGCCTAGGCGTTTGACCTGTAGCGTGTCAGCGGGCCAAAATCGCCAGACGATGGCGGCTGCCAGGCTCAGCAGCAGTAATCCCGCCCCGGCTTTGAGAGCCAATTTTACGAACTGGCCGATCACCCGGACTGAACAACCGACGGCACCAATGGTGAATGATCCACCCCGTCAAACGTCAAAGGCTGGCAACGATTTTTCCGCCAGATTCAACGGCAGACGAACATAACTCGGCAGTCCATCAACGTAAGGCGGGTAAGCTTCGCCAGCAATCAGGGGCTTGAGATATCGGCGACACTGCTCGGTAATACCAAAGCCATCTTCGGTAATAAATGAACGAGGCATCATTTTTTCCACATTGGCCATATCCCCAAGCTGAGCCTCTACCACCCGCCATTGGTAAGGGTCGTCTGCCAACCTCTCGATAACTGGGATGACCGAGTTTTTCCCAGCCAAAGCCAACGACACCGCTTCGCGGCCGACCGCTATGGCTTGCTCAAGATCCACTTCCGAGGCCAGGTGACGTGCCGACCGCTGCAAATAGTCCAGCACCGCCCAATGATATTTATGGCCCAGATTCTGCTTCACCAGATCTGCAACCACCGGCGCGCACCCTCCCAACTGGGCGTGACCGAAGGCATCTTTTACACCAGAGTCAGCCAGAAACCGGCCATCGGGCCAACGAACACCCTCGGACACCACAATTGAGCAATAACCCCGAGAATCAACCGCCTTTTTGACTCGCGCCAGAAAAGCCTCCTGATCGAACGGAATTTCTGGAAACAATATGACCTGAGGCGGTTCATCCGGATTGGCACCGGCCAGCCCTCCGGCTGCGGCAATCCATCCAGCGTGCCGACCCATCACCTCCATAACAAAAACCTTGGTTGAGGTTTCCGCCATGGATTCCACGTCAAGACTGGCCTCCATCATGGATACCGCGACGTACTTGGCCACCGACCCAAAACCCGGGCAACAGTCCGTGACCGGAAGATCGTTGTCGATCGTCTTAGGCACACCAACACAGACAACGGGATAATTCAGCTCTTCACCGATCTTGGAGACTTTGTACGCAGTATCAGCAG
>CAZLJY010000161.1:0-11521 GCA_964559945.1 uncultured Gammaproteobacteria bacterium | reverse complement strand
CCGAATCGCGTATCTACTTAGGGATTCATTTTCGTTACGACTCTGAGCAAGGCACCGTTCTGGGTACCCAGGTGGGTCGTTATGTCATCGAACGGTTAGGCGGGGGTAACACGCCGTAGCCATTCCGCGCGAATTTAAGGTCGTTGCACGCGCAGCATGGTTGGAACCGCCAGACTTCAGGGTGCCAATACGTGGTTTAGGTAGGCCGCCAGGCGGATGCCGGCTTTGCTGAGTTGGGTACGCACGGTGGCGATGTGCTGGTAGTCGTATTTGAACCCAAGCTCTCTATTTTCAGGGTATAGCTGATCTCGCAGGGCAGTGGATTCGTTGATCCATTGGTGCGGATCGGTACTCCACCATTGGACAACTTTTTCTGGGGTGATTTGCGGCGAGAGCCACTGTACCCATTCGGTATAGGACAGTTTTTGTTTGTCGATCAATCCGTTGTCCCAGACCCAGTGCAGATTGGCACCGCGACCGCTATAGGTGACCACAAAATCATTGCCGCCGCGATCGTTACCGTTGCCGGCGTGCAAAGGTTGGTGCAGATCGCCGATAGCGTGAATCACAAAGCGCAGCGCCAGCTGCTGTTGTTCTAAGCTGGCCTCTGGGTCGCGCAATACCGCGCTAAATTGGTCGATGGCTGTGACCGCATCGCCTTGGGGTGGGGCTCCAACGTCTGCGTAGGTCTGGCCCTTGGGCACCGTCACGTAGTGCCAGGGTGAGGCCGTTTTCTGCCAGAACTCACTGGGATTTGAGCGCATGAAGTCGGCCCAGGTTGAGGCCTGAGCCAGTGACTCGTCGCCGAGGATAATTTGTACCCGGGCCCGGGCATAGCCACTTAAATGTTCCTCAGCAATCATGCCGGTGACCCGGTGGCCTGTGGTTCCCCATGCTGCCGCTGGGCCGGAAATGGCTAGCAGTGCTGGCATCAAGAAAACGATCAGTAACCGCTCGATGGTAGCAATGATGGGGCTAGCCTCGGTTGGAGTCGGCCCGATCATTGTTCGCTCCGCCGTTCCTATCGCCCTTGTTGGGCTATTCAATTTTCCACCAGATTTTCAAGATCACGGACACAGCAATGAGTGCCACAAAAAAGGTGAATACCCAGCTGCGTATCCAACTGGGCCCAAAGGGAATGAACTGCTGCTGTGGTAAGTCGAATTTAATGGCTTCTACCGGGGCATCGGAAGCCAGATAGCCAGCAGGATTGGCGAACAGCGAATTCCACCATAGCTTTTTGTGGATCACTGCGGAGCCATCGGGCAACGGCAAGGTTAATACGGACCGACCTTCAGCTAGCAAGGCTTTGGATTGACCCATTTGCGGCCACACGACCGAAACGGTTTCGCCTCTTAGGTCCACGGGTGTTGAGTCGGTATCCCACTGCCAACCCACGTCTTCTGCTTCAAATGCGGTGACGGCGATCGTTGCGCCTGCTTCTGGCTGACTGGGCCCGTATCGCTGAGCGATTGGACTGATCAGCATTAACACGGGTAAGCCGGCCAACAATGCGGCGCCAAAGGTCAACCCCAGGTGTTTTAGAGAACTGCTTAGGCTGGCGACCAGCACAGGCCACATTTCATCGGCTTCGCCGTCAAAGTTCGCCATGGCGCGGCGATCCTCGCGCACCTTTATCTTTAAGGCTTGGAGCTTCTCCTGGGGGGAGGTCCAGCGATAAACCGCCATTCCAATAAGGCCGGCCAGGGCCGCCCATAGCAGCAGCCGCACAACTGGCGGAAGGAAATCCAACATGCCGTCCAGCGCATACACCAGCGGCCGTGCTAAATCGAATACACCCATTAGCTGGCCCGACACCGCCACCTAGCGCGGCGTCTGTCTATCGGTGGGGCTGTGCTGCTGCGATCAGTATCAATCAGGACGACTCTGACTCTGGGTTCTGGCTAGCTTTGCCGGCTCTGCGTTTTTTCATCATTCGCCGAACCGGCCATAACAAAATAGCGCCGATGGCGACCAACACCGTCACCACAACACCAATCAGTGAACCAAAAAAACTGATGCCAGCCCCTGGGCCAATATACGCCAGAGCAGGCAGAGGAATAAGAGCAAGTAAGCCTAGCACGGTCAACCGCTGACCAAGGGACCAGGATAACGAACGAGATATTCTGTCAAAAAGCACGGTATTGCGACTCCGAATCGTGTGTTCCCATGGTACCAGACTGGTGGCGATTAGCGCATGCGAAAAGCACGGGATTAGGTCGATTGGGGCACTGGTTCGTAGCCTAAAGCTGCAGCCGTTTCATCCACCTCTGACGCAATCATTGAGAGCTCCTGGCCGCTAAAATCGGGCTGATAATAATCGGGCGGTGACAGCTTGCTGGCGTATTGCTGCGCAATGGGTCCTAAGTCGTCTAGCTGGCAGTGTTCGGCAATCGCGGCAATCGTGCTGTCGGGCTCGCGGCAGAGGTCTTCATACCGCACCAGCAGGATCTGGGATGCCAGCTGAGGGTCTGCCAGGTATTTCAGCGCCAGGGTGTAACCCTGAGCCCAAAGCCGCGCCCAGCCCCGAACCTCTTCTCCCTCTGCCCAAAGATCGGTCACGGTTTGTTGAGCTTCCAGCCCCAGATAGGCAGGCGCTCGGCGCAGTGGACCAAACTCGAAATGACCACTTGCTGCTAACTGGCGGCCGGTGCGTGAATCGTGTTGTTGTGCGGCAAGAAACAATTTGTGCTGTTTCATTAAAGAGGCGACATGCCAGATTGGGTTGCGGGTCATCAGCACAATACGCGGATTGTCCATGTGCTGGTGCAGCCAGGGAAGGCGCAGGAGGTTGTAATTGCCCTTAGCCAGGTAGCGAGAGCGGTTTCTCACCAACAAAAGCTTCTTCAGATGCGCTCTATAGAAAGGCAAAAAGTCCATCGGCGCACCGCCTGGATCGATCCGAGTGATAGGCTTTTTGTTGTGTAGAGCCGAGTCAAAAGTCATCCAAAGTACCTCTTCAAAAGCCTCGGGACTCTTGTTTGAGACGGTGATGCGATCCATGTGCGCCCGTTCCACTGATTTGGGAGTTGAGACGCTGGAACGTTGATTGAGCCAGTTTCGCCAATACGGTGTAAACATACCGGGGAAATCGCCATATTGATGACTGGTGATCTGGGGGGACTTGGCAATCAGCTCGGTGACAATGGTCGTCCCTGAACGAGCGATGCCCGTGACATAGATGGGTTTGCTGATGGATTGATTTTCAATCTCTTCTTCTAAGGCCCAGCTCTCCAAACGGCTCAGCAGCCGCCACACTGGACGGGTGCCCATCACGAATCGGGTTTTCAGGTAAAGGCCGAGCGGGAGGTTGGCTTTCAAGGTTGTTCAAGCAACCACGCCGCCACCGATTGGATGTCCGGCGGGGGATTAGAAGAGGGTTTGCTCAGAAACAGCACCCCAGGCACCAGGTCCGGGTCTATGCAGTGATCGCCGCTCCATTTACTACGATTATCTTCCACCAGTTTGTCGGGAATGCCGCCAAGCGTGGTCTGCCAGGACGCGCGGAATCCGGAATCGTATCCAATGATCAGGTCCGGAGCATCGTCGTTAGCATTGCCAGCAAAAAGGTCTGAGCCACGGAATAGTCTACGGACGATTTTCTGGCCGGTCTGCGGGTCCTCCAATCTTGTCAAAGCCAACTCGACTTCCGCCATCGTTGCCTCTACCTCTGCTGGTTTGACCACGCCGTTTTTTTCACGTCCAGCCTGATTGATATAAAGCCCATTCAAGCCTAGAGCGTAGGCTCGCGTGCTGGACCAATCAACGTTGGAAAACCCTTCGCCGGAGGTGGTTTCTCCCGCCTTTAAGGTTAAAAGGCCTGCATCCAACAATGCCCTGTTTAAGTGAACGGCCCTACGAAATGGGGCGAATCCATGGTCGCTGATCACCGTTAGAGAGTCTTCGGGTTGCATCTGGGCTAGCGTTTTGCCAAGAATGCGGTCGGCTTCTTGGTAGATCCATAAGATCGCTCCTTTGGCTTGGTCATCGGCTTCCTCGTGGAGCGGATGATCAGGGTCAATGCCCCGATAGAACATGTGAGATACACGGTCTGTTTGGACAAATACGGCGGTAACGATGTCGCTGTCACGCCGACTCAGGGTGTCAAAAAACATGGCTTCACGTTCCGACAAGGTTTTGCGAATCATTTCTAGATAGGCGGAGTCTGACAGGTCACCTTCATTTAAGGACCAGGTTTCTTCGGGCATCCCGATGGTATGAAAATCGCCGATGATCTCGGCTAGTTCTTCTGAGTATCCTGATGGGGCTGATAGAGGAACGGCCGGATCTTTAGGATCGATCTGAATGGGCGATATATAAAACTCTGGATTTGGGTAGGCGCGATTGAGATGAACTCGCACCAAGCCATTGACGCCAAATACACCGAGAAACTTAAATTTGACTCTAAGCCAATCGCTCCACTGCTGTTCTTGCAAAGTGAATTGTTGTCCGTCAACGCTGAAGTTGACGCCTGTTTCGGCGGGTGAAATTGATAGCGGTACCTGAAGGGTTTTGTCCGGACTCACCGGGTTTGCTGGGCCCTCCAGTACTGTTACCGCGCTACGATTTCGATCCAAACGTAACCGACTAAAACGAGTATTTCCGCTGCCTGCAATTTTTGGTGAGGTTGAATACAGGGTGTATGTTCCCTGAGTGCCCAACAAATCTGGAACGCCCATCCCGGAAAGCATCCGGTGTACGTCGTCTGGAGGATAGGTTACTGGGACTCTCAATGTTGACGTTGTTTGCCCTCGGTTTTCGGCAGTGGTCCAAAATGGTTCACCTTGACGCCGGTTGATCAACGTTCCACCACCCAGTGGAACTTCCAGACCGAACAAATTAAGCGTGCGCGGCGGTTTTATTTCGGAGATGGCATAGGCTGCAGCGTGGGTATGAGGGTCTCGGCGCAGAAAATCGTAAATTCCGTGCTGCCCTGCTGGCAGACCGGTGGCGAACGCCGACCAGGCAACCGGAGACTGGGGCGGGTTACTGGTGCCGAGTGTGGAGAAGTGCCCTTCAGACCGTAACCGAGAGAAGTTCGGTAACAATCCTTCATCCATCCATTGAGCGACAAGCTTGGGGTCCATACCATCAAAGCCCAGTACAATCTTCACCCGAGAGACGGGAGGCGTCTCGCTACAACCGGGCAGCATGATAAGGGCGATAAACACCAATATAATGGCGCCCGAAGTACTGGGTATCCTGGACGTCATTGGACAGCTAACTCTTTGAAGGACTCTAGCTTTTCAGCACCAAGCACGTCGGATGGGAAGCGCTCTTCTAGCAGAGCCCAAATTCTGTTTACATAGGGTACAAACACTTTAGCCATTTCAGGCCGCTCCTGTCCTGCCCGTTGGATCAGTTCTAGGGCCACCTGGGGTTCGTCTCGCAAAATAAAGAATAAGGCCTCGCCTACAACATGCTCCAGGAGCATATTTGGCGCAATATTCCAGAACTCATAGTCTTCGTCTCGTCGACCGGATTCGAAATCCTCATTGATGTAGCCCAGACCCCGCAACTGTTTGAGAGCTTCCGCTTGGGCCTTGTCATCAACACTGGCGGTCAGCTTTCCCGACATGGTCCTTTGATAGTCTGACACTGTGGCCGTGGTTTTATTGGCAACCATCTCATCCAATACCTGGTAAGGCACGCTGCCAGGTAGGTCGTCGGCGAGGGGTAAATCCAGCAGGTGAACCAGCAGCGGCATGATGTCTAAGATCGTAAGCCTCTGAATGTTAGTCGCCGAAGTAAATGCGGGGCCATAGCCGATAAATATGCCGTCAGGTCGATGATTTCCGTTCAATTGATAGGGATTGGGCCCATGTATCGAGTAAGGTCCCAGCGCTGGCCCAAAACCATGGTCAGACACGATGATCAAATTGTCCTGGGCTTGCATGCGATCAAGAATTTCGCCTAGCACCTCATCCATGTACCGATAGCTCTCGGACACCACTGGGCCTAACAAGCTCTTAATCTCAGCATCAGGTTTGTCCTGATAGTCTGAATCGTCATGGTATTTCCACAGACTGTGGCTCGCGTAGTCGACGATTCGAAAATAGGTAATCAACAGATCGAATCGATCGTTTTCCATCATGTGGCGGGTTATTCGCCGCAAGTATTCTGAATGGATGAGGCTAGCGTCCACTCGGCCTGAAACCATCTTGCTCGCAAATTGTTCGGCTTCGTTGAGTTGCCTGATTTGGTCTTCCTTAGCCACTTGGGCTAATTGGTGGGGCCAGGCGAAAAATCGACCAAACAGGGTTTGCCGTTGGTCAGTTGATTGGATTTGCGAAATTTCCTTCAACGCTGGACCGAAATAATCAGCCGGAAAGATGCTGTTCTCAAGATTTTGAATTGCACGATCGGTGACCATCACACCGTTCAACTGGTCTGCGGGATACGATCCGAAATAACCCACAACACCGACGCGCTGATTGGCGTCGCTGGCCAGATTCCACACGGCGGGTTCTAGTCGCTGAAGAGATTCGACGGGCGATTTGGGGCCGGGAGTGTAGGGGTAAGTAAAATCCAGAATGCCGTGTTGGCGCCCGAAATGCCCAGTCACAAATGTGGTCCAAATCACTGGGGATACAGCAGGCCCCAGGGTCATGAGTTTTCCACTAGCGCCGCTATCGGTAATGCGCTTGAAATGGGGCAGCTCGCCTGCGGCCATCATTGGTCTTAGGGTATCCCAGGTTGCGCCATCAACGCCTAGGACGACAAGTGACGGCTTGTCATTTTTTTCACTACAACCCGTGATTAGAGCGCCCAACAACGCCATCAACCACCACTTTCTATTCGCCCCAAAAATCATGTTTTTTGTCCTGTAATTAATGTCTGACCGACGCCGAGATACCCCTTGGCTGGATCCCAGAATGGCCGCACAGCAACTTGCGAAAAACCGATGTTTCTTATTTCGTCCAAAAAATCCCAGCCAAAATTGTAAAAACACAAGACGCCGTCAGCGTTTACCGGGTCACCGTGATACTCAGGCTCAAGGAGGTGCTCTATCTCCCCGTTGGACTTGAGTTTGGCTCGGATTTGGGTCGATTCAAAATTTATGACAAAAGGGACTGAAACCACAAGCTGCCCACTGGGCTCAAGGACCCGAAAAAATTCTTTCAGGGCTGAGCAATAATTTGGAATATGTTCCAGTACATCTAAGGTCAAGATGTGGCTCAAAGAGTTATCGGCGAAAGACAGCTGGGTGACATCCTCATGGCGCACCGGGTGATCGTAATAAGAGGTCCGAGTGCCAGGTTCCACGGACCGATCGACAAACTCGCTACCGACGGTATCGGGCCAGCGTTTCGCCGCCCACCTGAACACTGGCGATAATTCTTCTGTCAGGTAAATTCTCGCAGGGTCAGCGTAGTTTTGTACTAATCGGTCAGTCAGTTCTAAAGCGCCTCTCCACCGATTGATTAGGTTGCAGCCTTGACAACTTAATTGTTCTCTCCAGTTCGTAAAGCCATCACTGTCGGATTCGAAGGAAAACTCGGTTTTCTGGTTACACACTGTGCAAAAACCGCTGAGCTGTTGAGGTGATCCAGCCAGCTCCTTCAGTGCCGATGTAATTTGGGATTCCAGCGAGTATTGAATATCAAGACTTTTTCTCACTGTGTCGACGCCAGAGGGCAAAATTGGAAAGTCCAATCGTGCTTTTGTCGCCTCATGGCAACGCAATACTCTGAGCCTGTCATCCGAAGCAGTGATGGTTTATGCCCTTCAATTGAGAACTTTTAAGGATCAAGCCTGTTACAAAGGCTGTCCGCTGAAATCCCAATTGTTTTCGACTGGTTAGGGCTCCCAACGACCGCATAGTAGCAAAGTCTGAAGGGATTTTTGGTTGCCTTAGCGGCAGATTTTCCACTGGGCTAACCGAGCATCCAAAAGCTCTAAACTGCGGATTCAAATGGGCGCGGAATACAGGTAGCAAATACGAGAAGAGTTGGAAATTTAGGGATAAAGGGCCGATGGTCATTGGGAAGTATCGTGGCTCAAGTAGTAGGACGTACTTGGCTTGGACATCTTGGCGCTGGTTTCGGTCCTTTGATTGACGGTGGGGTGCAAGCAAAACCTCGCGCTGCTAGGCCATATTCTTGTTGGCGCTGACCGGAAGCGGCACTCCAATGGAATATCGGGTAGAGAATTTTGGAAATAGAGCAAGATCTCATGGATCGACCGCCAACAAGCCAGATAGAATGAGAACTATAGCGGCGTCACCGCAATGTAATCGAAGCAGCCGTGACCTTTCGCTGATGACAGATTTTCTCCGTAAACCATTCAGGAATCTCCGCTGATGACCATTCGTACCAATCACCCAAACGGACATTTTTACTCCCCAGTGGTTGACCCTGAAAGCTTGCTCGACCGCCAACACAACCTCTGGCCCTCGAACCCTGAAGTGCTAGGCATCGATTTTAACGATGCCTATCACCAGACTGTCCTGACGGAATACTTTCCGCGTCACTTTCCGAAATACGATTACCCAGAACACCCACCAAAAGACGGCGATGATGCAGCTTTCTATACCCAGAACAGTCAATTCAGTTGGCTGGACTGTCGCACTCTGTTTGTCTTGCTCAACGAATGGCGTCCCAATCGCTACGTGGAAGTGGGTTCGGGTTTTTCTTCATTGTTGGCAGCTAACGTCAACGCCCGATTTTTAGACAATGCCAGTTCCGTGCGTTGTGTCGAACCCTACCCGCGTGAATTTTTGCTCAAACCGATAGACGGTCTTAGCGAAGTTGTGCAATCAAAAGTTGAATTGCTGCCATTGAGTTTCTTTTCGGAGTTGGCGGCTGGGGACGTATTGTTTATCGACTCATCCCATGTCTCCAAGACCGGCAGCGATGTGAACTATTTGGTGTTTGAAATTCTGCCTCGCTTGGCTTCAGGAGTGAGAATTCATATCCACGACATGTTTTTCCCCTATGACTATCCTCGCGAATGGGTGCTGGAGGAAAATCGCAGTTGGAATGAGCAATACCTAGTTCGCGCATTGATGATGTTTAGCAATCGATTTAGGGTTCTGTTCGGTTGTTCGTACGCATTTCACAAATTTCCGGAACAGGTAAGTGCAGCCCTAGCGTTCGCCGATGGCCGGGGTTTTGCAGGTGGGAGTTTTTGGATGGAGGTCATCTAGCGATCGCCGGGCTCGTATCCTGCAGTATGCAACGCTTCGTGATAGATGACTCCGGCGAAATGCCTATTGGGATCGCCGAACGTTTTCCTTCCTTACCTCAGTGGCAGGCTTTTTCCAAATTTTTTGTCGCATCGCTTCATTGAAACCCGTTCTGCCCAATCTGCTCAGGTAGCTGGGGGATTTTACGCAATTGATCGATGGCGTATCCCTGCTGGGCAAACGCGGTTAAATACTCCTGGTAAATCGGTTCAGGCATTTGCGCCTCTCGAGCCATGATCCAAGCATATTTTCGACTGGGGTGGGCAATGGCCACGTAGCGATACTGAGGGTCGAGTTTGATCACTAGATAATCCACGGTGAAGGGCCAGAAAAACCGGGTTTTCAAGCGGCCAGGCTGGGCCGCGTCCGGCACCCAAGCTACGCCCTCCATGGTCTTTTCCTCACCGTCAAATTCCTTTCGATAAAAATACAGATCGTCATAGCGGCCATCGTCACGCTGGCGGAAGATGACCCTTGGGGTCACGTTATTGCGCTCAAAAAAGTAGGGAATATTAGCAATCACATACCACTGGCCGTCGTACTGCTCCATGGACAGTTCGTCGACCACGGTGATGGGCCCCAGTTCCTTGGGTGTGCTGGCGCAGCCTGCCAGCAGGCTAATGGCCAAGATTAGGATCAATCGCATGCTTGTCTCCAGAAGCGAATTTGCACTATCCGCCATCGTTCATGGGGGTTTCGTCAAGACGGTGTGGACGGCGTCTTGCCATAGCAGTAGCTAGGGGGTGCTTTTCGGCGGCACGATCAAGCTCGCCACTCGGTCACGCTCAGCTAGCATGGTGGCGATTTGCGGATGGTCTTTGTAGCGGCTGACCAACTGGTCGAGAACTTTGAGCGCGTCTGCATCACGGCCCAGCTTGTCTGTGAAAATTTTTGCGGTGAGGTAGGCGTGGCCCACAACGTCTTTGTGGCCAGGAAATTGCCGCACAAACCCTTGAGCTAAGGTAATGGCGCGACGGGAATCGCCCACTTCAAGGACGTGTTTGCACAGCGCCAAGCTGACATCAGGGTCAGGTAACAGGAAGTTTTCATCCAGCGCCTGGGCCTGATCTAGTAATTTTAGGCTTTCCTTAAATTCATCATCAGCCAGGTGGACGGTGAGTCGTTGGCGAATGACCGCCAGCTGTCCTTCGGTGTCGCCGGTTTGTTCCGCCAGTTGCATCAAGGCATCAGCAGGCGGTGACAGTGGGCCACGTTCGGTCATGGCCTGGTGCAAGAGCTGGCGGGCTCCAATGGTGTCGCCTTGATCTAACAGGTCCTGTGCTTCCAGCACCGTTGGGTCATTGAGTGGCTCGCTGGCGGGCTGGATTCGAAAATCTTCAGCTTGGTCCATGCCAAACTCATCGTGATACTGATAAATCACATATCCCAAAAGATAAAAAATGGCGACGATGGTGTATCGACTGACCCATTCGCCTCCAAGGCTACCGATCAATGGAATAAACCCAAGTAGCCAGGAAAGGGCAAAACCGCCAGCCAGAATGCCGCCGCAGATTGCCAGTAGCTGCAGGTAGCGGGAGCCAAGAATTTTGCTGACAGTGAGCCAGGTAATCGGGTTTAGCGCCAACAGCAGATTTTGATCCATCGCCAGGGTCATGGTGGCTACGGGCAGTATGGCCAGCATGACGGCGAGCGCAGGCAATGCGGCAAACAGACCAAAATTGTTATAGACCAACGCTACGGGTATGCCCAGAATTACCCAAAGAACAAATTGTTGCCAGGCCATGGAACTGCCTATTTGGTCAAAATAGCCGATCCGGGGTACAAGGTTTCCCATGGCCGTATGGGTGAGTACCCCATAGGCGAAATTGAAGGTCGCAACCCACACCAAACTACCCAGCAAAAAAATGCCGGAACAAACCCAGCCCAGGGTGGCGAGCACACTAATGGCAACCACGTTTTCTCCCTTCAGAGGGTAGGCAAGGATCTGCGGCACTTGCTGCCAGAACGGTACTATGGGCTGGTTCATGCGGAAATTTTACACCGCTATGAGCCACCTCCCCAGCAGTAAGTTGCTGGGGGCTGGGCGATTGGGCGGCAAGATGGTTCCAATGGCGTGCGCTGATCGGCCGGTAAGGGCAAAGGGAACAGGCTAGAATAGTGGCAAAGAGGGATGAGTTGATGATCACCAATAAGTGGGCCCTGCTGGCGCTAGTGTTGTTGTTCGGTCCAGCCTATGGGCAATCAACAGCAGACAATGGGCAGATGCGCCATGCTAGCGACGGGAGTCTGGAGGCATGGCATCAACCCAGCATGACCTGGGTTTCACCGCAGAACTTCTGGCGCCGGTATGCCGAGGGGCGGGGGGGATTGACC
>CAZLJY010000160.1:0-11603 GCA_964559945.1 uncultured Gammaproteobacteria bacterium | reverse complement strand
CTGACCTCTGTCGGTTCGCTGGGCAGAGGTCCTTTTTTTGCAAGGATCAGTTCAGTTCTTGAGGTTGTTCCAGCTGGCAGTAATCCCAGCACAGGTTTCGTCCCCAAGACAGCGCCACGCTTAGGTCGCCTGGAGACAGTTGGGCAACGCTTTGAGCCAACATCTCTGTGATTTGTGTATCGCGACCAGCAGCCGCTAAGTCCGCGGCAATCAAGTACGCGTGGGCGGCAATGGCGTCTTCATCGAACACCACGCCATCGGTCAGGGCAATGGCCATAGCTAGGAAGGATCGCGGGTGCCCGCTCATTAACGCTTGGTTCAAATACTCAACAGATTTACTTCGATGCAGGTCCAAGTACTGCGGTTCTCGAAAAACCCGTGACTGGGTTTCCCGCAACAACGCCGGCAATTCTTGGTAAAAACGCACCTGGGCGGGCAGATAGCCCAGGTCGGCGGCCAGCATAAGCCAGCCGCTGGCGGTGTCCACCAGATCCGTATCAGCAAATGGCTCACAGCGCAGAAAGTCTTCTTGTAGTCGATCCATCGCCCGGTCAAGGCGCTCGGCGGAAACCCGCCGCGGATTGTCCTGCACCCATTGATTGTATTGCTCTAACTTGAATTCAAACTGGTCGTCAGAGCGCGGCTCACCGATACAGCTGCGGGCAAATTCATAGGCGGCAAAGGCGGTGGCACCGTCCACCGCATCGGCGTTTTCAGTGGCCTTAAGGTAGTCGTCTACGGTCCAGGTTTGGCCAAGGGTGGTTTGGGTCAGTGCTAGGTCCGGTTCCATGATGATTTGCTCAACCAAACTGACGGCTGCATCAGGTGCTGCCCCAGGTTGTGTGGGTACGGTTGCCTGTGTGCCCCGGCGATGGATTGAGGTTTGTCCTTGCCCGCGGTCATCGACTACGTGGGTTTGAGCCTCGGTTGAGGGACGATTTTGGGATTTTGCCTCAACCGTTGTGAGACCAGCGGTAGAGCGCCTATCTATTAGGACGAGAACAACAGAAACCAATAACAGCAACGCGGTCAGCAAAGCGATGGTTGATCGACGGGTCATTAGGAGCGCCTACGCAGGTCCCGGGCGACAGTGGGTGGCACACAGTTCGCGGCCATTAAGACGAGCATCACGTATGTCGTCAGGTTCCAGCACGGTCTCCAGCAACGCCATAATTTCCCGGGCCTCCCGGTTGCCCGAACTGCTGGCCATATCCGCCGCTACTGCATAGGCGTAGGAGGCCACTGGGTCCTCATCAAAGATCACGTTCTCTCTTAGGGCCAGAGAGTATTCGTAGAGCGCATCGTGGTGGCCGGACTCTAGCGCCGCCTCAAGAAAGGCAGGCGCTAACCGTTGGTATTGTCGTACCCGTTCCGGGTAGCGATACACACCCCAACGATCGTGGGTGAGTAGCCAGCGTGCACTTCGGTGATAAGCAATTTGTGCTTGGGGAAACCCTCGGCTAGCGGATAAGGTGAGCCAGTCCAGCATTAAGGGTTCCAGTGCCCGGTCTTCTGGCAACGACTCACATCGGATCAGGCGACGTTGATAGCCGTCCACCATGGCCTCAATGTCTTCCGGTGCCACCCGACGACTTAGTCGCTCACTGCCCCGTATCCGTTGAACTTGTCGGTCCAAGGTTTCCACTGATCTGGGCTGTTGATGGCAGGCTCGAAGATAGGTGTAAAGCTCATAAATTTCCCGGCCGGATAGTTCGTCGGCTCTGGCCGCCTTGGCATCGTAGGTTTCCACTGTCCACTGCTCGCTGGCCGCCTGGAATTTGCGGTACACCTGAATCTTTGTCAGAGAATATTCATCCTCGGTATAGCTTGAGTCAGGCCATAGGGTTGTGGGGGGCAATTGGGGCGATGCAGAGTGGGGGGATGGACCAATGCCTGAGATTGAGCCCGCCGGTTTGACCACCGGCAGTCGAGAAGTCTTCTGAACAGGATTATCGTCGCCTGTCGATGGCGGTAGGGAAGCAGTGTCAATAAAGGCCTCCGGGTTGTTGACCGACATAGGCGGTTGCGGCTCTGTGAGCCACAGGCCGGCAAATAGCCCTACCGCGACCAGGGTGGCACAGACGATTTCAATGCGGGTACGGCGAGCGCTCATGATCTCTATGACCACAGCGGCGAGCAAACGATCCCTGCCCGGTACCGTTTTCAACCTCAGATAGCCTGCTAAGCTGACACTATGAACATTTTCTTGCGCTCAGCGGTTGCATTGAGCTTGGCTTTACTTCTAAGCCAAGACCTCAGCGCCAGTGATGACCCATCCCTTGTCCAGTGGTCTCGATCCGAGGCTGAGGCGTTTAATCGCGCCCAAACGGAAAATAAAGTGGTGCTGTTGTACCTGGAGGCGGTCTGGTGTCACTGGTGCCATGTGATGGACCAAAAGACTTATGCTGACCCGAACGTTGCGGCAATCATCAACGATCATTTTGTTGCGCTGCGGGTGGATTCTGATGCGCGGCCAGACCTAGCGAATCGCTATCGAGAATACGGTTGGCCGGCGACGATATTTCTCAACCCTGAAGGCATCGATTTGGCCAAGCGCCAGGGCTATATCAAAGCCCAGGCCATGCAGCGTTTGCTAACCGCACTGCTGGAAGATCCCAGCCCCGAGGCGGCGGCTGCGCTGAAGGAGCCTGAATCGTTTTCGGCCACCAGCGAGCTGTCTGACACGGTCAGAGAAACGTTAATCACACGCCATCGCAAACGCTTTGATTCCCAACTGGGCGGGCTGGCCATCGGTCGAAAGTTCATGGACCGAGATTCAGTGGAGTGGGATATGACCCTGGCAGGGGCCGGTGATCAGGCCGCTGGCGAGCGTGCTCGTCTTACCCTTGATGGCGCGCTGGCGTTAATCGACCCGGTCTGGGGTGGGGTGTATCAATATTCCACTTTTGGTGATTGGGATCACCCCCACTTTGAAAAACTGGCCACCATTCAGGGTGAGTATCTTCGGATGTACGCGCTGGCCGCAGCGCGTTTTGAGGACCCTAAATATGCCCGCGGGGCCGACGCGATCGTGAACTATGTGAGGGATTTTCTGCGTGATAGTTCGGGTGCTTTCTTTGCCAGTCAGGATGCAGATTTGATCCAGGGAGAAAAGGGCAGCGAGTATTTCGCCCTAGGTGATTCCCAGCGACGAGCGCTGGGTCTGCCGCGGGTTGATCCGGGGTTGTATGCTCGTGAAACCGGCATGATTACCGAAGGGCTGGTCACCTGGTACCAGGTAAGCAGCCAGCCCGAGCTGTTGGCCATGGGTGAACAGGCAGCGCGCTGGGCGTTACAGCATCGGGCCTTACCCGGAGGCGGGTTTCGGCACAACAAGACCGACCCTGCTGGACCTTACTTAGCCGACACGCTGGCCTGGGGCCGGGCTTTTTTGCAGCTGTATTTGGCCACCGGCGAGCGCCAATGGCTGGCCCATTCAGTAGCCGCTAATCGCTTCATTGAGTCGACTTTTGGCTACGCCAAGGGCGGATTTGCCAGCGCCGTGAAAACCGGTCCAATCACCCCGGTACCCCAGCTGGATGAAAATATTTCTTTGGCCCGTTTTGCCAATTTGCTGGCCGAGGTGTCTGGTGAGCCCGGTGCCAGCCAGGTTTCAGACCGGGCAATGCGCTACCTTTCATCACCCGAGGTTGCGCTACGACGTATCACGGAGGCGGGCATACTTTTGGTGGATCGAGAGCGCGCGGCTGCGCCCTTGCACCTGACCGTGGTTGGGGCCAAAAGCGACCCTGGGGCGGCCGAGTTGTTTTCGGTGGCTCGGGCACAGGCGGGTTGGTTTCGCCGAACGGAATGGTGGGATCGCGCAGAAGGCGACCTGCCGCGGGCCGATGTGACCTATCCGCAACTAAAACGCGCAGCCCTATTTGTCTGCACCGATCAGCGCTGTTCTTTACCCATTTACAGCGCCAGCGGACTGAAGGAATTCTTTAGCTACCAATAAGCTGCTGTCGGGCTAAACACCGGGCCCTAGACCAAGTTAAACTAGACGGCTATGTTGGTCTCAATATCCCTGTCTGATGTTTGGCTCTGAATCCTTACTGCGGGAAGTTCTACTGGTGCTGGCGTTAGCCCAGGTAGAGTCCGTAGAGCTGTCCGCTGGCCAGGCTACATTGAGCAGTGGTGTTCGCACCCAGGCACTGATCTCTTCACAAACCCTTTGGATTGTGCCCACTGAGCAGATACCCGTTGATGCGATCACCTTGGGCAGCGTTGGCTCGAATTTTCAGCTGGTACGCAGTGATGCGCGGCAGATCATCCGCGGAGCAGCGCTGACGCCAGCGTTAAAAATTTCCCCTCATCTGAGACGAGCGGTGGCCAATCCGCTACCTGATCCGGCCATAGCGCTGACCGTGATCGTGGCGTCAGATGAAGCCCCCCTGTCGGTGATGGCGACGTTGCGCCAGGCTTTCACCGGGGCTTCAATCACACTGGATCGCAGTATTGAACCGGCAGCGATCAAGCTTGAGTTACTCACCCAAGATCCCGTGCAAAACCAAACACGACTGCAGTGGATTGCTGGTCTGGATAGCGTGGTCTGGATCGAGAAGCGCACGCCACCTCAGTTGCTCAACAGCAGCACCGTGGGGCCGATACAGGCCAACGCCGAGTCTGCGGGGCAACCGCCGACCGCCACCCCAATCTGGGATCAGGGCATTATTGGCAGCGGACAAATTATTGCCATCGCCGACTCCGGCCTGGACCGAAACGAGGGTTGGTTCACTCAGCTCAACCAAGGCAGCGGCACGGTGACCGCCCTCACCGATGCTCAAATCACCCAGCCTCCCCTGCCCGGCGTTGTGTCACCCAACAACAAAGTGCTGGCCTACTTTGTAATGCCCGGCGCCACGGCTTACGACAACAACGCACCCTGTGGTATCGGCGGCAATGCATTTCATGGCACCCATGTGACCGGCACCGCAGCGGGAGATAGTGGCACGGCGTCGACCCCTACCCAGCCCAACCATGAACCCGGAGACGGGATGGCGCCCCAGGCGCAGATCTTATTTCAGGACTTGGGTGACGATATCGGTGGCTGCCTGACCGGCGAAGGCGGGGGCCCTATGTGGGCTCAAGCTAAGGCGGTGGGGGCGTTTATTCATTCCAACAGTTATGGCGGGTCATTCACCGGCAACTACAACGTGCAGGATTTTGCGGTGGACGATTTTCTATGGCGCAACGAGGATATGCTGCTGGTATTTGCTGCCGGTAATGCCGGCGGCCAGCCCGGCGATCAACGGGTGTTTCACTTTGGCCATGCCAAACACGGTCTGACGGTTGCGGCTAACAATCGCGGAAACAACCCCACCTTGTGGCCCCTAAGCAGTCGTGGGCCAGCATCCGATGGACGCATTAAACCCGATATCAGTGCGCCTGGGGTGATGATTCAGTCCGCCGCCGGAGATACCAACAACACGGGCATTGAGCCGGCTCAAATCACTGGGTTCAGTGGTACTTCTATGGCAACGCCGGCGGTGGCCGGTGCCGCTGCGTTAGCGCGTCAGTATTTTGTTGACGGATTTTACCCAACGGGTGTTCGAAGCAGCGCAGACGCCTATGTCCCTAGCGGTGTGTTGCTCAAGGCTCTTTTGCTAGGTGGCACACGGACCCATGCCAGCACTCCT
Source organism: uncultured Gammaproteobacteria bacterium (assembly GCA_964559945.1). Lineage (GTDB taxonomy): Bacteria > Pseudomonadota > Gammaproteobacteria > Xanthomonadales > SZUA-38 > JANQOZ01. Next base: position 5,961 of record CAZLJY010000160.1, on the reverse strand, counting down.
CAATCCGATGGCGGCTGGGGCCGGGTTTGGTTGGACAATAACCTGTATTTCAGTGGCGATTCGCGTCAGTTACGCATGTGGGATCTGCCAAATATGGCGGGCCTAAGCCAAGGTCAATCATTCAGCGTTCCGGTGACTGTGCCTGCTGGCCAGCCGCTGCGAGCAACCCTGGTGTGGTACGACCCGGCACCCTCGTTTATTTCGCCCGTTGCGCTGGTTAACAATCTGGATTTATCGGTTAGCAGCCCATCCCAAACCTTCTTGGGTAATCGAATAGTCAACGGCGAAAGTGTGGTGGGTGGATTGATCGACACCCTCAATCCCGTTGAGCAGGTCCTGCTAAGCAACCCGGATGCCGGTACCTATACCGTGACGGTGATTGCATCAAACATCGTTGGCAACGCCCACCCAGCCTCATCACAACAGGGTTTTGCGTTGCTGGTTTCTGCTGCCCAGTGCGACAGCGCCGTGGTCGATCCACCAGCACTGACACTGGCCACCGACGGGGCCGGAATCACCATTAGCGTCGACGAGGTTGCCGGCGCCCAGGGTTATCAAGTTTACCGTCGCAACGGTAACTGCGGTGATGGAAAGGAGCGGTTTCATGGCTATTTTTCTGGCGGTGAATTTGTCGATGCAATGGCTCAAGGGGGCGTGAGCTACGCCTACCGAGTGCGCGCAGTGGATGGCTGCGGCGAGGGCCCGGTGAGTGCTTGTCGAAGCTTGGTTTCTGAAGGTGCTTGCACCCTAACGCCCAACACAGGCCCCGGTGCAATGACGCTTACTGGCGCAGGCAGTTTTTGCGCAGCTCAGTTGAGCTGGCCAGAGGCCACCGCAAGTTGTGTAGGTGCGCAGATCCGCTACGAAGTTCACCGAGATACCGATCCGTTTTTTACCCCCGACGAAGCTACTCGCATTGCCCAGGAGTTAACCGCTCCAGGGTTTAGTGATCCCACACCAACGCCAGGGCTCACCCACTATTACCGCTATGTGGCCGTTGATTCCCTGGGCAATCGGGCGCCGCCGTCAGCGCCAGTGGCCTACGCGGCTATCAGCAAGACGGAAGACCAGGCCGGACCATATCAGGATGGTGCCGAAGAGTTGTCGCTGGCTGTTGTAGAGGCACCTTGGCAGATCACTGCGACCGCAGCTAGCAGCGGTGGCCGGAGTTATCTCAGCGCAAATCCTGGTCAAAACTATCCCGACAATATCTGTGCATCATTAACCTCACAGCCGATGACCTTAAGCGCCGACGCGGTGCTGAGTTACGCAGCTCAATACAACCTGGAAGACGATTTTGATGGGGTGGTAGTGGAGTTGTCGGTGGACGGCGGGCCTTGGCAGGATTTACCGCCGGACGGCGGTTACCCTGGGGTTTTCGCCTTGACCGGAAGCCCACCTCTTAACGCCTGCCAATACCCCAGCAGTCAACGGGCGTTTAATGGCGACAGCGGCGGCAGCTTTGTCACTCAGCAAACTGACCTCAGTGATTTTGCTGGCCGTCGAGTGCAAATTCGCTGGCGTCTTTCCAGCGATACGTTCCAGTCCGCCACAGGCTTTTTTCTAGACGATGTGGTGGTATCAAACGCCACTCAGCCCGCTGAATGTGCAGCGGGCGAATGGCTTTACGGCAACGGCTTTGAGTAAGCCTGCCAGGGAAACTTGCCTTATCGGCGTTTGTCGATGAGCTTGCCGGTAAAGTAGCTAATGGCTTTGCCAAATGGCGGTGTGACCAATTCAGTAAGAAATTTCCAACGGGGAAACACTAACACTGATCGTTCGTGGGAAAGCTCGGCAAAGCCCCGTTCGCCGTGATAAGCCCCATAGCCGGATTTCCCCACACCACCAAAGGGCAAATGCTCCACCGCCACATGGAAAATTGTGCCGTTGATTGTGGCGCCACCCGAGGTGGTTTGGTCCAACACCGACTCCGCGGCTTTGGTGTCTTGACCAAATACATAAAGCGCTAAGGGGTGGTCCCGTTGGTTGATATAGTCCAGCGCATCATCGAGTTTTTCATATTCGACGATCGGCAGTACCGGGCCAAAAATCTCTTCTTTCATCAATGTCCCGTCTGGATCGGGAGACAGCACCACCGTGGGTGGATAGCAGCGCGGATTGCTGGCCCCAACCTTATCGGCCTTGATCACCTCAGCGCCCCCTGCCCTGGCCTCATCCACCATCGAGGTCAGCCGTTGGTGGTGTTTTTCCGAAATGATGGCGGTATAGGTTTCCGGTTGGGCTGGGTCATTAAAAAAGGCGTTGGCGTGGTCAATGACGGCCTTGGCGTAGTCCTTTGCCTGGCCTTTGGGTACCAGCAGGTAATCCGGCGCAACGCAGGTCTGCCCGGCGTTATACACTTTGCCAAAGGTGACCAATTGGCTGTGGGTATCGGGGCTGGCATCAGGCATCATCAAACAGGGACTTTTACCGCCTAACTCCAAGGTGACTGGGGTGAGGTTGCTGGCCGCCGCCATAGCAACCAGTCGGCCTACTTGGGTGGAACCGGTATAAAACAGATGGTCAAAGGGCAACTCGGAAAACGCTTTACCCACATCAGCCTCACCGGTGATCACCGCCACCTGGCTGTCGTCAAACACCGCGCCAAGAATGTCGGTTAACACCTGGTTGGTGGCGGGGGTGAGTTCTGAGGGCTTGAGCATGACTCGATTGCCCGCTGCCAACGCGGTGATGGTTGGAACAAGGGCGAGTTGAACCGGATAGTTCCACGGCGAAATCACGCCGATGATGCCCTTGGCCTGGCGCTGGATGTAGGTTTTGCCCGGAATGCTATTGCCAAGATTGGCCATTCGGCGGGGCTTTGCCCACTTTTTTAGATGCTTGATGGTGTCGTTAATGGTACCAATGCACACGGCGATTTCAGCCGACCGGGATTCGATGGAATTGCGTCCGCCGAAATCTTCATTGACGGCCTCAACCAGATCGCCCTCAGCTTTGCGCAAGGCATCACCCAGCGCTCGCAGTTGGATGATACGCTCACCCACACTCGGCACGCTGGCGAAGGAAAACCGCGCCCGTTGCTGGTCAAATACGTTTTGTAGTTGGCTCACTGGTTGATTCATGATGGTCGGATCTGCTGGGTGAAACGGCGACACACCCGAAGGGGCGTGAGTGGATAGTTCTAATAGTAGCAGAGGCGACTGCTCACTTTATGCGCCGACTTTGAAAGTCAGTGCCGGGTAGACCACAGTTTCCGTCATTGAGGTTGTATCGTTCAAAGGGGCATAAAGTGAACATTCAAAAAAACCAAACCCTGTTAGTTGTCCAGGGGGTCGCCTGATGAAAATCTGGGTCGACGCCGATGCCTGTCCCGTGGTGATCAAAGAGATTTTGTTTAAGGCCGCCAATCGCACCTCAACCCCAATGACCCTAGTGGCCAACCAGGCCATTAAGGTGCCACCATCGCGATACATCAGCACACTGCAGGTGGCCAGCGGGTTTGACGTGGCAGATAACGAGATTGTCCGTCGGGTGAGCGCTGGCGATCTGGTCATCACTAGCGACATCCCATTGGCCGATGAGGTGATAGAAAAAAACGCTCAAGCTCTCAGCCCGCGGGGTGAGCTCTACACCAAAGACAACATTCGCGCCCGCCTCAACATTCGCGATTTCATGGATACCATGCGTGCCAGTGGCATCAATACTGGCGGTCCACCGGCGATGACAAACAGCGAACGAAAAACCTTTGCTGATCATCTGGATCGATGGCTGGCTGGATAAAGACTTCACCACCAGCTTCTGTGGTGGCAACGAATTAAGCAGATTCTCGTTCGATTTTTCCGGCGTTACCGAAGGGACCCGTAAACCTGTTGGGCGCGGGTTAGAACCCCTTGGTATTTTTGTTGGTAGCGTTCAGTACCGAGTGAAGCCATGCTGCTTGAGATCAGTTGGGATGCCTCTTCATGTTGATCCAACGCCGCTAACGCCAGGCCCTGTTGAAGTTGGGCGGCCCAAACAAACTCCTGATCTTCGCCATAGGTTTTGATCAATACAGGAAGGTATTGCTCCAGCGTGCGTTTTGCCGCCAATGGGTCGCCGTGGCGCAGTTGGTGTTCAGCCAAAGCAACCTGGCCGCGGGCATATAGCGGATGGTCTTTGTCTAACACCCGCTCCAGCAAACTCAAACCTTGGTCGAATTTCACGTCGGCGTCTGCTTTTTCGCCACGCTCCGATATCACTTCACTCCAGCGCACCAGGCCAACGCCTGCCTTTGGATGGTCAGCGGATTGTTCGACCAATATTGGCACGGCCTGGGATAATTCCCTGTGAGCTTTTTCCAACTGGCCTGTTCGCTGGAAACTCATTCCCAAGTTGATTTGCGCCATGATGGTTCGCGGGTCTTGGGCCCCAAGTTGTTGGACACAGGTCTGATAAAAGCTTTCGTAGTGCGCTAACGCGCGTTTATAGCGCCCACCCTCCAACAAGGTGCGGCCCAGTTGGTATTGAGCCCAGAGCATTGTGGGGTGGCGCTCCGGGTAGCGGCTTTGAATAATACCAATTGCGCGGCGAAGAGACTCTTCTGCGTGATCCCACTGGCCCATTTCGAAACTGGCAGTGGACTGAAAGCTCAACGCATTGGCAACGGTTGGGTGGTCAGCTCCGTAGGCTCTGGTGAGCCAGGGTTCCGATTCCATGGCGGCGTCAAAGGCCTGGTCATAAAGACCTTGGTTTTCGAAATTCTCGGCGATGGTGGTGTAAACCTCGCCCACCAGTGCGGCATGTTCTGGCTGGTCAGCAATCTTGGGTAGGTCGGCTTGCACGGCCTGAATGAGGGCTGTTTGTCCTTCCAGGTTACCCCCGGTCAATGTGTAAAACCGCGCCAGCAGTGTCCTGGCTTCCACGCTCTCAGCGATCAGATCAGGCTTGTCGGTATCGGTGACCAACGCGGTCAGCACCTGCTCACCTTGTTCTTGGTCTAAAACGTCGATCAAAATGGCGCCGAGTAACAGGCGACTTCGAATGGATTGCTGTTCGTTGCCCGCCTCAAGAAAAAGCGTAGTGGCTAGCTTGGCCTGAGCGATGGCTTCCTCTTGTCGACCCAGATTACGTAGGATCTGGGTTAACGCTAACGTCACCGAGGCTTTTTGCTCGGGATGTTCGGTCAGGCTTTGAGGCAGCTTTTCCAATGCCGTATCCAGCAAATCATTGGCAGTGAGCGGGTTGTTTTGATGGGTCCATGGGTCTGCTTCGTCAAACATCTCCAGCAGGAAATTTTGCACCGCTTCGGCTTGGCTAGCGTTGGCACTGGCGCGAACCAAAGCCTCGCGGGTTTGCCGGACTTGCCAGGCAGTGGTTGATACTCCGGCCAGGGTTATTACTGAAACCAATAGTGCGGCAACAACGCCGCTGCGGTTTCGTTGGACAAATTTGCTTAACCGATAAAACCGAGAATCTGGGCTGGCCACGGTGGGTCTGTGGGTTTCCCACAGTCGCAGATCCTGGCCCAGACTGGCAGCCGAGGCATAGCGGCGTTCGGGTTCCGGGCGGATGGCCATGGCCACGATGTTGGCCAGCTCTGGGTCTCGCCTGCGCAGCTGGGCGAGTTGGCCGGCCCGCAGATCGCCACTGTCCTCGGTATCAGCTCGAGCACCGGTGAGCAGTTCGAACAGCACCATTCCCAATCCAAATACATCGGTGGCTGTGGTGACTGAGGCGCCTGCTTTTTGTTCTGGTGCCGCATATCCCGGAGTAAAGGCCCGTGTGGTGGTGACATCGCCCCCGTCCTCTTCCACCAGTCTCGCAATACCAAAATCCAGCAGTTGAACCTGTTGATTGCTGTCGACCAAAATATTGGAGGGTTTGATATCTCGGTGAACAATCAGATTTTGCTGGGCAAAAGCCACCGCGTCGCATACTTGCAAAAATAGGGTGACAACCTCTGATAGAGACAAGCTTTGTTGTTGGACGAAGCCATCGATGGGTTGGCCATCCACGTAGTCC
>CAZLJY010000159.1:0-11652 GCA_964559945.1 uncultured Gammaproteobacteria bacterium | reverse complement strand
GTTTTGGGCGATCCACTTCGGGATGGTGGCTGCAAAGCTGGCTTACTGCGGTGCGGCCATTGGCCAGCAAGAACTCGCGCCAGGCCTCCAGTCGATGAAGGGCCGCACGCTCGCTCAAATGAGGTTGATCAAGTTTTTCCATCTCCTCCAGCAATTCGCTGCGGTCCGCTCGGCGCAGCTGTTTGGCCAGAAACATCAACTCTCGTTTGCGGGCCACAAAGCGGGTGATGCCCTGGACCTTTTCGATGAGCTCGCGCACGTCCGGCTCCAAGGTCAGGCCATCAAGCTGAGCTGGACTCAATTTTACCAATCGGCCGCCCAGCTCAAAAAGCTGGTTGGCCTCGCGTTTACGCTGAGATTTACTGACGCTGATGTCGTCTTCGGTCACTGACACGGAACCCAATTCATAATGAAAAAAAATCATAACCACAGTTCCGCTGAGGGTAAAGACGTCTGGTCCGACACTGAGCTGTCGCGACTGAGCGATATTGCACACGATATGTTGCAGCGAGCGCAGCAAGCCGGCGCCGATCATGCCGAAATAAGCGCCAGCAATTACCTGGGTATTTCAACCACGGTGCGCATGGGTGAGGTGGAAACGCTGGAGTACAGCCAGGACAGGGGCCTCAACGTGACCGTGTATTTTGGTCAGCGCAAAGGCAGCGCTTCCAGCGCAGACCTCAGCGAACTGTCCTTGGGACGTTCCCTAGATCAGGCTTGCACCATTGCTCGTTACACCGAGGAAGACCCTTGCCATGGATTAGCTGACGCTGAGCTGATGGCCACTGAGCTTCCCGATCTGGACCTGTGGTCTCCCTGGGAGCTCACGGCTGAGCAGGCCATTGAGCTTGCCACTGAAACCGAGGCGGAAGCTTTAGCCGCCGATAGTCGGATTGAAAACTCCGAAGGGGCCAGCGTAGCCACCGGCAATGCGGTTTCGCTGTACGCCAATTCCCATGGGTTTATGGGCAAGCGTCGATCTACCCGCCACTCCATGAGCTGCCTGGTGGTAGCCAAAGATGGCGACTCCATGCAACGGGATTACTGGTTTGATACCAAGCGCCATCATGAGCAACTGGCTGATGGGCAAACCATCGGGCGCAACGCGGCCCAGCGCGCCGTGGCCCGTTGCGGTGCCCAGCCCATTGCCACCACCCGCGCGCCGGTCTTGTTTGTGCCGGAAACCGCGCGGTCTTTGCTGGGGCATCTGGTGTCGGGCATCAGCGGGGGCAATTTGTATCGAGGCTCGTCCTTCCTGCGTGATGAGATGGACAAGCGTCTATTTCCGGAATTCGTCACCATCGAAGAGCTGCCTTGGTTACCTAGGGGCTTGCGCTCCAGTAGCTTTGACGGTGAAGGGGTGGCTTGTGCACCTCGTGAAATTATTGCTGACGGGGTCCTGCGAGGTTTTGTGCTGGGCAGTTACTCGGCGCGAAAATTAGGCCTTAAGACCACAGGAAATTCCGGCGGCGTGCATAACCTAACACTGCGGCCGGGTCAGCGATCCTTTGATGATTTAGTCAGCGATATGGGCCGTGGACTTATTGTGACGGAAATGATGGGGCAGGGTGTCAGCATTACCACGGGAGATTATTCTCGGGGCGCTGCAGGTTTCTGGGTGGAAGGTGGAAAAATCGTCCAGCCCGTGGAAGGGGTCACCATTGCCGGTAATCTGAAAGACATGTTTGCTAACATCCAAGCCTTAGGCTCCGACCTGGACGAACGATCCGGTACTCGCTGTGGTTCGATTCTGATGGGCGAGATGACCATCGCGGGCAGTTAGTTCTTAAACTAACGGGAAAAATTCGTTAGCCATGCAAGGGCAGCTATACTAAGCGCTGGGATCACACCGAGGGCAGGGTATGGAAGCATCAACAATCTTCGTAATGGTACTGGTGGGGTTTGCCGTACTGACCGTGTTGAAAGGGGCCCGGGTGGTTCCCCAGGGCTTTGAATACACCGTAGAACGTTTTGGACGTTATATCCGGACCTTAAGTCCTGGTTTTCATTTGATCATCCCCTGGGTTGATGCAGTGGGCCACAGGATCAACATGATGGAACAGGTGCTGGACGTCCCCTCCCAGGAAGTGATCAGCAAAGACAACGCCGTGGTTACCGTCGACGGGGTCGTGTTCTTCCAAGCCTTGGATGCTGCCAAAGCTGCCTACGAGGTCAATCAGCTGGAGCATGCGGTGCTCAATCTTGTCATGACCAATATCCGCACAGTACTGGGTGCCATGGACCTGGATGAGAGCCTTTCTAAACGGGACGAAATCAATGCCCGGTTGCTAGGTGTGGTGGACGAGGCCACAACCCCATGGGGCATTAAGGTCACCCGAATTGAGATTAAAGACATCACGCCACCCAGAGATTTGGTCAACGCGATGGCCCGACAAATGAAGGCTGAACGGGAGAAGCGCGCCACGGTTCTGGAAGCTGAAGGTCAACGTCAGTCAGAAGTGCTAAAAGCTGAAGGGGAAAAACGCGCTGCAGTGCTTGATGCAGAAGGTCGCAAAGAAGCGGCTTACCGCGATGCTGAGGCGCGGGAGCGACTAGCAGAAGCCGAGGCCAAGGCGACCCATATGGTGTCCCAGGCCATCGCCAAAGGTAACGTACAAGCGGTGAACTACTTTGTGGCGCAAAAATACGTCGAAGCCCTAAAAGAAATTGGCACGGCGAAAAACCAGAAGATGATACTGATGCCCATGGAAACCGCGGGTGTGCTGGGAACGGTGGCGGGGGTCATGGAGCTGGCTAAAGCATCGGCGGCCGATTCGCCGCCTCACGACCACGATGATGACGATGGCGACGATGATCCTCCACGCAGAGACACCAGCGCAATTGTTGGCAATCCGTTTTTACCCGGTGATCCATCCTCATGATTGAAGCACTGGAGTCGATGAACAGTTGGCATTGGCTGGCGTTGGCGTTGGTCTTGTTGGCCATCGAGTTGATGGCGCCAGCCAGTTTCTTTCTGTGGCTGGGGCTGGCTGCGGCCGCCACCGGTATCCTGCTGTTTTTTATTCCCATGAGCTGGGAAATACAGTGGGTCGCATTTTCGGTGTTTTCCGTGCTGAGCATTGTGGGCTGGATCAATTACCGTAAACGTCAGCCGGTCACCTCCGATCAGCCTCAACTTAACCGACGGGGCGAGCAGTACGTAGGTCGCAGTTTCACTTTAGCTGAGGCGATTGTTAACGGGGTTGGCAAAGTCAATGTGGATGACACTAGCTGGCGGGTTGCTGGGCCAGACATGCCTGTCGGGAAAAAAGTGACCGTGACGGGCATTGATGGTGTGGTGTTTCAGGTAGAGCCTGCTGACTGATTAACCGTTTTGCCGATATTCCAACATGGCGCTTTACCGTGTACGAAGTTTACTGTACTGTCGATATTCAGTAACCAGGGAGAAGGGTATCGATGGGCAATCAGCACCTGACACGGGCAATCGTCGGTTTTTCTTCTCTTTTCGTCACGTTGGTTGCCACCGCGGATCATCAGTTAGGTGCCCACGGGGCTCCAGCAACGGCAGCTTACGCCCCTGCTGAGGCGAATCAAAACGTCCAGCCAGTGGCGATGGAAGTCTCTAATTCCGACGCGATTACCCAGCCGAAGCGCGCTTGTATGCCCGATGCAGGGGATGACAAACCGGCTTTAAGGTCCGATTGCATGACCGTTTTAGAGGACGTGGCCAAGCGCAAAGGGCGTTATGCCGCAACCTCACGAAATAAGCGGGAACTGCGGTCCCTGTGCGCCAACCAATGGCTGCCCCGCTGCCGGCACAAGTACTAAGTCACCCCTCTCTCCATCCCCTTGTGGCCTGGTTTTAGTCAACGCTGCGGCTGCAAACTAATGTTGCCGATCATCTGCTGAGCGTCTGTCGGGCATTGCAGCCGGTTATACTCGAGGTGTCCCATTACAGGCAGCCGTGGTGTCTCAAGCTGAAGTTACCCATCTTCTGAAAGCCTGGCGCGCCGGTGATGAACCTTCCTTAAACGCGCTGATAGACGTCCTGTATAGCGAGCTTCGCGCAGTAGCATCGCGCGCATTGGCTGGAGAGCAAGCGGCAGTGTCTTTGCAGCCCACCGCATTGGTGAATGAAGCCTATCTGCGATTGGTCGACGTCAACAGCATTGATTGGCAGGGAAGAAACCATTTTTTGGGTCTTGCAGGCCGCGTTATGCGGCAGATTCTGGTGGACCAAGCGCGCCGACGCAATGCGGCCAAAAGGGACTGGGGGAAACGGATTACCCTTACTGGTGGTCAGGCGTTAACCCAATTCGAAGATGTGGAAATTCTCAGCCTGGATGAGGCCTTAACGGATCTTGGCCAGGTCGACATGGAATTATCCAAAGTGGTGGAACTGCGATTTTTTGCCGGGCTGAACGTGGAAGATACGGCGGTGGCCATGGAGATTTCCCCGGCAACCGTCAAACGCCGTTGGCGAGCCGCCCGTGCCTGGCTGATTGATCGGCTCAGCGATGAAACCAGAGACTAAGTCGTCCTCGTCGGTCTCAGCCCGAGCTCTGGAGCTGTTTGAGGCATCACTGGACCAACCTACCGGTAACCGACGGACTTGGCTTGCCGCCAATGTTCACAACGACCCCGAACTGACCGCTGCGGTTGACCGGTTGCTGGCCGCTGATGGTGGCGGACATCAATTGCTTGATCAGGGGCTTGACGAAAACTTGGGTCAGCAATTGGCGTCCAGTGACGACCTGGTTGGTCAGAAGCTGGGGGCATGGCGATTGGACGCGTTGCTGGCTGAAGGCGGGATGGGGTCCGTGTATCGGGCCCATCGAGAGGACGGCGAATTCGAACAGGACGCGGCCCTGAAGGTGATTCGCGGACAATTGTTTCAAGCGCCTCAAATGATTCGCGATCAGCTGTTGGCCCGATTTCAGGTGGAACGCCAAGTGCTGGCTAATATTCAGCATGACAATGTGGCGCGGATATTGGATGGTGGCACAACCGCCGATGGATTGCCGTATCTGGTGATGGAATACATCACTGGTCAGGCCTTAGGCGACTATGTTCGCCAGCAAAGTCTGAACCTGCGTCAGCGGCTGCACCTGTTTTTAGATCTCTTGAGTGCGATGGGCGCAGTCCACGCCAATCTGATTGTTCACCGAGATCTAAAGCCGTCCAACGTTATGGTGAATCAGGCGGGTGAAATAAAGCTGCTGGATTTTGGCATTGCAAAGGTGCTGGACAACGACGCAAACACTGGCGGTGCCTATACCCTGACCGGAACCTCCGCCATGACCCCGGACTATGCAAGCCCGGAGCAGGTGCGGGGGGATCCAGTAACCCTGGCCAGTGATATCTATTCCTTGGGCTTATTGTTGTATCAGCTACTGGGCGGTCGGCCTGCTTATGAGGTGTCAGCACTGTCGCCTGCTGATGCGCAAGAGATCATTTGCCATCAGGATCCCACCTTACCCAGTTCCAGTCTGCGTCAATCCACACCCACCCACATACGGTTTAACTCGACGGATATTCGCGGCGACCTGGATGCCATCGTGATGAAGGCGTTGCGAAAGGAGCCGGCACTTCGCTATGGCTCCAGCGCCGAGATGGCAGCTGACATCGAACGCTATCTCAGTGGCCTTCCAGTCCGCGCAAGACGTAACAGTCGACGCTATCGCGCGGGTAAATTCATCCGTCGCAACGCGGGCTTTTTGGCTGGCGTCAGCGCTGTCATAGTGGCCCTAGGCATTGGTTTGGTGGTGGCGTTTTCCCAGGCACAAAAGGCCAGTGAGGCGGCCAGTGAGGCGCGCAGTGAGGCGGCGAAAGCGGAAGCTGTGAGCGAGTTTCTGGTTGAGATTATGTCGGAAGGCGATCCCTTTGAGGCGCCAGAGGCGCCCACGGTTCGCGATGTTTTGACCCAAGCGGGCGATCGTATCGGGGACCGATTTTCTGATTTACCGGAAGTTGAAGCAGCGGTGCGTCGCACCTTGGGTTGGACCCTGCTTAGCCTGGGGCGAATGGACCTGGCCCATCCACAGCTCACTTTAGCCTACGAAAAAAATTTGGCGGCCTATGGCGCCGAGCATCCTAATACCGTTCGCAACCAGTCAGACCTTGGTTGGCTGGCCCATGAGCAGGATCAATTGCCCGAAGCGAAAAAATGGTACCGGCAGGCGATTGCAGGTTTTGGGCCCGATACCCCGGACTTACTGAAGGTGACCATCCTCAACGATTTCGGTGTTGTGCTGGCGTGGTATGAGGAAAACGAGGCGTCGCTGGAGATGCTGCAACGGGCTCAGACATTGCTGGACAGCATTGATCCCCAGACGCCGAAGTATGATCCGGCGTTGGTGGTGGGAAACCTGGCGGTGACCGTTCACCAGTTGGGCGATCTTGAACAGGCGGAAGTGCACTACCTGGAAGACATTCGATTAAAGGAATCCAAGCCTGGAGACCCAGATGTCAACCTGATGTATAGCTACAACAACCTGGCAGCGTTGCTCATGGACTTAGACCGTGTCGATGAAGTGCTGCCATTAATGCAGCAATCCTTATCACTTCGGCGAAACATCTTAGGCCCTAATCATCCCAGCATGGGGCGCGCCTTGGCTAACCTTGCGCTGGTGTATTTACGTAATGACAGCCTGGACGATGCCCAAGCAGCCGCCCAACAAGCGGCACAGGTCACCGCATCGTTACCCAAAACCAACGACACCCGACTGCGGTTGCGCTTGACCCAAAGCAAGATACGCGTTGCCCAAGGGCAGCTAGAGGGCGCGTTGGCTGATTGCCAAGCGTTAATGGCTGACCTGATACAAATCACCCATCGCGACGTCAATGAGGTTGCCGCCCAAGTCCAACTGCTCACGGCCCAGATTCATGCTGAGCTTGATCAACCCCAATCCGCTTTAGGGGCGGCCGAAGATGCTTTGCAGCGGCGTATGGCTATCCACGGTAACGAACATTACCTGACCAAACAGACTTTGGAACTGGTCGACAAATACCGCGCGGGCGTGCCTCAGTGAGGCATTAGCTGCGGCGCAAGGGGCGGTCTTCGGCCCGACTCCTGGGCTGGGTATTGGGTGCTCAAATAGGTGAGAACTTTGTCTTCCTGGTCCGCCGGCAGAACCCACAGGTTTTGAGTTTTTTGCATCCAGCGGATGGATTTTAGCCAGAACGCGCGATCCCCTCGTTGGCTGGTGACCAAATTTAGTGAGTGACAGCTGCTGCAGTGAGCGCGCACCAGTTCCCAGTCAGGTGCCTTTTTCAGGCCGCTGGTTCCATCCACGGGGATTTCACCGAACACACTGCTGAGTAGGGCAACCGCGCCCAAAGACAATGGCACAACGCTCATGTCGCAGACAAAGCGATGCGATGGCAGGCGTTATTCAGGTAGCCTTTCGGATTCCATCCGGGTACCAGCATCGGTTGGCTTTCTCCCGCGCTATCGGTGGCTTTGGCCCATACCTCAAAGTAGCCGCTAGAGGGCAGGGTGACAGCCGCGACAAAACGTTGCCAGGCTAGTGGATTGGGGGCCTGTGAGAGTTTGGCAGACTGCCAGGTGGCACCAAAGTCGATGCTGGTGTGAACCTTCGCCACGGTCCGGTCACCGGCCCAGGCGTGGCCGCGAATCGCCAACGGTTGGCCGGCTTTCACGCTCTGTCCGCTTGCCGGAAAGGTAATCAAGGACTTCACTGGCATGGATTGAATGATGCACATGTCCTTATCACTCACTTCGGTGCCTGGCGCCACCGGTTTGCAAGGCACCCGGTAAGCGGTGCCGGTCATTTTTGCGCCGTTATGTTCCCGGTCTCGCAGGTCGATGCCGGTCAGCCATTTTCCACTGACTGAGCCCGGCCAGCCGCCAATGACCAATCTTAAGGGGGCGCCATGTAGCGGGTGGATATCGCTATCATTCATCGCCCAGGCGATGAGAGATTGATCCTCCAATGCCTTGCTCATGGGAACGCCGCGGGAAATGGGTGCTTTGCCCGGATCACCGGATAGATGGGTGTCGGCGCTGTGATAGCCAATGTAGACCGCAGAGTCTGCAATGCCGCAGTGCTGCAGAACATCACGTAAGCGAACGCCAGTCCAACGTGCACAAGAGATGGCGCCGGTGGTCCACTGGTTGCCTGAGGCCGGCGGTCTGAATTCCGAGCGTCCGTTGCCACCGCATTCGATCTGCAGTTGGTAACTGTGATGAGTAAATTGGCGCTTAAGGTCAGCAATGGAGAATGTGGTTTCGCGAAGCACCGACTCACCGCTAATGGTTAAGCGCCATGAGTTGGCATCCACGTCCTGAGGCGGGATGCCGTTATTGCGCACAAACATTCGCCCTTGAGGGGTCACCTCATCGTCAAGCAAATGGGCTGGCGTCTCGGCATTGATCGGTCGATCGTTCAAAATGCGCAGTCCCGGGTGGGACGCCAGTAAAGTGTTAGGGGCTTGCTGGGCGACTGCTGCCGGCAACAAGCCGGGGGGTAACCGATTAGCTGGCAGCAGACCAAGGCTTTGGCCTAGCGGGTAGATTGCCGAAGTTACCGCGCTGGCCGCACCAGTCACGCAACCGAGCAACACGGTATCCGTTAGCCAGCGACGACGAGAGGAGCTGGAAGGACTTGTGTCTTCGCAATCGCGAAGCAGCTCAATAATGCCTCGTTCACGCAAGCCAAGGGCCGCCCGCTATTGAGAGTTACTGGCTCTGATTCGGGTGGCCAGTGTGGTGGCGATGGTATGAAAAAACCGCGCGGCTAGACCTGGGTCGGCGTCCAATAGCGCATCTAGGTCTTTACGAGAGAGCTCCAGCATCTCAACCTCCTTGACCGCGCTCACTGACGCGCTGGAATCGCCGCCGTCAAGAAACGATACCTCGCCAACAAATTCTCCGGCCCGCAAGTAAGCGAGAACGTCCGTATTGTAGACGTGGGAAAAGTCCACCTTCACCATGCCGCTGCAAATATAGTAGATCGAGTCGGGTTGGGTGTCCTGCTGCAAAATGACTTGATCAGGAGAATACTGGGCCGTTTTGCCGTGTTGTTTCAGCAGGTCAAGGTCTTGATCGGTCAGGTAAGATTTTTGCACGCTTGCATCCTCAAATATGGCTTGCGGTGACGTTGGTTAGTGGGCTCAGAAGCTCGATGGATCGTAGAGGTCGTCGGAAAACGCCGCTTCCGGTGCCTCACCACCTTCACTGAATTTCACTTTAAGCTGGAGGCCGTCACGAGAATCGGCTTTCTGTAAGGCTTCGTCCAACTCAATAACGCCGTCATTGTAGAGCTCGTAAAGGGCTTGGTCGAAGGTTTGCATGCCGGCATCGAGTGATTTTTCCATCGCCTCTTTGAGATCGGCAATTTCTCCACGGCGAATCATGTCGCGGATCATGGGCGTGTTGACCAAGATCTCCACCGCAGCGCGCCGCTTGCCTTCTTTGGTCATCACTAAGCGCTGGGACACGATGCCGCGAAGGTTTAGCGACAGATTCTGTAGCACCTGTTTATGCAGCGCCTCAGGAAAGAAGTTCAGCACCCGATCCATGGTTTGGTCGGCGTTGTTGGAGTGCAGTGTCGCCAGCACCAAATGGCCGGTTTCAGCAAAGGTCAAAGCCGCTTCCATGGTTTCTGTGTCGCGAATCTCACCAATTAACAGAACATCCGGCGCTTCGCGCAGAGCCGAGCGCAGCGCTTTGCTGTATTGATGGGTGTCGATACCGATTTCCCGCTGATTCACAATGGAGCGCTTGTGTTTGTGCAGAAATTCGATGGGGTCCTCAATGGTGAGGATATGGCCACTGGAATTGGCATTGCGGTAGTCAATCATTGAAGCAAGGGTGGTGGATTTACCCGAGCCAGTGGCACCGACCACCAACAAAAGCCCCCGTGATTCCATCACCATTTCGTGCAGCAGCGGGGGTAAGTACAATTCTTCGATCGCAGGGATGTCGCTTTGGATAGCGCGAATCACCATGCCCACCTCACCGCGTTGCTTAAACACGTTGACCCTGAATCGCCCGGCGTCTTTGATGGAGATGGCCAGATTGAGTTCAAGCTCTCGCTCGAATTCCGGCACGTCGCCTTCGTCCATCAGCGAGTAGGCGATCTTCTTCACCATGCCGCCAGGCAGGCCAGCTTTTCCCAGTGGGAAAATTTTACCTTCGACCTTGATGCTCACGGGCGCGCCTGTGGACAAAAACATGTCCGAGGCGTGCTTTTCTTTCATTAGTTTGAGGAAATATCCGATGTCCATTGATCAGCCCCCGCTATTCGTCCTTAATTTAGTGCTTTTCCTTGTCAGATCACTGACGTCCCAATCATAGCCTTTTTGCCTGCTCGGGCCTATTAATGCGGCCATTCAATTGCCTGCAACTGGTTGATGTAGGGTAAGTTGGCGGATACATTGCGCCACCTTGCCCTTGCAAAGGTGAGACTTAGTTCACACACTAGGGGGCTGATCGTATAAAACTGAAGTTTTCCGCTATGACTGCACTGTTATCGACCCAATTTCTTAGATCAATGTCCTGCCGTGGCGTTTGCGCAGTGGCTGTACTGTTGGCCCTTGCCGCCTGTGCTAGTACCCCGCCGTCACTCGACTTTCTTGACCGCGCTGATCAACTGGCGCTAGACGCAGCGGCTGATGGGGCGTTGGAGCATGCGCCACTGGAGCTTAAGTGGGCGCGGGAAAAGCTGACTGAGGCGCGCTCTGCCGCCGATAGCCGGGACTACACCGTCGCGCGTCAGTTGGCGCAGCAGTCCAGCGTAAACAGTGAGCTGGCGGTGGCTAAGACTGCTGCCGCGAAGGCCCGAGATCAGGCGCGACAGGCCCGTGAATCGAATGAAGCGCTCATCATTGAGTTGGGCGGTGGAGACCGATGATGACGCGAGAAACTGCTGTTGTAGGTCCAAAGGGCACCAATCCCCTAAAGACGCTGGGGCTGGCCACTGTGATGTTCGGTCTGATCGTGGGCTGTGGCTCTGCGCCGCGTAAAGATTTGAACTTGGAAAAATTGCAGTCAGATTTTGAAGCGCTGACAGCGAATAAGGAAATTTTCGAATTTGCAGGATTGGAGGTCCAAGCGGTGCGAACCCTCATGGCTCAGCTGGCGGCATCCACCAATTCCGCCGATCGCGCCCATTTGGCGTACCTCGCTGAGCGGCGCATTGACATCGCCAGAGCGGTTGCCAGTGCGGCGGCATCAGAGGATGAGTTGACCCAGCTGGAACGAGATCGGGATCGAATTTTATTGCAGGCGTCGCTGCGAGAAGCCGAGCGGGCTCGGGCTGAATCGGAGCGATTGCGGCTGGAGAACCTAGCTCGCGACGAAGAGGCGAGAATGGCGCGAGAGGAGGTACAGCAGGCGCGGGAATACTCAGCGGAAGTGCAACGCAGTGCAGATTTAGCTCGCCAAGAAGCTGAGCAGGCCAGAGCTTTGGCGCAATCCCAGGCCAAAGAGGCGGACTTGGCCCGGCAAGAAGCGGAAGTGGCATCGGCAGCGGCCGATTCCTTGCGTCGTCAGCTCAACAATCTGCAGGCTCGTGAAACTAGCCGTGGATTGATGTTCACCTTAGGAGACGTGTTGTTTGAAAATGCTGAATCCAGCTTGAAACCGGCATCGTTAGCCAATCTTGATCGGCTAATCGGTTTTTTGCGGCAATATCCAGATCGAACAGTGAGTATCGAGGGCCATAC
>CAZLJY010000158.1:0-11800 GCA_964559945.1 uncultured Gammaproteobacteria bacterium | reverse complement strand
CCATAAGTCCTGAATTTTTATGGTCGAGCATGACGAGGAAGACAGTGTCCGCCGATGACCGTGGCAAGGTTATTGAGTCATCAACCGTGGCTGGCAATCTGAACATTTCACTACTGACCGACGACCCGGGTACCCCTAATCGTCGAGAAATTCAGTGATCTACCTAAACGATGATGGTTCTCGGGTTGCCTCCGGGGTTTACTTAAGTACGCCCTGTTACACGGCCCAATCGCCGGCCCTTCCAAGCCAACTGATCGCTTTCGATACGTGCAATACGGCCTTCGGGGACAGCTCTCATAATATTCGGTTGCCGTTGGCAATGATCTTCTTTGCCAATTTTTTGTGATCACCCATTTTGGGTACCACAAAAAAGTCATAGTTGAGATCAATCAGATCGGAAATAGTTTCGCGACAAGATTCATCGCTCACAAAAAAGCCTTGTCCTACTACCGCAATAGCCAGAACAGGTTCGTCAGGGTAGTGTTCAACAAATTTCTGCGCGAGCCACGCTTTTTTCACCTTGCCGGTTGCTTTCACTGCGTCCTTTATTGCATCGACGCTCTCCTGGGAAAGTGATGGTGGGTCTAAGTCGTCATTGAGATGTAATGTGGATCGCTCTTGATGGGCGGCGAATTCGATTTCTGCCTGCTGATTGCCGGTGTTTACCCACCATTGGGCTTCATCGGTGCGATTGCGCTTTTCCAGGTAAGCGTAAGCGACTTTGCACGCATTGACAGCGTACTCGGGCGCCTGGGCGGCAATTTTCATTTGCCTTAGGGTCTCATCATCATCCCGGTCGAAGTTCAAGCGGCCGAGGGCAAAGGCAACGGCCGGGTTATCAGGGACGCGCTGCTGCAACTGTTCGAATAGCGGCATAGCATTGTCCGGTTGGTCGAATTCTTCGGTGAGTGTCGCCCTTTGCCATAGCTCATCGTCGGAAAGGTCGGCGATTTCCTTTTCGACCAATGTTTGTAAGGACTTTTTGGACTCCTGCACATATTCATAGCGGTTGCGCCAGTTGTCCGCTTGTTGAGCGGCCCATTCTACATCGAAATCAGCAACGACCTTATCAAACTTCTCACCCAACCAAGCGTTTGCGGCAGACTGATCCCCCACCTCCGGAACACGCGGCGATAAGTCCAGGGCAGTGAGTCTATCTGCAATACACGGGTGAGTGTTTTCGTAGGAGGTTTTGCGCTCCAGTTCCGCGTCTAACCGTTGCTGGAGGTCTTCGTCATGAGCCGAATCGCTTGCCAGCCAGGACCCCAGGCCCGCCCAGGGCAAGTGCTCAGGCTCTGGACGTAGGTCGGCTTGAAGGAAAAAATTATGCCAATAATTTTCATCAACGAAAGGCGCAGCCACATGGGCGTTAACGAGCGCGTCGCCGGTGCTCTGGCGGTCGGTGATTTTGGCGGCCATTGCGTCTGCCTCGAACTCGTTGGCTCTTGCCAAGGCAAAAGAATAGGCGGCAAACGACGGAGCGTACCAGTCAAAAATCCGACCCATCAAACGGGCGCCCATGCCTCCTTTATGTTCAAAGGCCTCCATGATGCGATACCACGATTGGCGGACTCGATAAATCCAGCCGGCGAACCGACTGTGGTTTCCTGACAGGTGACCTAACTCGTGGGCAACAACCGATTCAGCTTGTTTCGGCGTCAACACCATCAGCAGTTCCATACCCAAAATCAGCGTATTCTTATTCCAGCCAAATATGCCCAGTCGAGGGGTCTGCACGACAGCGGCATTAAACTGAGGAGTCAACAGCACCTCATGAACTTGGGCTGACTTAAGTCGTTGGCTTAAACGGTCAATTACTACAAACAGCTGAGGCAGTTCTTTGCGAGTTACCCGGTAGCCTCTAGGTGCCTCCAATTTGACCCACAAAGCGGTTACCAGCACCCATATGAGAGGGATCAGCAGGAAGATCAGTTTCTTCTTAAGCAGCAGCAGGAGTAGCGCTGTGCTCTGTATCGCCAGGTATATCAATCCGCCAAGGACGGCCAACAAAGCCGCGAGCACAGCGAAGATGATCCCGTAACCAAGAAGGGCAAATAGCAGCAGTTTTAGCTTGTAAATCCCTGGGTTTGCTTGCGCCTGGCGCTCAGCTTTTTGGGCGGTTAGTTCAAAGCGTGTCTGGCTGGGCGTTGAAGACATCCATTTTCCTTGATGGTGTCATTTGAATCGCTGGCGTAAAGTTACGTTTTGCTATCGGCATTTTTATCCGAATCGATTTCCTCGGTCAAATCGCAATTTACCCTTGCTGGTGCGTTACATCGGAAGCGGACCTGCCGAAACCAAGCGTTACTTACTCAAAGCCACTGCTAAAGAAAGCGTTTTATGTAACACCTTTGCCGGCCCCGCGGCCGTCGCACCGGGGCTGTCGTAACAGAGCTTAAGAATTTTATGGTGCCATTAGTATTTTTCTCGACTGTCTAAATGTCCTTTCTATTGGCTTTCAGTCTCAAAACACAGGTAACTCTTAGCATTTTGCTGCAGCCTCAGTGCCGGGCAGGCGAGAAAGGATTTGGGTGGATTGGCCAAATTTACCCGGCAGATATTTAAGAGGTCTTTGAGATGAAGTTAGCAGTCTTTACTATAGTAACGTTTCTCTATTTGTTCGGATGCGCCCAGATGCCAAAGCTAAATCATGTTGCGGGCCTTTCGCAAGGAAAGAGCGCTACATGAGCAAAACCCATTGGGCTCACCTTAGTCAGCAATTAGCTTGTCCCTCTTTCCTGTTGTTAGCTCTTGTTGCGGCTCTTAACGGGTGTTCTGCGTCAGGGTCAAAGGCTGAAATTTTTTACGGCGATAAGACCGAAAAGATTCGTTACGCGAGAATATGGGTTCGTCCTACCGACTACGGGTTGAAAATTGAAACAGATGGCTGTGACTACGTTGTTTTTGCGCTCACTGTCCTGGAACCGATTTCTGAAGGCTCGGAATACCTTGCTTGGCTGCGAAGATGGCGGGCGGGTGAAATATGGTATGTCAGGATTCCGCAATCTTGGGAGCGGTCCCAGCGAAGTTGGAATCTATCATGCATCGAGAATGCAGCGCTCGCGAAGATTTCTAAGAGAATCCAGTACGTGAGGATTGGGAATAGCGATCAGAAGTTCGAGTTTTTGGATAGCAACCACCAAATCTTGCTCGCAGTGGAAAGGCCTTCGCGCAACTGACCTGAGTGTTTCCATGCCTACCTTGCTCCCATCCGAGTGGCGTTTGCTCTTGATAGTCAGGCAATGACCTCTCAACCATTAACATGGAGTCCGAAGGCTGTTTTGTTGCTACGGGCTATCAAAATACGTCGAGTCAGAAGTATAAGAGTTGCGAGTCTATTTACGAAGGTTAATCGGCTGACTTAGTTGAGCGATGGCCTTGCAGTTGCCTAGTAGCGCCTCTGCCGATCCAGTCTAACCACCACTCGTGGCTCACCAATTCCTGATTGCTCCAGCCAACGCAACACCGAATCTGCTGTGGTGGTGTCGATGCGGCCTGAAAACCGCAATTTACTCGGATGGTCATCGAACTCAACGTTTGCTTTAGTCACCCTAGCACCCAACCGCGTGAAGGTGCCCAGTCGCAACCGGCCGGGTCGGTAGGCCCTGTCACTGAGCCAACGCTGGGCCTGGCTGCGAGTGCTAATCTTCGGATCAATGAGCATTGCTAATGTCTCTACTGCCCATTGGTTTGACTGTTGATAGCGAGTGCTCCAGGCATAAGCCACCATGCTGTAGCGGGGCTCATGCAGAGTGGCAATTTGCTGATTGGCAGACAGCGCCGGCAGTATCTTTTGGGCTACCTGCGGCGACAACGGAACAACCGCGGTTTCCCAGTCATGGGGCTGGTCGGAGAAAAACTCCGCCAGGCCCTGGCGGTAAAGGTTGGCTCGATCCGATTCGCAATCGTTCAGCTTATGCACAACCCGCCAGGTGGAACCGCTGGCAGCTGAACGACTGCGGTAGACAATGCCGATATGAGAATAATGCTGATTCCATTTACTAAGATCCTGGCCTATCCGCGCGATCACTCCGACCTTTACCCCGTGTGTTTCCAGCGCTTCAGCGGTCTGAGCGGCCAGGTTAATACCATTGCTGATTTGAGTAACACTCATCTCAAGTTGCTCGCAGGGTTGGCCCGCTGGTGCCGGCCCTGCAAAACTGATGATGCCAATCAAGATCATGGCGAAGCGCAGCCGCCATTGCTCGGTTATTGATGGAGGTGATTTTTGAGTCATTTCAGGGCCTGTTTGAGACTAGGAGCCAACCGAAAAAATCAAATTACTGGTGCGTCAATTGCTCGTGGTGCATGAGTTGTTGCCCCAACGGGTTGGGTATCAAGGCAACGGCGTGGCTACCCTCATATAGAATCACGCCGCCGGCAACCGACGCGGTGCTCAGCACGGTTCCGGCACCGACGGCAAAACCCGTAGCCGCGTCAACCGTAAAAGTCACGGTTTTTGAAACACCATTAATCACTCCTTCAAGGACAACCGATGTGGCACTTGTACTGACTTCTACGGATTTAACGGTCAGCAGGGTCGCCGCAGACAGGGCCGCTGCGCCAGACACGCCGACAACAGCCAGGGGTACAGCCGCTGACATACCGCTGGCCATGCTGGCATCAACAATCGTGCTCTGCCCACGCGCCGCCGATGAGATCGCCAGTGTGTTGATGGCTAGCGCTGCAACAAGAGCGGTGGTTGAAAGACGTCGAGGCAAAGTGGGTAGCTTCATTGGAAACGCTCCTTGTGAATCGAGGACGTCACCATGCGTTTTTCACCTCTGCCTGAAAACCGTAACCGGCGGAGTATCGCCATATGCTCGCTATGGTGTCAGTAACTGATACTTTTCGGTTTTCAAACTCCGCTAGGACATCAGGGTTTGCGACTAGTCGGGGCTGTCGAATTGCAGGTGAACACCAGGCAATATGTTAGCGTTACGTCAACCTACATCTTTGCGCTGCGGTCGAGAAACGTATGGCTTGGTACGTCGATATTTGGGCCAACATAGTTGACCCGGCGAACCATGCCGATGCCATCGAAGCGCTCAAATTCCGCGCACAGAACACTTGGCAACGTTCCATGATCTGGCCACCAAAACTCATCGGTATCTACATGAAAAACGATAGAAGAGGGGAGTTTCTGGTGGGCCTTCTGAGCCATTCGCGTAACCCAGGTGGCTTGGTCGTGGGTATGGGATTGCTCACGGTAATAGGTATGCAGCCCGAGACGCTGATACTTTAGCAATATCTCTGTGGTGCCGTCCGTCGAAAGATTGTCGGTGGCAAAAATATGGGAGACGCCCCGAGATAGGTGATGTTCGATATTTCGTTCAACAATATCTTCTTCGTCGCGCACCAATAGGGTCACTACTAGTGGTCGGATCCTGGCAGACAAAAGCCTTCAGGTGTAGAAAGACTTTCATTGTCTAAAGCGACCGTGGCATCGAACGTTTAACCAGCGTGGAAATGACCATGGTTTCTGGTGAGTAATGCCAACGCTGTCGAATTTGAGGCCAAAATATGCCTTGAGATGGGCTTCGGAACGGAAGCAGAAATGACTAGTGATAGAAAATCACCATGTTTTCGAGGTTACTGTTAACCGTCACACGGATAACGTGCTGGGCCTGGTTTATTTTAGGTTCACTCATTCGTCAGTGGTGGGTGAGTGGAGTTTTAATCGCTACCAGCGAGGGTCACAAGAAGTCGCCGACCTGTCCAGGCATTGAGACTCATTATGACTCGATGGCTAAGGCCGATCTACCGGAATACTTAGCCACGGCATGCCTGGCATAGGCAAGAAGCGCCAGCGCCACAATTATCGGGATAACCCCCATGACAACTGTTTCGAAAACACTGAACTTCACCCCGGAAATCGCGACATTCATCATATGAATCACAGTGGCAACAATACCGGCTAAAGACAGGAGAAAAACTAGTAGGCAAGCACGCTGGCCAAGCATCAGAAGAACGCAGCCAAGCGCTCCGCCGAAAACACCTACCGCAAACCCAGCTGTTGCCCAGGCCGGTCGATCAAAAATAATCGCTTGATGTGTGGCTGGCAGCGAGTTCACAAATTCTATGCTCGTCTGCATCAAATAATTCGCCGCGCCACCCACGTTCCAAACCAGTCCTAACAAACAGACCAACCAAAAGCTCCAGTGTTTTTTGTTCATTATCAGTTGACCACACCACGTTGATAAGGATAAATGACTCGTGTAACGCCTACGTTCTCCGAATAATTGCGGACATACTCCATGAAAATGCTCCCTGTCATTCTTCTTTGTGCAATAGGATTATTGGTCTCGCCACAAATTCCTCTTGCAAGTGTCGTTTTTTTCAAATCGGTCGAAGATAAGGCGGATCAAGCCGTTGCAATTGTAGTCGGGCGAATATCCGAAGTAAAAGCAGTTTACGAAGAGGAAATACCGCTGGAATCCTCTAGCGGCCCGTGGCGAGCCAGGGGCCCATTTACTATATATACCTTGGAGACGACAGAAGTATTAAAGGGATCAAACGGCAAAAAAACGTTTGAGTTTTGGACGCTTGGCGGCACCGCTGGTGGAGTCAGTATGGAAATTTCAAGAGTGTCTGTGGAGCTCTCAAAAGGTACTGACATTGTTGTTTTCTTGAGAATCGACAAGGAAAACGGGTTTTATTGGCCTGCGGATGCAGCTGATAGCATTTACATTCAGTCTCGTACTGGAGCCTTTACGTCCTTAGTCCCCTACACAGACCAACATCATTTTGTAGATATCTCCGTTGACGAAGTACCGAAGTGGACGCTTGAGGAGCTGCGGGAGATCGTAACAGAGTGAAGATTTAGATCGCCACATCACTTCTAATGATTTCCTGCTACGCGCTAGCGGCCGACCAATCTACGCCGAGAGGCTGCTTGGTCGTCGAATTTGCCTATTGAATAACGGTTGACGATGCCAGCAAGGAGATATGCTCTCTTGCCTTCAGGGGGTGGCAACCTTCGCCGGAATCGGTGGCAGGCTTCAAACGGACTACACATTGCTCGCGACTATCAAGGGCAACCAAGGTAAAGTGCTCATAAAGCCCGGTATCTGCATTTCAAAACGATCACGAGATTCCATGCCACCTCATACATTCTATGAGCTCCAACATCAATTGGCGTTCACAACCCCATAAGACTTTCGTAGATACCGCCTAATAGAAAATGCCGTGAGTACGGCAGCGTAAACAAACCCCAATAGCAGCCAAAGGTATGCCGCGTTATCACTACCCTCGCGGAATGCTTCGTAGGCGTGAACGGTTGGGGCGGTTGGAAATATGAGAAACAACATCCGATACCACGCCTCCGAAGGCAACAAATACATAAGTATCGGTGGAATGACGAAAGCAGAATAGAATTTCCCGATAGCCATCGCTTCGATGCGATTTGATGCAATTGTTGATATCGAAATCATAACTGGGACACCGATAAATGCGCCCGAAACCGAAACCGCAAACCATTGAAAGAGGGTTAGTTCACTGACCTCCCAAGCAGCACTCAAGGATATACCAGCGACTAAGCCAGTAGCTGTCAGGAAAAGGATGAGCAACGGGGTACGCATCAACAGAAAAAGAACCGGAGGAAACGGCGTTATCATGAGAGCTGCACGTACTTTCGTTTCCATTTCTTCGATCAGGAAAACGCCGAACACCATACCGCACGATGCGGGATCTGCGATGATGGCGAGGACCAAAACGTAAGGTATCCATGGCTGAATGACGCTGGCACCGACGTCTTCGCGCATATAGCCGACCAGAGAAAGGCCGCCAAATAACGTTGCGACGATCAAAACAACAAGCAGCAAGAACTGATCGCGTGCGATGGAACGGGCGTCAAAGGACAAGATAGCTGTTAGTGAACCAAGCATCTTTACAGTCCTCCGGTCACCAGTTGAGTGTCATGCTCTCGAAGGGCCCAAACCCACCCTCCAAGAATCCAGGCGATGAGATAGAAAGCAGCGATAATCGTTTCGGCGGCAATAGGCGCCGGGCTGAGGCCCGCCTCGACAGTCAACAGCATTGCGTAACTTGGAATGAATTTTAGGACGCCGCCGAACACAGCAGGGATGATGTTGAAGTAGACGGTCAGCGGTAGAGCGAGAACAAGAGATCCGACAAGCAGCTTAGCGAGAAAGGCATTAACGCTAGGCGCTCGGGTTATCAGGGCGAATCCCAGTAATACGGCGAACATGTTGCAAGCAATCAGAGCGCTGAAAAGCAGAGGAATATCTATTTCCCCTCGCATCGCGAGACTCGCGACAAGCACGCCACTAAAAACACCCAATGACGTAAATGTAATAACCTTTGACGAGACATAGACCCATCCAGGCATCGGTGTGACGCTTAGTGCTGATAAGGTGCCTGCACCTTTTTCCATAAGAACCAATGCGCCGACAAAGGCCAATCCCATAACAGCGGAGTCGGAAAAAATCAGCAATGCAGTAAATTTCGGCGGTATAGGAGAGACGGGTATTACCAAAATTACCAGACATATGACTGATAACATGAAAAGAGTCGCCGCATAGAAGTAGCTACGTATCTGCAGGCGGATATCTTCGTTGATCATCGAAATAAGCATCGCCATTACACTAACCCGTCATTGAGGCTCGTTCCGGTTACGATCTGGAATACCCGATCAAGGCTGGCTTCCTGAGAATGGATTGATCGAACTTTTCCCGATTTTAAAAAAGTAGTGAACGCATCATTCTCCCCCATGCCGTCAACATCGAATCGCTCTATGCGTCCGTCGAACATGATGACTTCGACCTTACGTTCTCCGTAAGTCTCTTTGAGGTTTTGAGGAGTGTCTAGCGCTTTCAGTTGCCCATTGGCGATGAAACCAACGCGGTCGCATAGCTCATCAGCATCATGCATATTGTGCGTTGTGAGAATGATGGTTTTTCCATCATTCCGTAAGCTTGAAATTACTTTTTTTAGAGAAGCGCTGGTTGTTGGATCAAGACCCGTAGTCGGCTCGTCGAGAAACAAAATTTCCGGGTCATGCAGAATGGCGCGGGCAAAATTTAGCCGGACCTGCATACCCTTTGAATAGTCGCCGACACGCTTGTCAGCCGCGTCACCAAGTCCAACGATGTCCAGCAAGTCTTGGGGGTTGCGTGTAGGCGATTGATAAAGTTTTGAGAAGAATTGAAGGTTCTCGCGGCCCGTTAGTCGAAGATAATGATTGGGCAACTCAAACCCTACGCCTACTCTCTTATAAAGTTCCTGGTTCCATCGCCGAATTTCTCTGCCAAGAAACTCTATCTCACCGGACTTAAGGTGACGAATCTGTCGGGTTAAAATACGTTGTAACGTGCTTTTGCCCGCACCGGATGGACCGAGAAGCCCAAAGGTTTCTCCACGCGTTACCTCCAGACTAATTTGATCCAACGCCAGCAACCCCGATTGTGGGTAGGCGTATGACAGGCCACGCACAGCAAGTACGGCATCGAGTGCATGGGTTGGCGAGTTCATTCTACCTCCTGCTTTTATTTCGTTTTCTGCAGCGCGAAACGCTATGGTTACCCCTATAGTCAGCCATTCGTTCTAAATGGTTCGATGCGAACGAAAAAAAATCGAACCTTTTTCAAGTTCCGACTGACTCTATGACTAGCAGCGTGTTGAAAAAGTCTCAGTCGAGTGCGAGACAAGGCGAAAACGGCCGAAAAAGCGCAGTGTACTGGCCAGTACATGAGCATTTTGAGGTCGTTTTTAACGCCGGATCGTGCCGGCTGAGGGTTTTTCAACACGCTGCTAGGATGGATCACGGCGATTGGGTGAGCATTGTCAAAGACTAAAGGAATTCAGTTCTCGAAGGCGCTCGATGAGTATGAGGCAGCTCTTGCCATGCAGGGTGACAAGCGTGCCTTTAAGCGCCTCTACAATCGTTGGCATCCGTCGTTATTGCGGTTTGCTTTCCGGCTAACCCACAATGCGGAAGACTCTCAAGACGTTATGCAAGACGCTGCGATAACCATCGCAAAGAGTATCCACCGATTGCAGAATCCAGCAAGTTTTGGCCCCTGGGCATATACGATTGTTCGTAGGCGAGCACATGATCACATTGATAAGTCTATTCGACAAAGACGCATCAAGACTGAACTTGCGGCCTCCTACCGACCTAAAATTGTCGATGATAGTGAGCGCAGTTTTGCATTGAAACAAGCGTTAGAGGCTCTCTCTACTTCTGACCGCGCTCTGTTGATGTTGTTTTACATCGATGGAATGACAGGCCCAGAACTATCAGCAGCAATGGACGTTCCGATTGGCACAATAAAGTCCCGCATTTCGGCAGCGCGATCAAAACTAAAAGCAATTTATGAAGCACCCGCCACAGGAGGATCTGATGAGTGATTTTGATGAACGACTTCGCAGCTTATTGAGGGAGGAAGACGAAGCATTGCTCTCTGATGAGCTGGAACAACTAGGTTATCACGCTGAAATGTTAGCGAGCTTTAAGGGCCCCGGAAGCGCATTGCGCATTGGAGTGTGGGTAGGTGTAGCAGTCGCTTGCGTAATCCTGTTTTACAGCATTTGGCAGTTCTTTCATGTTGAAACGACTCGCGAGCAAATCATGTATGCAGGTTTGGCGATAATGGCTAATTCCGGACAGATCGCTTTTAAGAACTGGTTCAATCAGCGCCTTAATCGTCGCGCAATTTTGATGGAAATCCGTCGCCTTCGTCTCGATATTGCGCGCAGTTCGGATTGATAGGATTAGTCGGCAAATGCCTATCCCAAAATCCGCACGAAGATTGGCATAAATACCAATCGGGTAGGGTAAATACTAGCCTCATCTGATACATATACACGATGACTAAATCACGAGGCCGCCCAGCGCACCCAGATATTCTGACGCCCGCTGAGTGGCGGGTCGCAGAAGCGGTACGTCACGGGCTGAGCAATCCCGAAATTGCGACCAAACAAGGCGTAAGCGTTGATGCGGTGAAGTTTCACGTCAGCAACGCGCTGCAGAAACTGGGGTTCAGTTCCCGCGTAAGCTTGATTTGGAGTCGCCATCAAACGCATTTGGCGGATAATTTGTGATCACTCTAATGCCGCTCAAATTGCCGATACTGAATGGCTTCAGCAAGATGCTGCATACCGATATTTGGCGCGCCGGATAGGTCGGCGATGGTGCGGGTTAGGCGCTGCACTCGATGGCAGGCTCGGGTGGACAAACCCATTTGTTCTGATGCGGTTTCCAGCAGTGTGCTTACTCTTTTGTTTAGAGCCGCATGGGTTTGCAGGGCGTCACCTTCCAGGCTGGCATTTAACATACCCTGGCGTTCCAATTGCCGTGCTCGACAGGCGGTGACCCGCTCGCGCACAGCTTTTGACGGTTCACCGGGTTCGGCGTCATTGAGTTCTTTGAAAGAAATTCTGGGCATCATGACGTGCATGTCGATGCGGTCCAGCAGGGGGCCGGACACGCGCTGTTGGTAGCGCTGGATGGCGGCGGGTGAGCAGCTGCAGCGGGCATCAACGCCATAGTATCCGCAAGGACAGGGGTTGAGAGCGGCAAGCAACTGGACGCGTGCTGGAAACCGCACCTGGAAACTGGCGCGGCAGATGGTGATGGCGCCTGACTCCAGAGGTTCGCGCAGAGTTTCCAGTACATGGCGGGAAAACTCGGGCAGCTCATCTAAGAACAATACGCCGTGATGGGCCAGGGAAATCTCGCCGGGTTGAGGAGGGTTGCCGCCGCCGACCAACGCTGGAGCCGATGCGCTGTGATGAGGAGCGCGAAACGGTCGTTGAAAGAAGAGCTCCGGCTTAAACC
>CAZLJY010000157.1:0-11874 GCA_964559945.1 uncultured Gammaproteobacteria bacterium | reverse complement strand
GCCCTGAACGAGATATTGGGCCAGAAGCGCCAAGCCGCCACCCATCATCGCTTACAACAGCAAATTCACGAGAGTCAGATTGCCGATGACGGGATTTCGTCGTCGCCGGAAGCACCCGACGAACACCTGCTTAGGATGCTGTTTGTGTGCTGCCAGGAATCCATACCGCTGCCCTCTCAGCTGGTATTTGCGTTAAAGACTCTGTGCGGTTTTGATATTCGGGAAATTGCCTTGCGGCTGTTTATCAGCGAAGCCGCGGCCCACAAGCGACTACAACGGGCACGCAAGGGGCTCACTCAGCTATCGCCGGAACTGCCATCGCCAAGCCTTGAGCAATACCGCGCCCGACTATCCTCGGTTCATCAGGTGCTGTATCTACTGTTTACCGAAGGCCATCAATCTCACCACGATGGCGCCTCTATTCGCCGTGAGTTATGTGACGAAGCTTTGCGCTTGGCAAGCCTTGTCGCCAGTCACCCCGCTGGCAAGCACCCCAATACCCACGCATTGCTTGCATTGATGTCGCTGCATGGGGCGCGGCTATCGGCGAGACACAACGCTCATGGCGGCCTGGTATTGCTGGAAGACCAAGATCGTTCCCAGTGGGACAAGGCACAAATCCTGAGCGGGATGGCCTGGCTGGAAAAATCGGCTCGCGGCGATCAGTTCAGTCGTTATCACGCAGAAGCGGCCATTGCAGCAGAACACTGTATGGCGGAAAATTTCGCCGTAACCCGCTGGGACCGGATCGTGTCCGCCTACGACCTGCTGGCTCAATCCACCGAATCTGCCATTCACCGACTCAACAGGGCCGTGGCCGTGGCGCATTGGAAAGGACCTAAAACGGCCTTAGACGAATTGCTGAAATCGCCCTCAGCCAATAGCCTGGAAGGGACTTATCTTTGGGCAGCAGTGTTGGCTGACCTCCATCTCCAGTGCGGCCATAGCGATCAAAGCCATCACTTCAGAAAGGAAGCCCTCGCCCTAGCGCCCACCCAAGCGATCCGGCAATCACTGCAACAACGACTGAGCCGCTAATCGGATGCACAGGCTCGGCTATAAACATGACGACTGCCAGAAGCCTAATTGGACCCGGATCGTCGACGAGATTCTCTATTGAGATACTCCCAGCCCGGCTGGCGACCGACAATCCCGAGCTATTTTTTCCGCTTGGGCTTCTTGGAAGCCTCGGGAAATACCCGGGTCAGATTCAACCGTTGGCCGCAGACTCGGGTTTTCTTCAGCTGGCCATACACCTCGCCAGGCATGCCGGAGGGTAAATCAATCAAAGAGTGATCCTTTTGGATATCGATCCGGCCGATGTAACGACCATCCAAACCCGCTTCGCTGGCAATTGCGCCAACAATATTGCCCGGCTTAACTTCATGATCGTGACCAACGTCAATGCGGTAACGGTCCATGCCCTTTTCCGGTTTACCCATGCCTTTTTTGGGTCGGTCTTCGCGACCTTTGTGTTGTTTGGGGCCTTTGCCGCTGTCTTTTTTGCTCGCTGCGTCGCCCCGTCGTTTGCGCACCGGCTTGCCATAACCAGATTTGCCATCGGATTCCTGAAATTTCTCCGGCGCCTTGGTATCGGGCTTAAGCAGCAATGGTTGATTGCCTAAGGCCAGCTTTGCCACCGCCGCGGCAATATCCAGAGCCGGCACATTGTGTTCGCTTTGGTATTGGTCCATCAGACTGCGCAGGAAATCCAGCTCGCCGGCGGCCAGGGTGTCAGTGATGCGCTGCTTGTAGTCGGCTAGGCGTTTGTTATTCACCATCTCAGTGGTTGGCAGTTCAAGCCGCGCAATGGGCTGGCGGGTTGCCCGTTCAATAGTGGTGAGCATGCGCCGCTCCCTTGGCGCGACAAATAAGATGGCCTCACCCTGACGTCCGGCCCGGCCAGTGCGGCCGATGCGGTGAATATAGGCCTCAGCGTCATAAGGAATGTCGAAATTCACCACGTGGGTAATCCGCTCAACGTCTAACCCACGAGCCGCAACGTCAGTGGCCACCAACACATCCAAGGTTCCACGCTTCAGTTTGTCGATGACCTGTTCGCGGTTTTTTTGCGCCATATCGCCGTTGATAGCGGCGGCGGCATAACCCCGCGCTTCCAGTCGCTCAGCCAGCTCAACAGTGGCCAATTTGGTGCGAACGAAAATTAAGGTGGCGTCAAACGGTTCAAACTCCAGTACCCGGGTCAAGGCCTCAAGTTTTTTGTACATCCCGCTGACCACCCAATAGCGCTGATTGATGGTGTCCGCGGTGGCGGTTTTTGCCTTGATGGCCACCGATTGGGGGTCTTTCAAGTGGCGGCGGGCAATCTGTTCCACCTGTTTGGGCATAGTGGCGGAGAACAAGGCCATCTGACGATCGTCTGGCGCTTGCTGCAAAATCCACTCCACATCATCCACAAAACCCATCCGCAGCATTTCGTCCGCTTCGTCCAGCACCAGGGCTTTTAAGCCTTCGAGCTTAAGACTGCCACGACGCATGTGATCCATCACCCGACCCGGCGTGCCTACCACCACATGCACGCCGCGTTTTAGCTGGCGTAGCTGGTGACCGTATTCCTGGCCGCCGTAAATCGGCAACACATGAAACCCCGGCATCTTGCTGGCATAACGCTGGAACGCTTCGGACACCTGAATCGCCAGTTCTCGGGTGGGCGCCAGAACCAACAGCTGCACCGCCTTGCGATTAACCTCGATGCGCGAGAGCAATGGCAGGGTAAACGCTGCGGTTTTGCCAGTACCGGTGGGCGCATGGCCCAGCAGATCCTGCCCCTTCATCAAGATCGGGATCGCCTGAGCCTGAATCGGCGTGGGGCTTTCATAGCCCACGGCTTTCAGGGAATCGAGCAAATAATCGGGCAGCTGCAGCTCAGAGAAGCTGGCGCTGGTGGGTGGGCTTTGAGTCATGTGAAGTCCTGCCGGAGGTCGGCTGGTGAGCAGTAGCGCTGCGCAGTATACCTGCAGGGTTTGCCCCGCGCATTGGGTATCCGGTTTTTTATCCCTGGGGATTTAGCCAGCGGCTCTTCTGATCCAGCAGCGTTTTCATCTCTGCGCGGGTCTTCGGTAGCTGGGCCGGGTCCAGATCCAGGTGGTTCAAAGGCACCTCCTGCTGATACTGGTCAAACACCGGCGCCACAATATCCAGCGGGAAGCGAGGTATGCGGCGACCCTGACGAAACTCGGCAATCGGTATTTCAGCCTGGATGATGCTTTCGTTATTGCTTGGGTCTTCCGCTAGCACGGCGCCGTCCGGGCCCACAATCAGGGATTGGCCGCCATATTTTGCATAGGGGCCCTCTGGAAAGGTGATATTGGACATGGCGGAATAAAAGCGATTAAAAAATGCCGTGGCGCGCACGTCTGACTTGGAAAACAGGGTTGAGGTGCGAAACATGATTTCGACCCCGCGCATGGCATAAGCGGCATAAACGAATGGATCCAGTTGCACCGTACTAACGGCGATATTGCCGTATTCGGTTCGCAGCACTGGGAACTCTGCCTCGACGCCGTATATCGCCCGGTAGCGATCGCGCACGTTTTCAATGGTGGTCGTGGGAATCTCGCCCTCACCTAAACGTTTCACGTTGCGGGTTTTCCAAAATTTCTCGGCAATCTTGCCATCCCGCCCAATCACCGCGTTGATGCTGAGAATATGTCCGGGCCAATCATCATCATTGGCGTAGCTGCCAAAGATAATATAGGTGTCACACTGGCGCGCAATCGCTCCCAGAGCGTCGGTTTCGGGGCCAGGAATCTGGATCGTAAACTTGAGTTTTTCTTCTCGGGTACCGCTGGAATAACCGGTTAGAGGAAATTCGTTAAAGAGCAAAAAATCCGGCTTCATCCCAGTGCTACAGGCCAGTTCTGAGAGTTCCACCATGCGGCCCAAGTTCTTGTCCAAACCGGCCTCAATGGTCTGGGCTTCTTGCAGGTTTTGAACACCATGCTGGATGACTTTCACCACCACCGTTTCTTTTTCCAGTGCGGTCTTTGGGTAACTGCCATCAGACTGCACCAATATCGGCATGGCGGTTGGCGCTTTGGCTGAGGAGATTATCGCCCCGCTGCCGCCAGAGGTGGCGCAGCCGCTAAGAGCAACGCTGAGGATAGCCACAATGCTGATGGCAATGTGTTCCAGGGTGGATAGAATTCGGCCTTGCAACGTCATGCTTGAAGGTCTCACTTAAGTAGGGGGACAGCGGCGTTGCTACACGCTCACGCTGGGCAGAAACAACTTAAGGGTAACAAACAGCTGCGCCAATACTCATGCGGTACGCGCACCGTCCACCGGAATCGTGGCGCCGTTAACGTAAGCGGATTGGCTGGACAACAACCAAACAACCACATCGGCGATATCGCGCATATCGCCAAACCGATGGGTTGGAATTTCCGTCAACAGCTTGTCAAAAATCTCTGGCGATTGATCGCGAAACTCCTCGAATTTCTCGGTTTGGATGATGCCCGGCGCAATCACATTGACCCGAATATTGTCCGGCCCCAGCTCCAGTGCAGCGGATCGACTCAATCCGATCAATCCCCACTTTGCAGCGCTGTAATCGGCCATAGCTGCCACGCCTTTCATCCCTGCTGTGGAACTGTTGTTGACGATGGAACCGCCGCCAGACACTCGCATCAGGGGTATGGCGGCGCGCAGTAGATAAAAAACGGCGCTCAGATTCACCTCAAGGGTTTGTTGCCAGCGTTGGATTGGGGTGCTGTCAATACTGGATGTTCCCAGGGTGGCGCCCAAATTATTAAACAGCCCATCGAGGCGGCCGTGGGTCTTTTCCACACTGCGGATCAGGGCGTCAACCGACTGGGGGTCTACACCGTCGAAGGTCAACGCGCTCGCGCTGCCGCCTTTTGCCTGAATCTCTGCGGCCACTTGCTCGCATAAATCCCCGCGCCGCGCGGCGCAAATGACGGTGGCGCCCAGATCACCGGCCCGCAGCGCAGTGCGCCGGCCCATCCCGGAACTGGCGCCCGCTATGAGGCAGACTTTACCTTCCAGCATGCTCACAAAATGGCGCAGACCGTTTTGACTTCCAAGTAGTTATCCACCGCCTGTTGGCCGCTTTCCCGACCCCAGCCCGACTGCTTAACTCCGCCGATGGGCAGACTGGCGTCGTACATGGAGTGGCTGTTAATCCAGACCGTGCCCGCTTGCAGGTCTTCGGCCATATGGTGGGCGGTACTCAAGGACTCGGTCCAGATGCTGGCCGCCAATCCGTAGTCTGAGTCGTTAGCCAGCGCTAGCACTTCTTCCGGCTCATCAAAGGCCGTCGCCACCACCACTGGGCCAAAAATCTCTTCCCGCACAATCGGCATTTCAGGAGTCACGTCGGCCACCACCGTCGGCTGCACAAAGCAGCCCGGCTGATCCAGTGCACCGCCGCCGGTCACCACCGTTGCGCCATCTTTTTTGCCTTGCTCGATATAGCTCAATACTTGGGACTGCTGTTTCTTGCTGACCAACGGCCCACACTGAGTGTCGGCGCTCAACCCATGGCCTAACTTAAGCGCGTTAGCCGCTGCACTGACGCCCTCCACCAACTGATCAAACACGGAACGATGAGCGTAGATGCGAGAACCCGCTACGCAAACCTGGCCGGCGTTGAAAAAGATCGCATTGGCAGCGCCGCCAATGGCGGCCTCCATATCCGCATCACCCATCACAATCACCGGCGACTTTCCACCCAGCTCAAGGGTGACCTTTTTCAGGTTATGGCGGGCATCGGACAGAATCTGTTTACCCACTGCGGTCGATCCTGTAAACGCCACCTTATCAACCCCAGGATGCTCAACCAGACCCTTGCCGGTGATCTCACCGCGACCGGTGAGAATGTTCACCACACCCGGTGGGAAGCCCGCTTCGATGATCAGCTCGCCAAGGCGCAGTGCGGTTAAAGAGGTGTCTTCAGCAGGCTTTAAGATCACCGTACAGCCCGCGGCTAACGCTGGTGCCAATTTCATGGCGGCCATGATGATGGGGGAGTTCCATGGAACAATCGCTGCAACAACCCCAACCGGTTCCTTGCGGGTGAACGCATGAACTCGCTTGCCCGGAGGTTGGTAGTTAATGGAGGTGGGAATTTGCACACCTTCAAGGCGGGTGCACTGACCGGCGAAAAAGCGAAACTGTTCAATGGAACCGGGGATTTCCGCCCAGCGCCCGATGCCTAACGGCTTACCTTGATCCAGGGTCTCCAGTTCTGACAACTCATCGATATTTTCTTCCATGAGATCGGCCATGCGCCACAAAAGGCGAGACCTGGCAGAACCGGTTAGACCTTTCCAACTGTCGTCTTTCAACGCAGCACGGGCCGCCGCAACCGCCTGGTCAATGTCAGCCGCGCCCGCTTCTGCGATATCTCCCAGTAGCTCACCGCTGGCCGGATCACGTGTCTCGATGCGGTGGGTTGTTGTCGCGTTCTGCCACTGGTTATTGATCAGCAACTGATGGTTGGAACGGGCGAGAAATTCTCGTGCGCCGGAGGTAAGCTCAAAGCCGGCGGCAACAGACGGGTTATTCATGAGGCGTATTCCATTTCATTGAGTGATTGATGTAGTCGTTGGTCTGAATCAGGCTAGCAACCTGTGTTTGACCTGAATCGGGGGGCACATTAACGGTATTGTTGGGACAGGCGGTTGCGATCTTGTGCAGCTCGCCAGTCATGGCCTGGACAATGCTTGCGGTCACCCAGGTAGGCCCAAGGGCGATGTGATAACCCTCCTTATTGGCCAGCGCCAACGCTTGCTCCGGTGGCATTTTTAAGATGGCGGTATTGAGCACTCTGGGTACTGAGGGGCCCAGCAGTTCTCTCAGTTGAGCGCGCTCGGAAGCGTCGGTGAGTCCTTCCACAAACACCAGGTCGGCACCGCATTGGGCATAGGCTTGAGCGCGCTCCAGGGCGCTGGCCAAACCTTCCTCATAACGCGCGTCGGTGCGCGCGCTGATCAACAAACCACTGTCGCCACGTGCATCCAGCGCGGCGCGAATTTTCACCTGCATGTCGGTTAATGAAATGACCGGGCGACGCTGCACCGTCTGCACCGGCTTCACCGTCTCCTGATCTTCCATCTGGACACAGGCGGCGCCCGCCATGGCCATGGATGATACGGTTTGATGAACATTAAACGCATTGCCAAACCCGGTGTCGATATCCACACAGACTGGAATATTGACCCGCTCGGTAATCCGGCGAGTAATGTCGACTAAAGTGCCTGCATCGGTTAATCCGATGTCCGGGCGACCCAAATGAACCTGGGCAACCGCGGAGCCGGACAAAAACACGGCGGGAAAGCCGGCCCGTTGGGCGGCCAGCGCGCCCAAGGTATCGGCGATACCCGGCGCAATAATCATGGTTTCGCTGGCCAACAAAGGCTGTGAGGAATTTTCCGTCATATCAGTTCCAATCAGCCATCTGACCAACGCCCAGGGCTTGGGCATTGGCTAAAGCCACCGTTGCGGCCGCCAGATCCTGGGCCGCAACCCCCAAGGATTTGTACGTGGTGATCTGCTCTGGGCTCTGGCGACCTTCCACCTGGCCGGCGAGCACTTCGCCCAGCTCCCCGGCAATGGCATCCTGCGCGCTTAGGCCCTGCTCCATGGCCGCAGCAAGCTCGCCGGCCTGGGCAAGAGCGGAAGGGCGATAATCGGTGAAAAACCGGCTACACCTAACCACCTCGGCGTCCACCTCAGCGGCTTCTTTAATGGCGGCCCCAACCAAGTTTAGATGCTGACCTGGGCGCAGTTGTTCGCCAAACAATACCGGCTGCTTGGCCGAGGTTGTTGTACAAATAATATCGGCATCTGCAATCGCCTCAGTCACACTGGCCACCGGTGCTAGGTTTGCGCTAGACAAAGGCTGGAGTTTTTCCACCAAGGCCTCAGCATTGGCCGGGGTTCGACCCCAGATTTTGACCGTTTGGATCGATCGAACCGAGCAGATGGCGTGCACGTGGTGCAGCGCTTCCATACCCGTGCCGATGATCGCCAGGGATTGGCTGTCCTCCCGCGCTAACGTGCGCGTCGCCAAAGCGCTGGCCGCTGCGGTTCGAATGGCGGTCAGTTCAGAGCCATCCAACATCGCCAGCGGGATGCCCAGTTCTGCGTCGAACAACATCACCGCGCCCACGTGAGAACCGTAGGGTGAATCGGCCTCGCGGGGGTATTTGCAGACAATTTTCACCCCAAAGCAGCGCGGGTCATCCAGGTAACCGGGCATCAGGGTGAACTTTCCGCCGGTATCTGGAATATTCAAATACTGGCGCAAAGGCAAATCTGTGCGTCCCGCGGATACCGCCCGCATCGCAGGGTCCAAAGCGTTGACGCAGTCCAGGTGACTCAAACACTGGGTTAGCGCCTGGCGATTAATGAGTCGCACTATTTGGCGTCCTCCGGTGGCGGCACAAAGCGCAACGCCTCCATGATGTGCTCCACGCCACCCGGACGGGGAAACGGTTCCGGCATAGGGTCACCCTCTTTGCGGGGTTTACCAATGCCACGAAACCAGTGCTCAAGGCCTGGCGGCGTAAACACCCAAAACATTTTCAGGTCCACATCCCCGGTATTTTCGATCATGTGACAGGCATAACGTCCGAACAGCACTGTGCTGCCTTTGCTCACTGGATAATGATTGCCTTCGATCTCAACCCGCCCTTCACCTTCGTAAACAAATACCAACTCATGGTTCTGGCGATGGCCATGCTCGCGCACGCGATGCCCCGGTGGCATGGACTGGATGCCGCTGGTAAAGCCGTCATAGGGCATGTTTTCTGGGGTCAGCTTCAGGGTAACAAAACCGCTGGATGGCATCGGCTGCCACAAGGACTCGCCCTCATCCGGGCCAATCACCGCCCACCACGGCTGGTTTGGATCTTTGCTCATAAGGTCACTCCAATGCTCCCGATCGCCCATAGTGAGCGTTCCTGGGTCAGGGAGCTATTCAATTTCGAGAATGGCGCCATACATCAGACGTATAAGCCACA
This sequence comes from uncultured Gammaproteobacteria bacterium, assembly GCA_964559945.1. GTDB lineage: Bacteria > Pseudomonadota > Gammaproteobacteria > Xanthomonadales > SZUA-38 > JANQOZ01. Next base: position 2,866 of record CAZLJY010000157.1, on the reverse strand, counting down.
GTATAAATAACGTGTTACTTTTCTAATCGATCATCACAATCGTACGGCCATACTCTTGAGTTACACCGATATCCGACAACGTTGGCGCGAAAATCCTGAGTCTTTCTGGGCTGATGCCGCCAGCGGCATCGAATGGAACCAACCCTGGACAACGGTTGTGGATACCAAGTCAGGTGCAGGACGCTGGTTTTCTGGGGCCACCCTCAACACCTGCTACAACGCCGTGGATCGACATGCTGAAGGAACACAGGGTGACCGACCGGCGCTGATTTTCGAATCGGCCATGACCGGCGCCAGCAAGATCTACAGCTATCGGGAATTACAAGCCGCCGTTGCACTGCTGGCCGGCGCCATGAAAAACGCGGGAATTGTGGCCGGCGATCGAGTGCTTATTTACATGCCCATGGTGCCCGAAGCAGCCATCGCTATGCTGGCCTGCGCCCGCATTGGTGCGGTCCACTCGGTAGTCTTTGGGGGCTTTGCGGCGCGGGAAGTGGCAACCCGCATCGATGATGCTCAACCGCGACTGATATTTAGTGCCAGCTGCGGCCTGGAACCCGGCAGAATTGTTTCCTACAAGCCTTTGCTAGACGACGCGGTCGCTTTGGCCAGCCATAAACCCGAACATCACGTGGTGCTGCAGCGCGAACAACAACCCGCGACCCTGGATCGACCCGGTGATATTGACTGGAGTGATTTCCTGGCCGGCGCCGACGCCGCACCCTGCACCTCGGTTAAGGCCACCGACCCCCTTTACCTGCTGTACACCTCTGGTACCACTGGACAACCCAAAGGCATTGTTCGGGACAACGGTGGTCACGCGGTGGCCCTGCATTGGTCCATGAAAGCCATTTATGACATCGACCAAGGTGATGTGTTCTGGGCCGCCTCAGACATTGGCTGGGTCGTCGGCCACTCCTATATCGTCTACGGACCGTTACTTCGGGGCGCCACCACGGTGATGTTTGAAGGCAAACCGGTGGGTACACCGGACGCCGGAGTGTTCTGGCGCACAGTGGCCAAACATCGGGTCAAGACCTTGTTTACTGCGCCCACCGCTATTCGAGCCATACGCCGGGAAGACCCGGACGGCGAGCACATCAAAGCCAACGACCTTAGCCATTTCAAAGGCCTATTTTTAGCCGGCGAACGCTGCGATCCGCCCACCCTTGATTGGGCCAGCAAACAGCTAGGTGTGCCGGTAATTGACCACTGGTGGCAAACCGAAACAGGCTGGTCAGTTGCAGGCAACACCCTAGGAAGCGGACTGGAAGATATACGTCCCGGCTCAGCAGGAAAGCCCATGCCTGGCTGGGATGTACAGGTGGTAAATCCGGAAGGTGAGGCCCTTGACGCTGGCGCCACCGGTGCCATCGTCTGCGCCTTACCTCTGGGCCCCGGCGCCCTGGCCGGGTTGTGGCAAGCTGAGGAGCGCTTTCAACAAGCCTATCTCACCGAGTTTCCCGGGTTTTATGAAACCGGCGACGCTGGGTACATGGATGAAGACGGTTATCTGTATGTGATGACTCGCACCGATGACATCATTAATGTCGCCGGGCATCGTCTATCCACCGGCGCCATTGAGGAAGTGATCGCTTTGCACCCCCAGATTGCCGAATGTGCGGTCACCGGTATTCGCGACACCTTGAAAGGCCACCTACCAATGGGCTTTCTGTGCACCCGAGCCAACTGCGATAGCGACGATCAGACCATCATTGATGAGTGTATTGCGCTGGTTCGCCAACACATGGGCGCCGTTGTTGCGTTCAAAAAAGCTGTAGTGGTGCAACGTCTACCCAAAACTCGCTCAGGCAAAATTCTGCGCGGGACGCTGGCCAAAATTGCCGACGGCGATGCCTATGACATTCCGGCAACCATAGATGATCCCGAGATCCTGAACGAGATCAGCCAACGGCTTTCTAGCCCGTCTCAAGTCATTGGATAACACCGCCTATTCCAGCGAACGCTACGGCTGGTACGTGGTGTTTGTGCTGTGCGTATGCGGGGTGGTGGCCAATATTGATCGCCAGATTATCAATTTGTTGGTGGAGGACATTCGGGCCGACCTGCTAGTCAGCGACACCCAAATCAGCTTACTGCAGGGGTTTGCCTTTGCGGTGTTTTACGCCATCGTTGCGATCCCCTTGGGCCGGCTGGCGGACAGCAAGAATCGCCGCATACTTATCACTGTCGGTATCATTGCCTGGAGCCTTGCGGCTATCGCCTGCGGGCTAGCGGAAACCTATTCCCAGTTGTTCGCCGCGCGGATGGCCGTTGGCGTTGGTGAGGCGGTGCTGACCCCAGCAGGGTTTTCACTATTAGCCGACCTATTCAAACCCCGCCGCCTCGCAAGACCCATTAGCGTATATACCGCGTCCAGTTTTCTCGGCGGCGGCATTGCCTTGATCGTGGGCGGGTTAATTTTGGATACGCTTAATCAACCCGGGGGCTCACCGGCGCTAGCGTTTCTGGGAGATCGTGCGACCTGGCAGTCAGCATTCATTCTGGGAGCATTGCCGGGTATACCCGTGGCCATCTGGTTTTTTCTGTCGGTCAAAGAACCCCCTCGCCGGGTCACAGCCCAAGCCAAAATTGATGCCGAAACCTACCGACAAGGCTTCCGCCACGCGGTCAAATTTTGCTTGGATAATCAGCGCCTGTTTTTATCGGTTTTTGTTGGACTGTCGGTACTGGCGGCGGCCCAATTTGCCTTGGGCGCTTGGGTGCCTGCCTACTTCATCCGAGTGCATGGTTGGGAGGCCGGTCAAATTGGCCATGCCCAAGGCCTGCTATTTATGATTGGCGGCACTGCAGGTGTGGTGGCGGGGGGTTGGACCACCGATTTCCTGTTTAAACGGGGCTACTA
>CAZLJY010000156.1:0-11901 GCA_964559945.1 uncultured Gammaproteobacteria bacterium | reverse complement strand
GATCTACCCATCCATTGAACCCGATCTATTTTTCACCCGCTTTCTGACCCATTTTTGTGCCCCGGTTTTTATTTTTCTAGCAGGCCTTTCCGCATGGCTTTACGCTCACCCAGCCAAAGATCAATACCGATCGCCGGCGGGTTTTCTGTTCAAACGCGGCCTGGTATTGATCCTTATCGAGTGCGTCTTTTATTACTTGCTCTGGGTCGATAGCTATCCTTCGTACCTGTTCTTGCAGGTGTTATGGGCCATAGGCATCTGCATGGTGTTGCTTTCCTTGGTCTGTCGTTTTAACTACTGGTTGCTAGGGGGTTTAGGCCTATTGATTGTGTTTGGCCACAACGCTCTGGGGTTTATCGAATTTGAACCCGGCCAGTTAGCTTATGTGCTCTGGACAATACTTCATGACCCCAATGAGCTCGGACAGATCGGTGGGCTGACCATTAGTCTGTCCTATCCGGCATTACCCTGGTTTGGGGTTATTTTGCTCGGGTATTTCGCGGGCCCTTTGTTTGCTGGCTCCACCTCTAGACCGTTAAGGCAAAAGACCTTGGCCCTTTTGGGTCTGGCGTGCCTGGCGCTGCTGGTATTGCTTCGAGGCTTAAACCTGTATGGCGAAGCGTTACCCTGGTCGCAGCAAGACACACTCGTTCGCACCGTCATGGCGTTTCTGAATTTCACCAAGTATCCGCCGTCACTGGATTACCTCCTAGTGACGCTGGGTGTGGGATTGCTGCTTCTGGCCCGACTGGAATCCCTCAACAGGCCGGGGAAATTGCTAAGTGCGATCCAAGTCATTGGCTCAGTGCCGATGTTTGTCTACCTGGTTCACCTATATGTGCTGCTGGCCGCGTACTACCTTTTGTATTGGATGTTCGGTCCTAACCATGGCGAGCGTTTTGGTCTCGATGGTGTTATGTGGATCTGGCTGGGCGCGGTTGTTTTGACACTGTTTCATTACCCTATTGCCAAAGCGTTTGCGTCTTATAAGCACAAAGAAAAGCACAGCAAACCCTGGTTAAGCTACTTCTGAGACCATCCGTGGCAGGGCTTGCTAAGGCCCGTTAACTGCCGCTAGGGCGGACAAACGGGTGTCGATAAGCTGTACTAATCGTAATAACGGCCTAGCCAAGTATCTATCTGGTCCCTTACATCCTGCTGATGTTCGATCAGAGTATGGGACCCACCGTCATAAAGCTTCAACGACAAGGTTCGTCCCAGATCGCTGAGTTTAGCCGCTAACGCCAGTGATTCAGAAGCTTCTACTCGTTCGTCGGCGTTCCCGTGCAGCAGCAATAAAGCAGTCTGGGAGTGGATTTTTTCAGGCCAATAAAAGGCTGACAGTTGTCGTAATGCAGCGTCTTTGTCGTTGGCATAGTTGGTCACGGTTGTCGGGTAAACGTGTTCGTCAAATTCGTCTCGCCGCTTAGCCGTGAGGAGATCTGTGGGCGCACCGATTATCACTGCCGCGCTGAAACGGCGGCTGTTGGCCAGTACCCGATAGCCCAGGGCACCGCCGCGGGAAAACCCCAGGTAAGCAAATTTGTTCCGGTTAGCTTGTGGCATTGAGTCAATCACTTTGACCAGGTTTAGCATGTCCGACAGGTCACCTGGCCCCATATTCGCTAACCCTTCGCTACCGCCTTCGCCTCGGCGTAGGCTTGCCGCAACGATGTAACCCTGGGCGGCTAGTCGGTGCATTTCCAACACATCAAAAAATGTCAGGCGACTCCATTGGGCAACCCCGCCTTGGGAGTAAACAATCACTGGATGACATTGGGCTGGCCCGCGTGGCATCACCAGCACGCCATTAATTCGCAAACCATCGCTTTGGTAAACAAAGCGCTCAGCGGTGACTGATTCGCCATCTCGGTAAGCGACAAAGGTCTCTTCGCTTAGTAGCGAACGCATCTGAGACGAATGCCACGCAGGATCCGGCGCACGATCCATGAACGATAACCATTGCTGATAGGTTTCGAAGGGGAATTCGTAAGCTTTGCGATCTAGTATCAAACCGCCAGCGACGGATCGATGGCAGGGGCTTGATAAATCTTCGGCGGCCGCCAGAGAGGCGCTAGAAATGGTCAATAGGGTGACGAGCGCAATCACCCAAGCAGAAGATTGATTCATTAAGAACACCGATGAAAATACAATGAAGTAGGAGGGTTCACGATGATTTGATTATGTTATAACATATCAAAATGACCTCAATACATTCTTATGCTCATTCGGAAACCATGCGATGACAGAGAAACCCGCAGAACTGCCAGGCTCTCATCGCCACCTGGATCTATGCGCTGCTAGCCTTTCTGGCTTGTGCATTATTCACTGTGCTGCATTGCCATTTCTTGCAACTCTCATTCCCGCGGTAGCGGTGGCGGCCGAAGCCGAATGGTTGCATAAGGTGTTGGTCTTGATCGCTGCACCGATATCCTTACGGGTGATCGCCGAAGCCTGGACCGAAACCGGCAACAGGGGTTTTGCGGTGGCGGCCTTGACCGGACTAGGGCTGCTCTTTATGGCGGCGTTTGTGAGCAGTTTTGAAGCTTATGAGTTATGGCTGACCACTGCAGGCGCCGTATTACTGGGCGGGGCCCATCTACGGCGCTGGCTCAAGAGCAGTGGCCAATTTCAAATGATAAAGACTATTTAGGGCTGCCGTGAGTTACACTTCAGCTGCCAGGAAAACTAAAAGGATAGGGACTTTGGGCAAACACCTGAAGCCGACCCCAGACTTGTCGGCGAAATGGCGGAAAATCGCTGAGACTCAGTGTGCAGAGCGCGGTGAGCGACTCACGCCTGCACGTTTAGAGGCCTATGCTGAGTTACTGGCATCCAAACAAGCGTTGTCAGCGTATGACCTCATTGCTCGGTTAGAGAGTAAAACCGGTCGTAAAATTGCCCCGCTGACCGTCTATCGTCATCTGGATTTCCTGATCCGAGTCGGTCTTGTGCACAGGTTGGAAACCACCCAGTCCTACTTTACCTGCCACCACCCGGAAGATTCTCATGATGGCCAGTATTTGCTCTGCTCAGATTGCGGTCACATCGATGAGATAGATTCGTCCCAACTGGGCAAACTACTTAGTCAAATTGCGGGAAAACACGGTTTTCAACCGGCAAATGCGGTGATCGAAATCGCTGGACTCTGTGGACAGTGTGCCAGCAACGATAGCGATTGATCCAAGACCTGTTGTTCCGCAGCATCTCGACAGATTTTGATGCTGGACCTATTTCCCATCACCTCGTAAGGCAAACGTATGGCTGCCAGAAAGCGATGCCAAATCGTTTAGTTGGGCACACTAGGAATCGATCTTGACCAGCTCTCCCGTACTCGAAGCCCAGTCCTTGACCGTTCAGCGGGGCGGACGACAAGTTCTGTCCGACGTGAGTTTCGCTGTCAGGCCCGGCGAGGTTTTCGCTTTGCTTGGCGGCAATGGGGCAGGTAAGTCCACCACCTTGCTGACCTTTCTTGGACTCATTACCCCTCACCAGGGCAGGGCATTGGCCTTCGGTGAGTCGGTTCACAATAACGTGGCCAAAGTACGAAGCAGGGCGGCGTACCTGCCGGAGATGGCCAGTCTCTACCCACATTTAAATGCCTGGGAAAATGTTAGCTACTTTCTTCAGTTGGCCGGTCATCCGCAAGCACGAGATCAGGTGGCTGCGGCGTTTGATCAGGTGAGTCTCCCGGAAGAAGCTCGAAATCGTCGTCTTGAGAGTTATTCCAAAGGTATGCGTCAAAAAGTGGCCATTACTTTGGCACTGCTTCGTGGTGTTCCGCTGTTGTTGTTAGATGAACCCACATCGGGGTTGGACCCTGTGGCCATTGATGAATTTAATCAGCTGATCAGCGGATTGGCTGCTAATGGCACAACGATTGTGATGGTCACTCATGATGTTTACGGCGCATGTCAGGTGGCGGGGCGCGTGGGATTGTTGCGACGAGGGGAGTTGGTAGGGCTGTTTGAGGCGCCAGCCCAATCCCGAATTGATGCGGAAGAATTACACCGGGCATTTGCCCGCTCCCATGCCTCATGAATCAGGCGGTTAGGATTGCAGCGGAAGAGTGGCGATATTGGTCACGCTCAAAGCTGGCTGCCGCGGTTGCTGTAGTGATGCTGGCATTAGCCTTGGCGTCGGCGGTTGCAACCTGGCGAGATATTACCAAGGAGCGCAACGCAAGAGTTGAACTGCAGGGCGCAGCGGAATCCATTTTCGCCAACCAGCCAGATCGTCACCCCCATCGTATGGTGCACTACGGACACTACGTTTTTCGCACCCCACCGCCGTTGGCGTTGATTGATCCCGGAGTGGATCAATTTACCGGCACTACCGTTTTTCTAGAAGGCCACCGGCAAAACTCCGCCACATTTTCCCCAGCCTACAGCGGACCCCATGGCGGCACCTTCGCTAACCTCTCACCTGCCACGGTGTATCAGGTGTTGATCCCCCTCATGATCATTGTTGCCGGATTTGCATCGGTTGCTCGGGAGCAAGAAGCGCGCACGAAACTTTTGCTGCTGACCGTTCCAGTGAGTTGGCGCCAAATTTGGTTGGGTAAAACCTTAGCCTTGGCAAGCTTCGCGGCAGTTGCTTTACTGCCGCTGCTCTTGGCGCTGTTGATGGCCCAGGGCGATTCGGGGGCTGAGCTTGCGATGCTCGGTGGTTATGGCGTTTATCTGATGACGTGGGTGTGCCTGGTGGTCAGCGTGTCTGACCGCAGCCGTACATCGTCATGGTCGCTCATGATCTTGCTAGGAATTTGGTTAGTGGTTTGTGTTGCTGTACCTCGCTTAGCCTCAACGACAGCCTCGGCTGTGGCGCCATTGCCCAGTAAAATCGAGACCGATCTTGCCATGGCCGAGGCCATGCGCTCCTTGGGAGATTCTCATAACGCTGCCGATCCTGCCTTTGAGCGACTGTTAGCCAATCTGCTGATAAAGCATGGTGTTGAACGAGTAGAGGATTTGCCGGTGAATATCCGCGGTGTGGTGGCTGAGGCTTCGGAAGCAGAACAGACCGAGGTCATGGATCGTTTCGCGAGCGAGTACGCACAGCAGGAATTGGAGCAATCCAGGGTTTTGCGCGGGTCCAGCGTTTTGTCTCCCATGTTGGCTATCCAAGCATTCTCTACCGCTATGGCCGGTACAGACTTGGCCCATCGTCATAAATTTCTGCGACAGGCCGAGCAATCTCGTTTCGAGTTCGTTCAGGACTTGAACCGCTTGCACAAGACAGAACTTAAGTATGCGGACGACATCCGCCGCAGTAGCCATGCAGACGCTGAAAGACGTACACGGGTTAGCGCGTCCAATTGGTCCAGGCTGAACGCTTTCGAACTAGAGGTAGACCCGTTCAATGAACGCTGGTCTCGCGCGATGCCCTTTTTCTTTCTGATGCTCGTTTTTCTGCTAGCTGCTGCTGCCCTTGGTCTGCTCTCCAAACGCGATAATGAGATTGAGTAAAATGTTGCGATTGCGCTGGGAGGTTTGGTTTGCACTGCGCGAGCGCGCGGTTTGGGTCACGCTGTTACTGGCGTTCTGCGCGTCATTGGCCGCTGTGGTTGCCGGGGTTCAATCCGTTAGTAAAGAACGTCTGTTACTCCAGCAGCTGCGCCAATCCAACGACGCTGAGCGAGCGCTTGTGGTCGACACCAGCAGTGATGCCGGTGATTTAGCTTATGGGGCCTTTCACCTCACTTACGACCCGCCATCAAGCTTGGCATTTGCCGCAACCGGAACCCGCGACTCATTACCCTTCAGGCATCGAATCCGAATGTTGGCACTTGAGGGCCAAATTTATGAGGCCGATGTGGGTAATCCGGAACTCAGCCTAAATGGACGACTGGATTTTGCCTTTATTGCGGCGGTGCTGATGCCGCTGATGCTGATTTTTTTACTCCACGATAGCGAGGCCGGGGAGCGCAGGGCGGCGCGCCACGACCTATTGTGTGTTACCGCTACACAAGGTAAGCGCCTATTTACCTTGCGGGCGTTATTACGTGGTTTATTGCTTTGGTTAGTCGTGGTAATTCCGTTCATTCCGGCCGCCATTGTGGAAGGTGTCTCGGCAGTCGGGGGATTGACTGTGCTCGGGATCACCGGATTCAACATGCTGTTCTGGCTATTGATATGCCGGTTTGTGGTCGGGCGTATCGACGCCGGCCCAACCTGTGCGGTTTGCTTGCTGGGTGTGTGGTTGGCCCTTGCGGTTTTGTTGCCCGCAACAGGGCGACTGGTGGCTCGGGGCTTGGTTGACGTCCCTCTGGGAGGAGCGCTTTTGCTGGCTCAACGCGAAGCGGTAAACGATGCTTGGGATCTGCCAAAAGAAGACACCATGGCCCCATTTATTCAGCGCCACCCACAATGGGAATCATCCAGCGCGGTCGAAAAACCCTTCGAATGGAAATGGTACTTTGCTTTCCAACAGGTAGGTGATCAGACGGTTGAGACGAGTTCCCAAATGTTGCGCGATGGGATTACCCAAAGAGACCGGCTGATGTCTTATCTTTCGATGATATCGCCACCGCTATTAACAGAACGCTGGATGAATCGTACCGCTAAGACTGACGTCGCTAGCTTTCACCGCTATGAAACCTGTGTGCGTGCTTTCCACGCCTCGCTTCGAAATCACTATTATCCAATGTTGTTCGGTGAGCAGTCGTTGGGTGATGACGAGAAAGTTGAACTGCCGACGTTTTCGCCCTGTAACAAGGTAGCGCCGACCTAACTAGCCGTTTTTTCTATGGTCTAGAAAACCTAACCACAGGGAATTTAACGTATATTGAGTCCATCGAGCCGGAGCTACTCATTCATGACCATTTTTATTCGCTACAGTTTGGCATTGCTGCTTTTAGTGGTGTCGGTATCGGCCCAGGCAGTGAGCTTCAACCGAATCGTCTCGCTAGGCGATAGTCTTCTTGACGATCCAGGAGGATCTCGCAGTCCCCTGGTTTCCGATCAATTGGCCAGCCGAATTGGCGCACCGTTGACCAAGCTGGCACTGGCGGGGTCAACCTCGACCTCACTGATCAACGATGGTCAACATACCCAAGCGGCGGCCTCATTTGGTGAGGGTGATCTGGCCTTGTTATGGATTGGTGGCAACGACTTTCTAGCCGCTGCACCTTTGATCATCGCAGGAGACGTGGGTTTTCTCGATACCCTGGAATCCAATGTGGACCTCATTGTTTCTACCTTATCGGATGCCGGTATTACGGTGGTGGTTTTCAATTTGCCTGACATCTCCCAAGTCCCGGGCGTTATTCAGCAGTTAGGGATTAGCGATGCGATCCGCCAGGCTAGCGCTCAATGGAGAGATCGGCTCAATGCCATTGCAGCCAATAGAGGGGCAACGGTGGTCGATGTGTTTTCGGTGTTTGATATTCTTGCCTTGCAGCCTGAGGGTTTTGCTGTGGATGGAGAGCTTCAAGTGCCTTCCCCAGCGTTTGGTGACCTGGCCAGCTGTCCTACGTGCACTTGGGCAGATCCCATTCATCCTTCGGGTCTTGGTCAAGGAGTCATCACTAATGCTGCCATTGCCAAATTGAATGCTGAATTTGACCCGGCGGGAACCACTCCACTGACTCCATTGAGCAAGACCGAAATGGCGTCATTGGCCTCAGTGGATACCTTTGTCAATCTGGCGGGACTTTGGTTTGATCCGGCGTTTGATGGCGAGGGTTATGACATTGTCCAGTCGGCCGGTGGAATCACCGTGTTTTTTTACGGGTACGACAGCAACGGCAATCGATTGTGGCTCATTTCAGAATTGCTGGAAGACCGTCCGGCACTAAACCAGCCGATAACAATCTCCATGTCGGTTGGGGACGGCGGATCGTTCCAACAGCCTGTGCCCGGGTCGCAGCTGGAGCAGTGGGGGACCCTGTCCATGACCCTCTCTGAATGTGGTGGCGGCGAGTTTGTGATAAATGGGCGCGACGGCACAAAAACCCATGCGGTGGTTAAGTTGGCGGATGTGGTGGGTACAAGCTGTTTTGCCCCTTAGATGGGTGAGGGTCGGTCAATTTAGCGATAGGGCGTGGAGCTAGCCAGGGCCAAAAAGCTCGGTATGGAATAGGTACTGGTAAATCTCTAATCGGTTGTCGAGTTTTTCCCGCGGCACCGAGCCGGTTGTTGGGACTTCCGACAAACAGCCCCTTTAATGAGTACTGCGGTTTGCGCTTGACCGTTGTTAGCAAAATAATCCGATACTTCCAAGATCGCATCGATATGCTCAGACGTTTTTGACAGGGCATAGTCGATAGTGTCTTCCATTCGCGCAATTCCTTCGCCATTGTCTCGAGTAGCAAAATAGGCGGTCGCTCTTTGCATAGACTCCAACGGAATGTCGACGGGGAAACCATAGGTGCTGGTGAGGGCGCGGTAATGTTCTTGCAATGCCTCAATGCCAGCGTAACGGGTTTCTTGAGAAGGTTGCCAAAGACTAAATGTGGAACGAAGGGCAAATTTCAGCGCAGGTATTTTGACGCTTTGGTGAGTCTCATTGGGAAATTGCTGGAAAGTCGAGGTGTTGGTCAAAATCTCTGTGATCTTTTTGAAAGGCGTCTATATGTGCTTCCCTTCGTTGGCAATGGTTAGGACCAAGGGCGCTTTTTTGGCGAGTAGATCTGATGGAAGCTGATTCACAGCCTTGGCAAATTCGCCATTTTCAATGGAGGGGCTAAATGCAAAGAACCGAGAAAACGCTGACCCGTCCTCTAACCACCAATTCAATACGAAGCGCCCAGCGTTTGAATGTCCGGACAAAATTTGAAAGTTGGCGATGGAATAGTTATTGGCAACCAATGGTCTGACTTCTTGTTGAATAAATTGGGCAAAAGGCGAGGGCTCCGTTGTCGGATGCAACTCCGGTCCCTTGCTCTGGATACCCACAACAATGAAACCGGGGATCTCGTTGCCAAGAACATCCAGCGTGGCCACCGTCGCCAATGTGTCCCATTGGCCATGCAGGACATACAGCACCGGGTAGGTGGCTTTATTGGGGCTATAACCTTCGGGCGTTCGAATAAATAGCTGTCTTTCGGCATTTAGCACGTCGGATGTCATGGTTATTTCGCTGGCGTAAGTCATCTCTGCGGCTGACGACAGATGGGCGGCGAAAAGCAGAAGAACAGCGACCAAGGTTTTTGACATGTTTGTGGTTCGGATCGTTGAGGAGGGATGTAGATTACACCTGTAATCATGTAGATTACAATAGTAGTCTTGGTTGGTTCCTCGATAAACTCCTTAGCTCCAGGATTCGAAAGCATTGGTCTTGTCATAGTGCCGTTGTTATTGTCTGCGTAAACCACAGGCTGAATGATTGTTTGAAAACTCGTACTTATTCCAATCCAAGTATCATTTTGTCGAAGGCTAGGGTATTGAGCCTATTGCTGGGGCTTTCAGCCTTTGTGTTCGGGTGTTCTGTCCCCATTCAATTATCTGAGAGCGAAGCTCGCGACGTCGAACGCGCAGTGCTCAAATCATTTGAAGGGTTGGTGTCCGCGGCCCAAGATTTAGATTTTGATCGTTATCTTGAGTATTTCGATGGTGAGCGTTTTTCGGGCCTGAACGAGATGGAACCGTCACCCATTCCATCGGAGAATTCGATGACATCTACCGGGACGTTTTTTCATTACCCATCGTCTATGAGTCACTGAAATTTAATCGCGTCAAAGTGACGGTTATCGACAAAAATACGGCAGTGCTCGTCAATGAATTTTTCGCCCAGTTGGAAATGGACTCTGGACAACGGGTTTCAGCTGCCGGCGGTGGCGCTCAGACCTGGTCCAGAGTAAGCGGGTCTTGGAAATTGGTGAGTGTTTCTAGTAGCTCAGCAATAGCTAAATAGTCCGACCTCTCACACCCTTTTGTCCAAGCCTACTCAAGCAGAACAATGTCCTTAAGAATGGACAAATAGGAATGTTTCGCTACGTTCGCCAAAATTAATGCGAGTCATTTGCATATGATAATGATTCGCAATACCATGTTTCTTTGATTGGTATATCGGCGAACCTGATGACAAAGAAGAACCTTAAGGCACTCGCTCCAAAAGAGCCTTACGGCATCACTCGCGTGGACTGCGCCTCCAGCCGATGTTACGGCTGGAGGGTTAGCCTTAGACGCAAAGGCCAGATGTTCGTTAAGACATTTCACGACAAAAAAAGCGGTGGCAGTGCGCAAGCCTTAAAACTGGCTGAGGCACATCGTGATTACATCGTTAGCACCCACGCCCCCATGACCCGGCGAAAGTTTGCCGAAATTATTCGGCGCAGTAATCGAACGGGAATTTCTGGCGTCTACAAATACGTTAAGCGCTTCACTCGAGCAGACGGCTCGGTAGGAGAGAATTGGTACTGGGAAGCCAACTGGCCGACCACGCCGGGTGACAGTTGTCGTATAGCTTTTTCTACCAAGACCTACGGCGAAGAAAACGCACGACAGATGGCTATACGAGCGCGTCAGAAAGGTCTTGATGAGGTTGAAGGGTATTTCTGGAAGAGCGGAACGCCAAGATCCGTCATACAACAATTCAGAGATGAGTTAGCGAGGGAAGTGGTCCACTGCTAAATCGTTATTCGCGAACAGTGCTTTCACCTCTGGTTTTTGGTGAGTTGAGATGGCGTGCACCCACAGCGTTAGATCGACCTACCAAGCAACTTCGAAGACAATGGCTCAAGGGATTGTGTCGAGCCTAGTTCTCGAAGCCATCGACAAACACCGTACTGGGGTTTGGTTCAAAAATTGCGGGTTCGTAGCCTAGCTGTAGAGTGAGTTGGCCGCTGGGAACATCAAGGGTTTCGGTCATTGCGGTTGTTTGGCCAATGACGCTGATGGGGCGCGTGCGCCGCACGTCGTTAAATCCTAACGGCAGAGTGACGGTTTCTCCGGTGTCTATGCGGTAATCCAAATCAGGCGGTGCAGATCCCGTTTCGCTCCAAGCTACTACAATTGGACCTCGTGGGCGTTCGAACCGGTAGGCGCGGGTGCGCGGGTCATCTGAAATTTCTATTTCTTGAACGGTGGTGAAATCGTGAAGCTTTTCAACCAGCATTTGATAGGTGTACCAAGCAGGTTTCTCGGCAAATTCGGTGTCTACGGTATCAAGCAGATTTAGATGGCCGGTAATCCCCAACCGCAAAGGCCCTCCAATGTCAGCGATGCCCGATACGCTAACGCGCTCCGCGCCCTCACCGAAAGCGCTGACAAATGCTTTCACCAGGGTTCGCGAATAGCGTGCGTAGTACCAATCTTTTGCTGGGCTGCTGGATTGATTCACTCCCAGCCAAAGTAGCGGGTAATTGGGAAACTGCGAATTGGGAAAATCACCCTCAATGCTCTCACCACCGCCAGTAAAAAGCGTGTTGCCAGGCGAATTCTGGTTTTCTAATTGTTGTTCGCTGAGGAATATATTGCTCCACATATCATCCACGTATATAGGCTTATCGCCACCGTAAGTGCGCAGAAACGCAAAGCTCTGATCGATGTCCCGCCACGACATATGAGGATGCCAGCCCAGGTAATCGCAATATTGAGACGCGCCGCTGATTAGCTGCTTCATGTCGTTAAAGCCGCGCTGATAAATCGCGCCGTGGTTGTTTTGCCCATTTAGGCGCTGTTGAACCGTTGGCCCTTCGATTTGCGGCCAGTCGGGAAAGTCACTGTAAAGATCCCAAAAAACGCCACCGGAGCAAATGACTTTGGTATTACCGGTTGGATCAGCTTCGGCGACAGCTTCGGCTACCAGGCGGTGGGTTCGAATGAGGTTTTCAATGCTGTCGCTCCAGAAGTGGTTGGTGGCCTCATCGCCATCACCGGCGCTTAGCATCCGGCATGTCCAGGCGAACTCACCTTCTAGGTCTACCAGAATAAGTCGCCTAGGAACCATTAAGTCGTC
>CAZLJY010000155.1:0-11906 GCA_964559945.1 uncultured Gammaproteobacteria bacterium | reverse complement strand
GAAATGCTTCACCAGGGAAGTGAGTGCATCAAGAGGCTGGTCAACAGCGCTAAATACCACCGCCTGATCCCTGGCCACCAGGGCACTGGTGGATTGCGGAATCACGCAACACATTGCGAGATGTCGAATCCACGTCTCAAGAATACGCCCAGCGTTGAGTTTTCCACTGCTGTACGCCACCCGACGCCCGGCGTAAATTTCATCAATGTCGCCGTGTAACCTAACGCCGTCGATGGTTTGCTCGAACGCAAGACTACTCACTTCGCTATTGCCTCTGATGGCCAGCAAACGTTGCTGAAGGTCGCCCGCTTCCTCGGTCATCTCCTGCGCCAATGCGCCGCCGAGCCTGCCGTCTGGTATTGCTACCTGCGCCATCAATGCAGACTGCCCATCAGGGCCAAAATTATCGATTAACTCGTCCAACAGCGTATACCGGTCTAGAGGATCAATGCCCACCGGGGGCAATTGCGCCATGATCCCCGCCGGCAGATCTAGCCAAATTCCCAACACCTGCCCAACAAACCATTCACACGGCGATTTCCAAAAGCGGCAAAGATCGTTAAGCGACAGCTCATCAACGCTGGGGCTTGGGATCGGTTGATCAAAGAACCGCCCTATATCCTTGGGGGATTGAACGTTAAAGTGAGTGGCGTAACCCACGAAGTTCGCGCCGTAATCTGTGGAAAATCCATGCAGCGGCGGCGTCAGCGATAACTCGTCGCGGTTTAAACCATATCGTCCCTCGCACCAAGTCAGTAGTTCTTCTAGCAAACTGGACAAGGCTTCGGGCTCTGCGCTAACCGCGTTTCGAGATCGGCCGCTGAAAATCAGGGTCTGCCGCGCTGAGGTCAACCATTCCAGTAACAATAACCGGTCTTCTAGCCGGCGCGCACGATCGCCCCGCTGCGCAGGGGCTGCGTCCATCTGATTAAGCTCAGAGACTAACGCCGGGCTAGGAAACTCCCCGTCGCTAATTCCCAACACGTAAATAACCTTAGCTGGCAATAATCGAACCGCATTAGGCGTTGCAACCGTGATGCCACCAAGGCCTCCACCGCCGCCAGAATTGCCGGATCGCAATTGCACCAGCAGCGCTGACATGGCCGCTAAGTCCATCACAACGTCGGGTTTAGGAATCACTCTGGCCAGTGAGGCGGTCACCGCAGTCAGCGATTGTAAATCGTCAAACTGTGGTGCTAGCAAGCGGCGTTGAACCCGCTCCAATGTCTTATGCCATTCATCCAAGGTACGCGGTGCAGCGAGACGCTCAGCCAGTTCTTGCAACGTCGATAGAAGGTCAAACAAGCGCCCTATGGACGTTGCTTCCGATAAATGCACCTGATCGGAAACGCTGACACCACTGGCCTGTCGATCCAGTGTGAGCGCATCAACCCATCGGTCAAAGGCCGCTTCCCAGGAGAACTTTCCATCCTCGATATCCACAAACAATCCACTAGCGCAGACCCATCGGGAGACATCGTCGGCCTGACTAGCGGAAAGCCCGAATCGGCGCTGGACAGCAGGGAAGCGAAGCAATTCCAAGCACCGGCGATTCAGTGGTAGCGATGACAGCAGATCCAGTGCCTCAAGCAATGCCGTACCAGAATCAAAGACCTTCAGAGGATTGGCGCCAAGCACCCGCCATGACCAACGCTCTGCAACACCTGGCGAGCCAAATTCCGCGCGAATGGCCGGTAAATAGGCGGGCAAATCGGGGCAAATTACCAGTACATCGCTGAGCTGAAGTTCGGGGTCAGCGTCAAACATGGCCTGAAGTTCATCACGACACACCTCCACCTCTCGCTGTCGGGTGGTGCAACGACGAACACTCAAGCTACCGTCAGCGGTCACCGGTGCGCTAGCGCGAGTTAGATCGAAACTCAGGAGATCGCTCTGGACCGACCCCAACAGCGTTTCTGGCACCGGCGAGACAAAAAAGTCCTGCTCGTTGGGCCCCCACTCAAACAGCTGATCTGCGGTGTCTTTTAGCGGCTGGCCCAGGGAGGCCAGGAGTTGGCTTACGTAGGGTTCCTGTTCTTGCGAAACCGAATGTCGGGAACGAGGGCTGGGTACATCCGGCCAGTACGCCTCTGTGGGCGTCCAATGATATACGTGAGTGGGAACACACTCGGAAAACCGCCGAATGGCCATAAAAAACCCGGGCGATAGGGTTGGCTGCGCAAAGATGTGCAGGGCCGGTAGACCCAACCTGGCAACATCCAGTTGAGGAACCTGTTCCAGCCAATTGAGTGCTCGAGCCCAGTGCCAAGGTTGTCCGATCGTTAGCTGGCGCCACATCCAGCCTTGCCACCCCCCTTCTCCGCTGCGTTCCCATTGGGTTAGCCATTGAGGTCGAAATACAAGGTATTGGTCGAAAATTCCCGCCAAGCGACTGGCGAAAGCCATTTTCGTCGGGCCAGGCTTATCCTTCAAATATTGCTTAACTGGCGAAAACTCTGGGGCATTGGGTAAATCGGACAAGAGTCCAAATATCCGCGGTGTTAAGTGATCCGGGGCGAACTCGTTGCTGATGGAAATATCCGGATTCGCTGCGCTCAACAACGCCCAGATGGCCTCTGAGGGCTGAACAAAATTGACGTTGGCGCAGATACCCGTGGCCGCCGCCTGACGCCGCGCCAACCACTGGCCCATTTCTCGGTGAGGAATCATCACCCACGGCGCTACCAAAGGGTTATCTCGAGGTTCGCTCAGCTGCTCAATCAGCCTGTCGGCCAGTTGCTCCAGCTGATTTCCCTGATTAAGAGCGTACATAGGGTTGTGCTAAAATCCGCAACATAGTGTTGGGTTGAATGAACCCCAAAAAATGACAGGAAAACGTTAATGACTATCTTAGAGCAACTGGGCCGATTGCGCTCCAGTGGCGGTAGCCGACAGACTCGCGGGCTACCTGATGCAGCCATTGAACAGTTCGCCCAAACCCACGACGCGCTGAATCAGGCTGTCATTGAGGCGTTGAATCTTTGGGCTGACCTGGCGGAAGAATACCCCGACTACGTAAGCCTTTCCGAATCGGAGCAACTGGCCCGCGTTCAACAAGGCGTGGTGAATTTTTATGCCCAGGACGCGGTAAACCCTTATGTTTCTTTAGCGGCGAAAGGGCCGTGGGTGGTGACAACCAAAGGCGCTGTAATTCACGACTCCGGGGGCTACGGAATGCTTGGGTTCGGCCACAACCCGGATACTTTAACGTCGGTGTTAAATCGCCAGCAAGTCATGGCGAACATCATGACAGGTAGTTTTTCACAGCGCCGTTTGCTTGATGCACTCACCGCAGAGATTGGTCATAGCCGTCCCAACCGGCAGACTCCGTTCAATAACTTCTTGTTTTTGAACAGTGGTTCTGAATCGGTCACTGCTGCCGCCCGACTTTCCGATGTCAACGCTAAAATCATGACCGATCCTGGCGGCCGGCACGCCGGCAAGCCCATAAAGATCCTATCGCTAAAAGGCGGGTTTCATGGCCGCACTGACCGGCCTGCGCAGTTCTCTGATTCCTCTTCTGGTGCCTATACCCAGCACCTGGCCAGTTTTCGCGATCGGGACAACCTAATTACGGTGGAGCCCAATAACGTGGCGGCCCTGCATCAGGTGTTTTCAGACGCCAAAGCCAGTGGCATCTTCATCGAATCGTTTTTCATGGAACCGGTGATGGGTGAAGGAAATCCGGGCCAGGGAATCTCGCCGCAGTTCTACGCTGCGGCGCGGCAGTTGACTGAGGAACATGGTTGTTTGCTTTTGGTTGATTCCATTCAAGCGGGCCTGAGAGCCCATGGCTGTTTATCCATTGTGGATTACCCAGGGTTTGAAGATTTGCCTGCACCCGATATGGAAACCTACTCCAAAGCCTTAAACGCCGGGCAATACCCCATGTCCGTGTTGGCAATGAGCCCTCGTGCCAGCGACCTTTACCGGGCAGGAATTTATGGCAACACCATGACGGCTAATCCGCGGGCATTGGACATTGCCAGCACGGTGCTGAGTCAGATAACTCCGGAGTTGCGCAAAAATATTCGCGCCAGAGGGGAAGAATTCCTAGTCAAACTCCAACGCCTAGCGGAGCGGCAACCCGGGCGCATTACCAATGTTCAGGGCACGGGCTTACTGTTTAGCTGCGAGATCAGTGCCGATTACAAAGCTTACGGCGCAAACAGTTTGGAAGAATACTTACGACGCAACGGTATTGGCGTGATCCATGGCGGCGAGAATTCGCTAAGGTTTACGCCCCACTTTGGAATTGATAGTGACGAAATTGACTTGGTTGTAGCAGCCGTTGGCGATGCCTTGGAAAATGGCCCGCAACGGGAAACACCTTTGGCTCAAGGAACCGGCGGCGGTTAAAAGTTCACCTCGCCAGCATCGGTAATTCGTAAACTGGGAACCAGGGGGCCTGGATCTAAAGTGGCTTTCAATTCATACCGAAAACTCTCCCGGTTGCCACTCATCAAATCCGAAATCAATCTTATGCCGGCCAGCAAATTTGCTGAGCCGGTTAGCGTGAAGGTGTTTTGTCCATACCCTTCAACCACCGGTAAGTCGTTGGACACCCCTTTAATCAACTCGTGACCTTCCAAACTGATCGAGTAAGAAACGCCCCGAAGTTCCAGCGCTTGGGCATTGGGGTTGATCACCTGCAAGCCAATTTCAAATTGCGGGATGGCCCCTGAGCCTGGCAGAGCCCGAAAGGAACTGACCGTGACCGTAGGTCTTTCAAATCCGGGGCGAAGGCTTGCACAGCCGCTGATCAGCGCGACTCCAAAAATCAACGCCATCCATTGAATCGCCAGATTTAGGCGGAAAACTCTGGTCATGATGACGTCCTTTGCACGTTAGGGAATCGAAATTAGGCAGGATGCACAGGAGCCTGTCAATGTAAGCTAGTGCCATGCCCCTACGGAATGCCGCTGATGTCGAACAATCATTCAAAGGTGATGGCTGCCAGCCTGACCCCGCTTAACCCTGATTTTTCCATCAACCAGCGCCTTTTCAACCAACACATCCGTCGATTGTTGGACCATGGCTGTGATGAGGTTGTCCTCTTTGGCACCACTGGAGAAGGAACGTCATTCTCGGTTGCGGAGAGAAAAGCCGCACTGCAGGCGGTCGTTGATGCGGACATCAAACCCAGCGACCTGGTTGTCGCCACAGGATGTTGCGCCCTGCCCGACACCATTGAACTGACCCGCCATGCCCTCACCTGCGGGATTCATCAGGTATTGGTGCTGCCGCCCTTTTACTACAAAACGGCCTCAGACCAGGGCATTTACGACAGCTTCTCTCAATTAATTGCGCAGGTCGGTCACCCGGAACTTCAAATCTTGCTTTACCACTTCCCCAAGATGGCAGTGGTGAAGTTCTCGCCTGAACTCATTGAGCGACTGGTGACTAGCTTTCCCAATCAAATCGCCGGCATTAAAGACTCTAGCGGTGACCGTCAGCATACTCAGATGCTCAGCGAGCGCTTCCCATCTCTAGCGGTTTACGCCGGCAGTGAGATGTTTCTTGCCGACTATCTTCAGGAAGGTGGTGCCGGGTGTATTTCAGCCACAGCCAATATCACCGCGGCCCTAGCGGCCAAAGTCAGAGACGCACAAACCCCAGAGCAACAGACCGAAATTCAACGGGAACTTAGCGCCGTAAGACAGGCCATTGAAGCGTATCCACTGACCGGTGCTTTAAAGGGCTTGCTGGCCTTGGCCAGTGACGATGAGCAGTGGAATATCGTTCGATGTCCGCTATCAACGTTTCCCAAAGAGAAAATTCAATCGCTTGCCCAGCAACTTTCTAGACTGGGATTCGAACTAAGCGCGATTTAACGAATTTGGCGCTACCGCGGCGTCATTCGAATGCCACCGTCAACGCGAATGCACTCGCCATTGATATAGTTATTCTCAACAATCTGCTGCGCCATCTGTGCGATTTCGTCCGGGTTTCCTAACCGTTGGGGGTTCAACACCGAACTCTCCAGTGCGGTAATCACATGCTCTGGAAACGTATCAAACAACGGCGTATGCATCAGCCCCGGTACCAACGTGTTACAGCGAATTCCAAGCTTCGCCAGATCCCGCGCTATGACCAGCGTCATACCAATAATCCCACCCTTGGAGGCGCTGTAAGCCACTTGGCCCATTTGCCCCTCGTAGCCAGCCACAGATGCGGTATTAATAATGACACCACGCTGGCCGCATTCGGTCACCGGCTCATTGGCCGACATTGCCTCGGCCGCCAGGCGCACCATATTAAATGTACCCACGAGATTGACATCGATGACCTTCTTGAAGGCATCCAAGGCATGCAAACCCCGTTTTGGGTCATAGGTCTTTGCGGCATAAGGAATGCCGGCAAAGTTGTTGCAGATATGCAGCGCACCAAACGCATCTAATGTGCTGGCTACAGCCTGTTGGGCCGATGCCTCACTGGTCACGTCCACGGCATAGAAGCGGCAATCGGCCCCTAGCTCCTCAGCCAAGGCCAATCCGCGCTCTTCGTTCATATCGAAAATCGCCGTCTTCGCACCGTGCTGTTGATATCGTCGAACGGTGGCTTCACCCAGCCCAGAGGCACCGCCGGTTACAATCGCTACTTTGTTGGTAAGTTCCATTGAGTGTCCTGAAAAGTCTATGCGCCGATCAGGCGCTAAAGGTATTGCTTGGCGAAGGCCAACGTTTGGCGAGCTTGTTTAAGGTGTGGAATATCCAGCATGCGCCCCTCAAACCCAATAGCGCCGGCGTTTTCTGCTGCCTCAAATGCCGCAACGATTCGGCGCGCCTCGTCAATGTCATCCGCTGATGGCGTGAAGCATTCATTGATAGGAATCACTTGCGCCGGGTGGATTGCCAGGCGACCGGAAAATCCTTCGGACCTTGCGGCGATACTGCTAGCCCTTAATCCAACCTCGTCCTTGAAATTCCCATACAGTGTGTCCACCGCAGGAACGCCGGACGCGTGGGCAGCCAGTAAGGTCAAGGAGCGGGCCAATTCAAAGGTCTTTGCCCAGTCACCATTGGCGTCTCGATTGGTTCTGGCACCCACCGCTGCGGCGAGATCCTCCGCACCCCAGGTCAAACCCGCCAATCGAGTCAGATGGGCGGCGGCGTAATCCCCAAGGTTAAAGGGTGCGATCGCGGTTTCTGTGGCCACTGGTAAAATGGGCGTTGGTGTCTTTAAGCCATGAATGACCTCAAAGACATCCAAGTAGTGGGACAACACACGAACCTGCTCCGGGCCATCAGGCTTTGGCTGAACGATGCCATCAGGTTGATGGGCCATTACGTGACGCAAGTCTTCCAAAACCATCCCACTGCTCAATGGATTGACCCGCACCCAAAGCTGACATGTGCGGCCCGCTGGTGGATTGTCCTTTAGAAATCCGGCAACCCGCTCTCTAGCGGCCTGCTTACTATCGGGTGCAACCGCGT
Source organism: uncultured Gammaproteobacteria bacterium (assembly GCA_964559945.1). Lineage (GTDB taxonomy): Bacteria > Pseudomonadota > Gammaproteobacteria > Xanthomonadales > SZUA-38 > JANQOZ01. Next base: position 4,470 of record CAZLJY010000155.1, on the reverse strand, counting down.
CTTCCAGATCTACGATCACCGCATCAGCGCCGGCCTGCAAACCCTTGCTGAGCTTTTTGTCGCTGTCTCCCGGCACAAATAGCCAAGACCGAATCGTTGCCATTAATTATTCTCCAGGCCGATGAATTAACGCTTACGCGGATTGACGCTTTTGCAATAAGGCAATGCGCACAATAGTGCACACCAGTTCATCTCGTTGATTGTGAACCCGGTGTTCAAAGGTAACGATACCGGCATTTGGCCGTGATTTACTTTCCCGCTTTTTCAAAACTTCCGTTTCCACTCGAAGCGTGTCGTTAATAAAGACAGGCTTAGGAAAACGCATCTCACTAAATCCAAGGTTGACCACCAAAGTGCCCTGGGTGGTGTCTTCCACGGAAACGCCGGTGGCAAAAGCAACGGTATACATGCTGTTGAACACCCGTTCGCCAAACTCGGTGCGTTTGGCGTATTCAGCATCCAGGTGCAGCGGCTGGGGGTTGTGGGTAATGGCACTGAATAGCACGTTGTCGGTTTCGGTGACCGTGCGGGTAAGACCGTGTTTGATGACCTCACCGATAGTGGCATCTTCGTAATACATTCCGGGCATCGCGATGGGTTTCCTTATCAGCAGATCACAACCAAAGCGCTCTGCTCTGGTGGCGTTTTTTCTTTCCCTATAATAACCGCGTGTAACGAAAATAGCGCCATACTGCGTTCCATGCAGCCGCACTGATTGACCAAAAACGCCCGTTCCATCAATCTAGCCCCATGAACAGGACAAAAATTCTTACCCGGTCCGGCGCGCGCCGACACCCCACGTAAGCACTGCGCAGACCTTGATGGGAAAAAACTTGAAGATTTTCGAGTCTGTCCTCGCCGATAAGGGGTCACGCTATGCAGTTTCCGGCAGTCCATGCGATGGTGTGGACAATGCCAAGTCCATTCTCAGGCAATTGCGCCGCAACAAAAAATTTGCCCGCGCAACCCATCACTCCTGGGCTTTTCTCTCGCCCAATGGGCCGGTTAAGAACGACGATGGGGAAACCGGCGCTGGCATGGTCATTGTGCGGATGCTGGAACGAGCCTCGTTGAACAATCACCTGGTAATAGTCACCCGATGGTACGGCGGCAAAAAACTGGGAGGTGATCGATTCCGTCATATTCAGACGGCTGTGCGCTACTACCTGGAACAACAATGAAGCAACCGACAAGACGCCGATCGACGAATGAGCCTGTCAGGATTGGCTGCATTGGCGTGGCTATCGCTTCAGCGGTCACAAAATTAGCTGAAAGCATTTGCCTGGACTAAACCCGAGCCGAACATTGGATTGTATTGACAGCTCGTATTAGCAGCTGATGAAGTCCTCTGATCGACGATTCATACAAACATCAGGATTCACTATCATGTCTAACGACACCTTGCCGCAGCCACCGCCATACGGTCACAAGGATGCCACCTTCCAGGCCGCAGGCGGCGAGACCGGGATCCGGGCATTGGTGGACAGTTTTTACGATTTGATGTCCAGCAAACCGGAATATCAAAAAATCTATAATTGGCACCCCGATGCAGACTCAGCGCGGGACAAGCTGGCTCGTTTTCTTTGCGGCTGGACGGGCGGGCCACGCCGGTATCATGAAAAATACGGCTCAATTAACATCCCAAAAGTCCATGCTCATCTCGCCATCTCATCAGTGGAAAAGCAGATGTGGATTGACTGCATGGAAGAAGCCTTGGCTGCTCAGCCTTATGATGATCAATTGAAACAGTACTTACTTGTCCAGCTAGCGGTGCCGGCAGAGCATGTGAGGAAAGCTTGTAAGTCTCAGGTAGAGCGCTGATAAATTTTTCCATAAGCCCTGCTCTTCAAGCGCTATCTAGATTTCAGTGCGCGCCCCGCAAACGAGTGAACGTCCACGACAATAGGCTGAAAGCAAGCTACCAATTCCACATGCTGCCATCTTTAAGTCGGTTAACTGGTAAAAACGCCCTTTCGTAAGGAAAACTTGCAGCAAGCTCTTCGTCAATGTCTACCCCATGGCCGGGAGTGTCACCAGGGTGCAGGTAACCGTCGTCGAAGGTGTAGGAATGGGGGAAAACCGCATCAGTGTCAGGGGTATGGCGCATGTACTCCTGAATACCAAAATTGGCAACAGACAGATCAAAATGCAGCGCTGCCCCCATGGTCACCGGTGATAAATCGGTTGCGCCATGACAACCGGTTCGGACCTGATACATGGCAGCAAAATCCGCAATACGGCGCAAATGGCTAATACCACCTGCGTGCACAACCGTGGCCCTAATAAAATCAATCAGCTGGTTTTCGATCAGATGCTTGCAGTCCCAAATGCTGTTGAAAATCTCGCCCACTGCCACAGCGGTGACCGTGTGTTGGCGAATCAATTGGAACGCTTCTTGATTATCGGCAGGCACCGGGTCTTCCATCCAAAACAGCCGATAAGGTTCCAGAGACTTGCCTAGTCTTGCCGCTTCAATGGGAGTGAGTCGATGGTGCACGTCATGTAGCAGGTGTGGTTCAAACCCAAACTGTTTTCGCAGCCGCTTAAAAAGCTTGGGCGCATGGTCCAGGTATTGCTCCGATGACCAAGTGTTTTCAGTCGGCACAGTAGAATCTGCCGGCTCATAAAACATTTTGTCTGCCGACACACCGTAAGTGGAGCTGAGACCCGGCACCCCAGTTTGAGCGCGGACTGCTTTGTAACCCTGTTCCAGGTAACGGGCGACTTCCGCTTCGGTTTCATCCAAACTCTCACCGTTGGCGTGACCGTAAACCATCACGCCATCGCGGCACGCGCCACCTAAAAGTTGGTAAAGCGGCATACCCGCCGCTTTGGCCTTTATATCCCACAGCGCCACATCAACCGCAGCGATCGCCGTCATGGTCACTGGGCCTCGCCGCCAGTAACATCCTCGATACAAATACTGCCAAATGTCTTCGATTCTTCGAGCATCCCTTCCTTCCAGACAGGGAATAACATGCTCTTCCAAATAACTAACTACGGCCATTTCGCGGCCATTTAGGGTGGCATCGCCAATACCGTAAATACCCTCATCCGTTTCAATTTTGAGGGTGACAAAATTTCTTCCCGGTGATGTCACTATCACCCGGCAACGAAGAATTTTCATGGAGCTTCCTAAGCGTTAACGCGGTTGGATTAGTTGTATCGATCTAGACCGGCAGGCGTTCGCCCAAAAGTCGGCCAAGGGTCAGCGCCGGCGTTATCATCATGCCTGGAACAAACGCATTGCCAAGGGTAGCCCCGGCACCCAACACCTCACCTGCGGCATAGAGGTTGGGCACCGGATCGCCATCACCGCGCAATACCCGCAGCTGCTTATCCACCACAACCCCTGTTGACGAGGTTGCTGAGGAGCCCAAATGGGTAATGGCATAAAACGGCGGCTTATGGATCGGCAGCGGCAAATGAGCCCGACCTAAGGGATCAGACCCCGCTTTGACGTTTTTATTGTATTGCGCAATTGTTGCGTTGAGCCCCGATGGACTCACGCGCGCTTTTTGCGCAAGTTCCGGCAATGTTTGTGCCTTGCTGAACATGGGGTGGTTGTCAAAGTGACTGAGTAGCTTTTCTCGAGACCAGCCTTTGATACCCACTGGCGCCGCATCCAAAATAGACTGATCAAACACAATGGCATAACGAAGCTCTGGCTGCTCCACTAACGCCGTCGCCAACAGGTGCCGATCAGACTCATCTTCCCGAATAAACCGCTCACCCTCAGCGTTTACCCACACCTCCCAAGGCTGGCGGTATTCAGGCCGAGTATCGAAGCGCGCATAGTAGTTCGCTTCAAAGGTATTGTCAGACAAAATAGAACCGGTACCCGATCGATGTAACTCCTGGCCTCGCAACCAGCCCCCAACGGACACGGCAAGCTGCAGTCCGTCCCCCTTGGAGTGGGGATAGGCACCGCCGGCATAGGCGGGTTGTTTGATCAATCGCTCAAATAGCTGAGGATTCATAGCGTATCCGCCGCTGGTCAAAATGACGTGGCGGCCGCGAAAGGACAGGCGCTGATCGCCTAACCTTGCTTGCACACCTTCAACTGCGCCAGCATCGCTGGTCAGCAATCCTGTGACTCGGGTATTTAACTGGCTCACCACGCGTCCGCTAGCGAGTTGGGGCTCAAGGTCGTTGAGGGCCACTCGCAGGATCGCCCTTGCCCCAGTTTCGGCCCACAGGTACCTGGGCACACTGTAGGAAGGTCTGCCGGGAGAATCCGTTGTTACCGGGTGGCCAGGCAATGGTTTTAATCCCCCATCAAGCAGCCAATTGATTGTATCGGCAGCGTTATCCACCGTTGTGCGAATAATGTCCGGGTCTGCGGTGTAGCGGGATAAGCGCATGACATCTTCGAAATGCTGATCAGGGGAATCTTTAATTCCTTGATCTTGCTGAATTTTAGTTCCAGCAGCGCAAATTTGCCCCATAGCAAGGTGCAAAGTGCCACCC
>CAZLJY010000154.1:0-12078 GCA_964559945.1 uncultured Gammaproteobacteria bacterium | reverse complement strand
ACAGCCGACCCAGGGTCAGTCGCACTCCCAATTCGTTATTCAAATTGCCTTCGGTGACCAGCGCGTGGTTTGCCTGCTTGACGATGGCGGCCAACATGGTTTTGACACTGGTTTTTCCGTTGCTGCCGGTAATGCCTACCACAGGTAACTCAAACTGGCGGCGCCAATGAGCCGCCAGTTTGGCAAATCCCGCCACAGTGCTGTCGCACCTGATCTGAGTAATATCGCTGTCAACGAAACGCTCTACCAAAGCGGCGCTGGCGCCACGCTTTTGCGCCGCTTGCACATAATCGTGACCATCCACACGCTCCCCTGGCAAGGCCACGAAAAGTGCCTCCTGAGGCAGCGTTCGTGTGTCGATTCCAACACCATGAAACCGGGTTTGGCTGCCGCGAACTTCGGCCCCAATGGCGTTACTGACGGCCTGTGTGCTGGCGTCAATCATGCGCAAGCCCGAAAAAGTTCAGCCACTACCTCAACATCATCAAAGGGCAGCTTCTGGCCGCTGATCTCTTGCCACCGCTCATGCCCTTTGCCGGCCACAAGAACAGCGTCTCGTTGGCTTGCTCGGCCCACGGCATCGGCAATGGCCGCCCGGCGATCTGCAATGGCCACCACATTGCTCGCGCCATCGCGACCTTCCAAGATGTCAGCGATAATTTGTTCTGCCGGCTCATTGCGGGGATTGTCACTAGTGACGATTATCTGATCGGCGTGAGTTGTCGCTACAGCCGCCATCAGTGGACGTTTGCCCCGGTCCCGGTTACCACCGCAACCAAACACGCAATAGATCTCACCGGCACAGTGTCCGCGCAGTGCCACCAAGGCCTTTTCCAATGCATCGGGGGTGTGCGCGTAATCCACCACCACCAGGGGTTGACCCTGCTCGTGTATGCGCTGCATCCGGCCCGCGGGCGGCTTTAGATTGGCCAATAGTATGGCTAAGCTCGACGGATTTTCTGCGCAACCCAAAGCCAACAAAACACCGGCCACAGCGAGTAAATTTGACACGTTAAACTCGCCGATCAGCGCACAGCTAACGGGCGCTTGGTTACCATCAAACTGAAGCTGAAACTGGCAGCCTTGGGGAAGAAAACTCACCGCACTGGCACGAAGATCCCCGTTTTGTAATCCGAAACTGATTTGACGACTGGTTTCCAAGACGCTCTTCCTCATACTGGCAAACGTCTCATCGTCAGCGTTCAATATGACAGCGGAGGGGCGAAAATCGGTCAACAGGCGGGCCTTGGCAGCGATATAACGTTGCATGCTGCCGTGATAGTCCAGGTGGTCACGACTGATATTGGTCACCACAGCCAATGCAAACTGTACGGCGGCAACGCGACCCTGATCCAGGGCATGGGACGACACCTCCATCGCCACATGAGTACATCCGGCATCGCGCAATCGGGCCAACTCCCGTTGCACGGTAATAGCATCGGGCGTGGTCAAGCCCAGAGGCCGGCGCTGCTGATGCAAAACGCCGCTACCCAAAGTACCGATGGTTCCAGCAATGTGACCGCTGGCGGCTAACGCCTGGGCGATAAACTCCACACAGGACGATTTACCGTTGGTGCCGGTAACGCCAATAATGGTCAACGCCTTTGATGGCCACTGGTAAAATTGATCAGCCAATGCACTGACTTTGCCGCTCAACCCAGGGATGCCCATGGAGGGCACCGGAAGGACCGGGTCATCCATTCCATCCACCTGTTCCCAAAGCACAGCCGCACAGCCTCGCTGGATGGCTTGGGCGACAAAATCTAGCCCATGGGTGTTCGTGCCGGATAAGGCAACAAACAGATCACCGGATTCAACCTTGCGCGAATCCAAAGTCATACCGCCGATAGCGATCTCCGGCCCGCTATCAATAAGATCATTAAGCTGCACAGTGGGCTGGCTCATGGCGAACCTGCCGCCAACTGGGTGGCATCTTTGCTGGCGTCCAGGGGTGCATTGGGTAGCAAATCATCTGGCGGCACATCCAGCAGACGCAATGCGCCCTCCATCACAGTGCGGAAGGTTGGCGCAGCGATCTGGCCGCCATAATATTGCTCGCTAGACGGGTCGTTCACCGACACGACCACAACCACCCGAGGGCTGCTAGCCGGCGCAAACCCGGCAAACGTGGCCACATAGCGGTCGTTATAACCCTGCGCCGACGCTTTTCTTGAGGTACCGGTTTTTCCGGCCACACGATAATGAGGCACAGCCGCCCGGGTGCCGGTGCCGCCGCCGGTGGTGACCGTTTCCATCATGGCTTTGAGTTGGGCGGCAATCGTTGGATCTACTACCGCCCGATCAGGGTTTACCGAGCCTTTAATAAAGCTAGGCGCGCGAATTCGGCCATTGTTAGCAATGGCGGCGTAGGCCTGGGCGATTTGCAAAGGGGTAGTCGACAGCCCGTAACCATAAGACACCGCAGCCTTTTCAACGTCGCGCCAGCGGGTATGCTCTGGCAACATTCCCGGCGACTCTCCCGGAAACCCAGAGCCGGTGATTTCGCCAAATCCGAACCGGTGATAGACATCCCACAGGTGTCGGGCATCTAAGGTGAGCGCAAGTCTGCTGATACCCACGTTACTGGATTTCGTAATGATCCCAGTGAGGTCTAAAGTGCCGTAGTTGACCGCATCCCGGACTGTATAAGCCCCCAACTGCTGGTAGCCCGGCGCGGTTTCCACCGGGGTTTCCGGCGCGTACTGACCACTTTCCAACGCTGCAGCGATGGAGAATGGCTTAATCACCGAACCGGGCTCAAAAAAGTCCGTGATGGCTCGGTTTCTCATCCGCTCGTAACGCCCAGAACGCTGATTGGGGTTGTAGGAGGGCTGGTTGACCATCGCCAACACTTCGCCAGTGGACACTTCCAACACCACCGCCGAACCCGATCGGGCACCAAACTCCAATACCGCAGACTTCAACGATCGGTAAGCCAAGTACTGCAGCCGTCGGTCAATGGACGTAGTAAGAGTTCGGCCCGGAGTAGCAGCGCTGACCAACTCAACATTTTCGATGGTCTGCCCCAGGCGGTTTTTGATGACCCGCTTTGCCCCAGGGGAGCCTTGCAGCCACTCATCAAAACTCAGCTCCAATCCCTCTTGGCCCTGATCATCAACGTCGGTAAAACCCAGCACGTGGGCAGCAACTTCGCCGGCAGGATAAAAGCGCTGGTATTCCCGCTCCATTTGAACGCCAGGTAGGTCTAGCGCGGCCACCGCTTCAGCCAATGATGGCGCCACCCTTCGTTTGACATAGACAAAGGATTTTTCTATCCGTTGACTGAGGCGACGAGTCAGCTCTTCCTCATCGATTTTTAACACCGCGGCAAGCTTTGCAACACCGCCGGGCTCAGCCATCAATTCACGGGGTTTGGTCCAAATTGACTGAACCGGGGTGGAAATAGCGAGAGCCTCTCCGTTGCGGTCCAAAATCATGCCCCGACTGGCGGCAATTTCGACCTGACGCACATGCCGCGCGTCGCCTTCATTCTGATAGAAGTCCTGACGCAACACCTGCAAATCAATGGCCCGAGCAAGCAATGCCACAGCGCATAAACCTAGGCACAAGAGCAGCGCGTAAAATCGCCCTGGAAGCACATCAATATGTTCACCGCCACGCCGGTTCATGGAACAATCACCACAACCTCGTCGGGGTTTTTGCTGACCAGGCCAAGTTGATTTCTGGCCTGCTGCTCGATGCGATGACCTTCCGCCCAGGTGGCTTGCTCAAGCTGCAAGCGACCCCACTCCACACTCAGCTCATCACTTTGTTGCTGCAGCTCCTGCAATTGCGAGAACTGGCTGCGACTATCATGGCGGGTGGCGACCACCGCAAGGGCACTGAAGACCAACACGGCCAACCAGAAAAATCGCTTCATGAGCCCACCCTCTCAGCAATCCTCATCACCGCACTGCGAGCGCGAGGATTCAAATCACACTCGGCGTCACTGGCCTTGATGGCTTTACCCACAGGTCGCAGCGACTCAATCTTTTGGTCTGCTGTCGGCGGCAATCGCCGGTTACCCTGTGATGCGCCATGGCGACGAATAAATTGTTTGACGATTCGGTCTTCCAAGGAATGGAAGCTAATCACGACCAAACGCCCGCCAGGCGCTAGCACTTGAAACGCGCCAGCCAACGCTTGCTCAAGCTGTTCCAATTCCTGATTCACCGCTATGCGCAGAGCCTGAAACGTTCGAGTGGCGGGGTGTTTTCCGGGCTTCCCCTTAGGCACACAGGACTGCACTAATTCCGCCAACTCCACTGTCCGAGTGAGTGGCGTCGGGTGCTGCTTGATTGCTCGCGCAATCCGCCGGGCAAAACGTTCCTCACCCAGGGTTTTTAAGGTCGTGGCTATTTGCTGTTCGCTGGCTGATACCAACCACTGCGCCACAGGAACGCCGCTGTCCGGGTCCATCCTCATATCCAGTGGACCGTCATTCATAAAACTGAAACCGCGCTCGGAATCATCCAGCTGGGGAGACGACACACCGATGTCCAGCAATACACCATTTAAGGGGGCAAAGTCCTGGCTCTGCTCCGCCAATCCGGCGAACGCAGCGCGATGCAAAGTAAACCGTTCATCACGACTGGCCAAATCGGCGCCAGCGGCCAGCGCCTGCGGATCGCGATCCAGGGCTAAAAGCCGCCCCCGCTCACTGAGACGACTTAAAATTTCTTGACTGTGCCCACCGCGCCCAAAAGTCCCGTCCAGGTAGGTGCCATTAGGGTCACAGACCAAAGCATCCACCGCCGGCTGTAATAGCACCGGAATGTGGGGGGAAATTTGTTGTTCCTCTTCAGTCATATTCCAACGCCCGCCGCGTAGGCGAAGTCGCCCGTAACCCTGTGGCTTAGCCACACGGCGGGCAATACTCCAAAGCTGTCCGGTGTTTTCCATATCAAAAAAAAGCCCCGCCCCACCGACTCCGGTGACGCTATGGGCTTTCTTGTTATTGTTATTCCCAACTGCAAATTCCCCTTTGGGGGACTTGTTGGTCGTCGCTGGACTCTGTGGTCAGCTTGGACGACTTATCAGTGGAACAGGCGGGCGGCCTTTATACCTCGATCTGCAGCATTTCCTCTGAAGGTGCCTGCACCGGCGCATCAAAGCGGGTGCGGTTCAACACTTCTTCGTTCCAGATCTCAAATTTCCGCCCCATACCCATAAAGGTGACTTTTTTCTCCAAGCCCGCCACTTCCCGCAATGTGACTGGCAACAACAAACGACTGGACCCATCAGGCTCCATCGGTGCCGCACTACCCACCAAACGACGTTGCAATGTGCGGTGACGCTCATCAAAGGCGTTAAGCGCCATCACCTGGTCGCGCATCTGCGCCCAAACATCCATGGGGTATAGCCACAGCGAGTTGTTATCGTGTGCGTTATAGGTGAGCACAAGCTGATTGCCACACTCGGTAGCAATTTGCTCCCGGAACCGCGTAGGGATGGCGATTCGTCCCTTTGCGTCCAGGTTGACTGACACTTCACCGTAAAACACGACTGTTTTGCCACTTGTTACCACTAATCTCCACTACAGGGCAGGTTATGCCCCTCTATGGGGTGTGTCAAGACAACACAAGCTAAAGACGGCAGGGATTCACACAATTCGCCGAAAGGGATCGCCCCAGGGCCCTTTGACCCGATTTTTTGGTTTTTTAGGAATTTATCCCTTCAAAAACACCACAGTATCTGCTACGAACCCAATGACGAGGTCGAAAACCGAGCTGACTGGAAATCGCAGCAGCGGGAACCCAGCAATTGACTAAATCCTCGCCGATCTCGTTTCGCGGATTAAAAAAGCACACAAACCGCTAGGCGAAGGCGCAAAAGGGAGAGACAGCGACGGGATTAGGTCTTTGGTCGGAATAAAGCGGACCGCAGGGAGCCATCCGACCAAAGACCTAATCCCGTCGCTGTCTCGGCGCAGCACCCCATAACAAACGTCTAGGGCACCAAGACAAGCCAAGAGAATGATCAGTGGAGCCATCCGACCAAAGACCAATCCCGTAGCTGTCTCGACGCAGCACCCTATAACAACCGTCTAGGGCACCAAGACAAGCCAAGAGAATGATCAGTGGAGCCATCCGACCAAAGACCTAATCCCGTCGCTGTCTCGGCGCAGCACCCTAAAAAGCCCTTACTAAGGCCCGAAGAAAAATCGAGAAAAAGAAAAGAAAGCCATAAAAAAGCCCCTGGCAAGTAAATCCCAGGGGCTTTCCGCAGACCAACGGGTCTGGTTTCGCGAAACAACGAGTCTGTCGATAAGCCGGGTTCTGTCGCGGACAGTCATTCATCTGGGACGCCCGTCGCCGAACGCCTCAAGCAACCAACCCGGAAGCAGCGCGGGCCACGCCATTGCTTCCCTATTTGGTCTTGCTCCAGGTGGGGTTTACCCTGCCATCGCTGTTGCCAGCGACGCGGTGCGCTCTTACCGCACCATTTCACCCTTACCCGGTAAACCGGGCGGTATATTTTCTGTGGCACTTTCCGTAGGCTCTCGCCCCCCAGGCGTTACCTGGCACCTTGCCCTGCGGAGCCCGGACTTTCCTCCCGCATTGCTGCGAGCGACTGCCTAACAGGCTCGCCGGCACATTACCCCTTTTCCTGGCTGGCCGCCATCGCCAATGCGTAACATTGTTTGCGCCCCAGCCCCGTGAGTTTGGCGGCAATTCGCGCGACCTGACTGGCCGGCAGCTCCTCAAGCAACGTTGACACCGTCTGCATCGCGGCGGCTTCCGAGGCACTGAGCTGAGAATTGCCGGCAACAATCAGCACAAACTCGCCTTTGGCAGGAATATCGCCACTGATCACCTGCGCCGCCAAAGAACCAAGGGTGCCGTGGCAATACTGCTCGAACCGTTTGGTCATCTCCCGTGCAATAAAGGCCTCACGATCAGAACCTATTTGGTCCACTGCGTCGTTGATGCAGCCATCAATGCGATGACTGGACTCAAACATGACTTGAGTTTCCGCTCGACGCCCCAGCTCAGCTAGTTGGCGTTGGCGCTCAGCACGGCGGCTGGAAAGAAATCCGTGAAAGGTAAATCGGTCTGTGGCAAGGCCAGCCACACTGAGGGCCGCGGTTATTGCGCTGGGGCCTGGCACGGGCACTACCGAGAAACCCGCTTGCCTTGCAGCCCGTACTGCTCGATAACCTGGGTCGGAGATTAACGGGGTACCGGCATCACTGATCATCACTAGAATTTGGCCGGCTGACAGCCAACTGTCGACCTGCTGCGCCATACGCTCCTCGTTATGCTCGTGAAGACTCACCATGTCCACTCGCACATTCAGGTGTGCCAACAGTCTACTGCTGACCCGGGTATCTTCGGCCAACACCTTGTCAGCCGAAGCTAACACCTGGTGCAGCCGTTCGCTGACATCCGATAGATTGCCGATCGGCGTTGCTGCAACGAACAATTGCCCGGTCATGAGGGACTCGCTTGCGGTAAACTGACGGTCACTTTACGGGTTTTCTCGCCTGGCGCCAGCGATCTGGCCATTGGGCTCGATACCCCTTCACTGCACAAGCGTTCATGTTATGAGAATTGCCCTTAGCCAACACCCCCTAGAGCGCCCGAACCGTTTCATGGCGCTCAGTCTGTTGATTTTCATTGCTGCCCTGGTTGGCGGTTGCGCCACCGGCGGCCCGCCGGTGCAACCTAGACCCACAGAATCTCAAAGTGCTCAGCAAGCCTACGACCTTCAGCAATATGACCTGGCCATGGAGGAATTCCTGGCCATGGCGCAGCGCCAACCCGAACAAGCTGATCGCTTTAAGCTGCGGGCCGCAGATAGCGCCTGGCTGATGGGTGATGACGGCGCAGCGGTCAATTTGCTCAGGCAAATCGACCTAAATCAAATTTCCCCCACACAGCGCCGATTTGCCAATCTGTTGTCACTGCTAAGCGGTGAAATCAATCCACCTTCTATCGGCGTCAGACTCGCCATGCTGGGACAGCCTGAACAATGGCCCGCTCCTTACCAGCCTTCGGTGCAACGGCTTCGCGGCCGCGCACTGGCAGAAAATGGCCAGCCCTACCGAGCCGCCCAAGCGTTGATCGCCTACGGACAGTCCCTCAACGACACCGCATTGGCAACAGACAATCGAGCAGAAATATTTCGCGTGCTTACCCCTTTAAGCTCACGACGAGCGTTAGATCTTTTAAGCCAACATCAGCCCGATGACGAAATGTACGGATGGCTGGCCCTGGTGGCCGATATCAAAAGTGGTTTATTTTCCGGCCAACGAGATGATCGCAGCACCGGCACGGCAGACTTGGCGGAAACGATCGCTGCCTGGCGATTGAGGTTCCCAACCCATCCAGCAGCACGAGATTCGTTGGAAAATCTGATGGGCGGCACTCAAGTACAGTCCGCCAGCCCAGACCGGATCGCTGTACTTTTGCCATTTAGCGGCCGCTTTCCCGCCGCTGCCCGGGCGGTCCGTGATGGGATGCTCAGTGCGTTCTTCGATGATGCCAGGCGCCGCGCCCAGATCCAGTTCTACGACTCTGGCAGCACACCCGAAATGGCGGTAAATATGTATCGTCGCGCCATTGATGACGGCGCTGATCAGATTATCGGCCCTTTGGAACGGGACGCCGTCACAGCGGTTCTTCTGGAAGCTGACGGCAGTACACCGGTGTTAGCGCTTAACCACCAGGCGAGCAAAGCGCCGCCGGCACCGGGCAATTTGCAATTTGGTCTGCTGCCTGAAGATGAGGCACGTTCCATAGCCCGGCATATGATGAACGAGGGATTGTTGCGGGTGGCCGTGATGTCGGCGTCAGATGCCTGGGGCCAGCGGGTTAGCAATGCCTTCGTTGAGCATTTCCAGCAGCTGGGCGGAGTCATTTTGGAGGTCCAGCAGTTTCAACCGCTATCCCAGGACTTCAGCAATCAGGTGTCGCAACTGGTAGGCACAACCCAGGCGAAGCTGCGCCAGCGCCAGATTGCTCGGGCATTTCGTTTCCAAGTCGGCTTTGAAGCCCAGCCGCGGCACGACCTGGACGCGGTGTTTCTGGCGGCCAAAGCCCAACCTGCCAGGTTGATCAAACCGCAACTGGCGTTTTACAACGCAGGCAAGGTCCCGGTGTACGCCACCTCCCACGTCTTTAACGGCAGCCGCGACCGCAATCGAAACAGAGACTTAAACGGCATCGTGTTTTGCGATGCGCCATTCATGTTGGATGAGACGCGATTTTCTCCAAGCGTCTCCCAAGCTGAATCCAACTTCAGCGAACTGGGCGGCATTTCTAGTCGTTTGTTTGCTTTAGGGATGGATGCCTATCGAGTTTTACCCTATCTAAACTTGCTGCGTTCCATGGGTACCCAAGCATTTCCCGGCGCCACGGGACAACTCAGCCTGGATGCCGGTGGTTATCTCTATCGCAACCTGGCCTGCGCAGAATTTTCCGGCGGTTCGGTGGTATTGCGTCAGGCTCCTGATACGTCGTCCTGAGCGTCCAGCGCCGTGGCGACTCCTGTCTATGAATCTGTCTATGAATCTGTTTATGAAGCTGGTCCGCAATCGGGCCAACACCCGGGCGGCGCGCGCTGGGAAACCTTGGCACTGAGATTCCTCAAAAAGCGCGGCTTAACACTTCAACAACAGAATTACCGCTGCCCCGTGGGCGAAATCGATCTGGTCATGATGGATGGCAAAACTCTGGTCTTCGTTGAGGTGCGATATCGGCGCAGCGGAACTTTTGGCGGTGGCGTTGAGTCGGTAGATTCAAGGAAACAGTTTCGCCTGGCAAAGGTCGCCAGTCATTTTCTTCAGCGTCATTCGGCGTTTTCCAGAACGCCCTGCCGATTTGATGTAGTGGCAATATCTGGCACTACCGATGATCCGGGCATAAACTGGATCGCCCACGCGTTCGAAGACCCACGGGGTTAAGTGAAGACAGTTAGGAGCAAGAGTCCATGAGTCGTTTACTGCTGATTTTGATCATCATAACCTTGCAGGGCTGTGCCGCAGCGGTGGTCGGTGGGGTCGCCGTGGGCGCGGGCGCCATTCATGACCGGCGTTCCGCCGAACAAGTGCTGGCTGATCAGGGCACCAATATTAAGGTTGTGGATGCGATCCACCGGGACGACGGCCCGGGGCGAGGCAGCCACATCAAAACCACCACTTACAACGGCATCGTGCTTCTGACCGGTGAGGCATTAACTCAGGAAATTTACGCTGAAGTCGCCGAAATTGCCGCAAGCGTTGAAGGAGTGAAAGAAGTGGTTAACGAGTTGGCTGTGGGTGAACCCAGTTCCGCCTTTGCTCGCTCACGAGATTCCTTGCTGACGGCTCAAGTAAAGTCCTCCTTGTTAGGAATTCGCGGCCTAGAAAATTTTGATCCAACTCGGGTTAAGGTCGTAAGCGTGCGACACGAGGTCTATTTGATGGGCTTGGTGACTGAGGAAGAAGGCGCTGCCGCTGCCCAGCGGGCGGCAAGAGTGTCTGGTGTCGACAAGGTAGTTAAAGTTTTCGAGTACATTCCGCAGCCCTAGCAACAATCAGCCACTGTGATCCCTCAGATTGCTGATTACGCAAGCGAATCAAGCCTGCGGCAGTATGGTCAATTTCCCGACCCGCCCCCATCGTCGTCAACAATGGCTAAGAGCGCCATTTGACAGGCCGGGATCCCATCAAGGCGCTGAGCCATTAGGGCTAGTCACAAGGACACTGCCGCAGCTAACTGGACCACAGCTAAAGCGTAAAAACCGGCCAGCACATCGTCGATCATAATGCCAAACCCGCCGCTGACTCGGCGATCCAGCCAGCCAATGGGAGGCGGCTTGAGAATGTCGAAAAAACGAAACGCCGCCCAACCCAGCAGCACCAGCCACCAAACTCTGGGACAACTGGCAAGGGCAATAAACACGCCGACGAATTCATCGATCACGATGCCGCCATGGTCATGCACCTTTAGATCGTCTGACAGTCGCTGAGAGGCCCAGACTCCCAGTAGGAAAACGCCAACTACCACTGCCCAGTAATATGCAGAGGGTAGAGGCCAGATCAGCCAAAAAAATGGCATTGCCGCAGCCGATCCCACGGTGCCCGGTGCCCAGGGGGATAGACCACTACCAAAACCGGTGGCCAGCAGACCTTGGGGGGTAGTGAGAACCCGGGCAGGGATTGGCGCGGGCTTAGTCACGAAAATGACCGTAACCTTGGACTACGCTATCTGAGCCTAATCCAATCCAGTTGAGACCGGGTTCGGAGGTAATGGTGCCGATCACACTGAACGATTGCTGCGCCTGCTGCAGGCGTTCGGTAACCATCTCGTGATCATCCGGAGGGTAGGTAAAGCACAGTTCGTAATCATCGCCGCCGCCGACCGCCAGCTTCAACGACTCTTGCCTTGGCAATTGCTGAAGCGCTGGGTGCAATGGCAATGCACTTACGTCCACTTTGGCACCTAGACCACAATCAGTGAGAATATGCGGGAGGTCCGCGGCTAAGCCATCGGACAAATCGATACAGGCGGAGGCCAGTGTTAACAAGGCGTGGCCGGCAGCCAGTCTCGGCTCGGGTTGATCTAGGCTAGCGCGCAAGCCGGGTGGTATTTGTTGGCGGGTTTGCAGACATCTAAGAGCCATCGCGGCGCCGCCCAAATTGCCCGTTACCGCAATCTGGTCACCGGGCTGAGCGCCAGTTCGGGTTAGTCCTTGTCCCACCGGCAGTTCACCTAGCACTTGTACAGTCACGCTGATGGGACCGCTGGTACGAGTTGTATCGCCACCCACCAGGGATACCTGATGGCGTTGGGCCAGCGCCCGCCAGCCCTGGGCAAACTCTTGGATCCATGCGGCATCATCACGCTTTAATGAAACCGCGAGTGTCGCCCAGCGTGGGCGCGCTCCCATGGCAGCGAGATCGCTTAGATTCACCGCCAAACATTTGTGGCCAACGGCATGGGAAGCGGTATCTTGGGGGAAATGGACGCCTTCGATCAGCGTGTCCACGCAGGCAACCAGATGATTGCCGTCGGCAGGTGCCAGGATAGCTGCGTCGTCGCCGATCCCTAAAACCACACCGGGATCGTCGCCAGACAGCGACTTTAACTGCTC
>CAZLJY010000153.1:0-12083 GCA_964559945.1 uncultured Gammaproteobacteria bacterium | reverse complement strand
GGTGACGTCACCGGCGACGGTATCTTCGACATCGTTGTTGGCGCCGATCAGTTTGGTAGCGGTCAAGATCATCTGGGGCGGGTTTACGTGATTCGTGGGGGGGCACATCTCAATCAAGGGATTGCCGTTGATGCGGGAAACGCGGGGCAAACGGGATTTCCGCTGGCGGGAAACCTAGCCCAGATAAGCTCCCCGGTGAGTCAATTGAATGCGCATTTTGGCGCCACCGTGCAGATTGCCGATTTAGATGGAAACGGTCGCGCAGAAGTGATGGCGGCGACCGCATTGAATCGGGCCGGCGGCAGCCTTGGACCTATTCCACGACCTGAGCGAGCCGACGGCAGTGGCGGCACGCCGGATGGCACCGTGCACATCGTGTGGGACGATAACTTTCCCCCAGGTATGTGGAGTACGCCCTTTGTCATTGATGTGAATGCTGCAACCGGTGCCACTAGCGCAATAACCGGCGCTGCGATCAATAGCGTATTTGGTGAAGAGATACTGGGTGGCTTGGACTTTGACGCTGACGGCTCTGCAGACCTTTTTGTTGGCGACTTAACTGGTAGTCCGCCTGGCGGTCCGCCTGGTAGGGGAGCGGCTGGCCTGGGCCATGTGCTGTACAACGCTGCTGGCTTGAAAAACCTCACCTTTGATCTAGACAACCTACCGCTGGGTGTGAGGGAGACGCGAATCTACGGTCCGATTGCCGGCGCCATCGGCGCCGATACCGCGATGCAGGGAGACTTTGATGCTGATGGTATTGATGATCTGGCATTCAGCTCACCCCATGATGCGCCATTTGGGCGCGCCAATGCGGGAACGCTTCATGTGATGTTTGGCCAATTAAATGGCTGGCCGGGGCTGATCGATCTAGCGCCGGGTGCGCTGCCGTCTCCCGCTGAGCTGCGGTTGACAGAGGTCTATGGCGGGCGCGGCAATATGCCTGGAGATACCGGCGATACCTTGGCCTACAGCGGCGCGGCTGGTGACATTAACGGCGATGGTCGCACCGATATCCTGACCAACGAGATGGTGGGTAACGGCATTGCGCCAGGCACAATTGATGTGGGCAATCTCATCATCCTCAGCGGCTCGTTACTGGCCGAACCACTATTTGTCGATAGCTTCGAGGACTAACAGCCTGGAGAAAAAGCCATCCTTGGCTTTTTCAACATTTAGAACGACAAGTGTCATTTTCGGTTCTCCCCCATTTTCAATGAATTGCGGTCCCTTAAAAAGTCGGCACTTCCCTGTGCCAAGCGCCGAGACGCCGAATGCTGATTATTTCACCAGGCTGGTAATGAGAAAATCCGTGATGCTCAAAATCTGCGGCTAAATCCGGTAGCATGGACGCGTCTTTTCGCCCTGAGGATTGCTGGTGGAACTATTTACCCTCGATAACCTGATTACCCTGGCCATGCTGACTGCTCTGCAGGCGGTGTTGGGTTTTGACAACCTGCTGTACATTTCGTTGGAGTCCAAGCGTGCTCCTGCACACCAGCAAGCTATGGTGCGCAAGCTGGGCATTGGCCTGGCGGTGGCGCTGCGGATTGTGCTGCTGTTTTTAGTGATACGCATGATTGCCGCATTCACCGAACCCATGTTTGAAATACACATGGAAGGGATTGTTGAGGGGACGTTTAACTTTCACGCCGTCATTGTCCTAGTTGGCGGCGCATTCATCCTCTATACCGCCACCAAAGAGGTGTTGCACATGATGGCGTTGGAAGAGGTTGGCCATGAAGACCGAAAAGCCAGTTCCATGTGGAAGGTCGTGAGCATGATTGTGGCCATGAACCTGGTGTTTTCCTTTGACTCTATTTTGTCCACCATCGCCTTAACCGATGTGTTTGCGGTGATGGCCACGGCAATCATCATTGGCGGTATTTTGATGGTGTGGCTGGCGGACCGGGTTGCTGCGTTCTTAGAAAAAAATCGCATGTACGAGGTGTTGGGCCTATTTGTGCTGTTTGTGGTGGGTATCATGCTGCTGACCGAAGGTGGCCACCTGGCCCATCTGACCTTGTTTGGTAACCCCATCGTGCCAATGACCAAAACCACGTTTTATTTTGTTATTGGCGTATTGGTCATCACCGAAATTGTGCAGTCTCGATATCAGAAAAAACTGCAACTGATGAAAAGCCGTCGACCACCGCCGTCGGCGTGAAAATCGGCATTAAAAATTTAGGGCAGCTTACGACCGGGTGGGTCGGCGGTAGCTGACCCAGATTTCCTGGTTGGGGCGCTCAACAGCTTGTTGCTGGCTGAACTTCGGACGAAATCGCACGGCACGGAAGGTCGCTAGAGTAGGCAACGCCAGAGTTGGGCTGGCCGTCGTGTTAATGAGTTTGACGTTAGACGGGCGGCCATCTTTGCGTAGGTCAAAGCTGAAATGAAAATGGACTCGGGTTTGGGCTTGTTGCTCGGAGAGTTCTTCGAATGGACCAGACACCAATCGCCGATCGGCAAACTGGTTACGCTCCCAGGCGCTTAATCCTGTGCTGTTTTGAACCGTGTTCCACGCCTCTAGATAGTGGGGCATTGCGTCGCGCTCAAGGGAAAACAGCATTAAGGAGTCGGCTAGCTGCAAATTCGCCATTAAGCGATCGGCCGGACCGAAATGGTCTGGGTGCTGCAAGGTGAGCTTCTGGACTCTGAGCAAAAGATTCAGAGATCGACCCCTAGCCGTATTGCTAAACAAAAACGCCCTTGCCATTCCCTCAAGCAGCGGGGCCATCGCCGGGGTATCGTTGCCGTTGCTGTCCTTAAGGTCTTTTAGGCCTGTGCGGTATAGGCTCAAGGCAGAGTTGGTACGGCCAGCACGAGTTAGCCAGGTACCCAGTTGATTCAAGGCGCCCAGGGTTTCAGGCGCGTCGATGCCAAAATTGTGTTTATGCAGACGATAAACGGTGCGTTGAAGCTGCTCGGCCTGCCACCATTCGCCTTGAGCCTGCAAGGAATCGGCTTTGGAATACACCAAGGGAATCTGGGTTTCGTTTAAGGTGCCGAAGGCTCGATGCGTAATGTGTTGGGCGCGGGTCAAGGTATCCGCGGCAGCTTCGTGCTGTTCCAACTGCTGCTGACTGAGTCCAAGGTAGCCTAGAGGCTCTACCAGTTGGTGACTAAAAATCCCCAATTCCTGTTCTAGCGGAGGTATCGCCATGCGCAGCTGGGTGACGGCTTTCAACGGTTGCCGATTCAAGTAATGTAATGCACCGAGGCGCGCACGTTCTCTGGCAACCGCAACAAGGCTGGTTCCAGGGGTCGCGATCAGTCGTTGCAGTTGCTGTTGGCTTTGGGCAATGTCAGCTTCAAGGTTATTTCGGCCGCTAAGCCTAGGGGATAGCTGGGCATCGCTAGGCGTTTGCGCGGATTGCTGTCCGCCTTGGACCGCTGGCGGTGAGACTTGCGCCTGCGCTGTGTCGAGCAGTGCACCATTAAGCAAAACAATGCCAGCCAGCACCAGGCTAACCCTAGTGGTCAGTTGACGCTTTGACGGTTGCTGCTTTTTGGCCCGCATAATGGTTAACGTTAACAGATTTCCCTGATGGTTGAGGTTGCCAATACGATGGACTTAAGGGCCTTAAGTGGCGACCTTGAACTCCGCTTCGGTACTGGCAGTTATCTCTTCTAAGGTGACCTCCGGTGCCCGTTCCAGTAGTGTCATTTGTCCCGACTCGATGCTGAATACGCCAAGATTCGTCACTACCATGTCGACTACTCCTTGACCGGTGAGCGGCAAGGTACAGGTTTTCAGTAGCTTGGAAGCGCCGGCTTTGTTGGTATGGTCCATCAATACCACAACCCGTTTCACCCCTGCCACCAGATCCATGGCGCCACCCATACCCTTAACCATCTTACCCGGGATCATCCAGTTGGCGAGATCGCCGTTCTGGGCCACTTCCATGGCGCCTAGTATCGACAGATCAATATGCCCGCCGCGAATCATGGCAAAAGAGTCAGCGGAGGAAAAATAACTAGTACGAGGAAGCTCGGTAATGGTCTGCTTGCCTGCATTGATTAGGTCAGCGTCAATTGCATCCTCGGTAGGGAACGGACCCATACCCAACATGCCATTTTCTGACTGTAGGGTGACGTCCACGCCTGCGGGAATGAAATTGGATACCAGGGTCGGTATGCCGATGCCCAAATTGACGTAGAAGCCGTCTTTGAGCTCTTGGGCGGCGCGTGCCGCCATTTGTTCACGATTCCAAGCCATGGCGATGTCTCAACTATTGCTGATGGTGCGTTGTTCGATGCGTTTTTCGTGCTCACCTTGAATCAGTCTCTGCACAAAAATACCCGGGGTGTGGATGTGATCGGGGTCCAAGCTGCCAGTGGGCACAATTTCTTCCACTTCGGCGATCGTGACCTTACCCGCTGTGGCTGCCATCGGATTAAAATTCCTGGCGGTTTTTCGAAACACCAGATTGCCTTGGTGGTCAGCCTTCCAGGCTTTGACGATGGCAAGGTCGCCCACCAAACCGGTTTCCATGATGTAGGTTTGGCCATCAAAGTCTTTGTGCTCTTTGCCTTCAGCGATGAGGGTGCCAACGCCTGTTTTGGTGTAGAAACCCGGAATTCCGGCGCCGCCTGCCCGCAGACGTTCCGCCAAAGTGCCTTGGGGATTGAACTCAAGTTCTAATTCGCCGCCCAAGTAGAGCTGTTCGAAGAGTTTGTTTTCCCCAACGTAAGACGACACCATTTTCTTGATTTGGCGGGTCTCCAGCAGCAAACCTAGCCCAAAGCCATCTACCCCGGCGTTATTGGAAACGACCGTTAAGTCTTTGGTTTCAGCCTGAACCAATGCTGCGATAAGGTTTTCTGGTATGCCGCACAAGCCGAAGCCACCGGCCAGAATGGTCATGCCGTCGTGGAGCACGCCATCCAATGCTGCCTGGGCACTGTCATATATTTTGTTCAAAAGGTGTTTTCCCTGCCTGCCGGCCACCGCCGTCAGTTGCTATGATAACCCGACATAATTGATTGGGATAACAGGTGTTGTATGGAGCGTGAAGCAATGGAGTTTGACGTCGTCATTGTGGGCGGCGGACCGGCCGGTCTGGCCAGCGCCATACGACTGCGGCAACTGGCTGAGGAAAATGGTCGGGATATCAGCGTTTGCCTGGTAGAAAAAGGTTCAGAGATCGGCGCTCACATCGTCTCAGGTGCGGTGCTTGAGACTCGCGGTTTGGATGAACTGCTACCGAACTGGAAGGAAATGGGCGCGCCAGTGGAGACGCCAGTGACCGCAGACCATTTTCATTACCTGCGATCAGAGGCTAAGAGCACAGCGATTCCCCAGTTTCTTATCCCCAAGCCGATGCGCAACCACGGCAATTACATCATTAGCCTAGGCACCCTTTGCCGCTGGCTGGGTGAGCATGCCGAGGCGCTAGAGGTCAATATTTTCCCCGGTTTTGCTGCCTCCGAGGTAATCGAGGAAGAGGGTGAGGTTCGTGGGGTGATTACCGGCGATATGGGTGTGGCGGGTGATGGCAGCCAGAAAGGCAGTTTTGAACCTGGCTATGAGCTGCGTGGAAAGTACACAATTTTCGCTGAAGGGGTTCGCGGCCATCTGGGTAAGCGGTTGATCGAGCGTTTTGATCTGCGCAGCGAGGCCGGTCCGCCCCATTATGGGATTGGCCTGAAAGAACTGTGGACCATTCCCGCTGAGCAGCATCAGCCAGGCTTAGTGGTGCATACCTTAGGTTGGCCCTTAGATGGCCACACCGAAGGCGGCGGGTTTCTATATCATTTTGGCGAACAGCAGGTCTCCTTAGGCTTCGTCCTAGGGCTGAACTATTCCAACCCCTACATGCACCCATTTAAAGAATTTCAGCGTTGGAAACACCACCCTGTGATTGCCCAGCACTTAAAAGACGGCAAGCGGGCCGGTTACGGCGCTAGAGCGGTCAACAAGGGTGGACTGCAGGCGCTGCCTAGATTGAGTTTTCCCGGTGGCATGTTAGTGGGTTGTGATGCGGGTTTTCTGAATCCGGCCAAAATCAAAGGCACCCATACGGCAATGAAGACAGGAATGCTGGCAGCGGAGGCGGCTTTTGCCGCATTGGGCCAGGAGTCAGCACCGGCAACGTTAGAGGCTTTCGATACCGCAGTGAACAATTCCTGGGTTCATGAGGAGCTTCATCGCACCCGAAATTTCGAACCCGCACTGGCCAAGTTAGGGACGTTCTTCGGTGCCGGATTCACCTGGCTGGATCAAAACTGGTTTGGGGGCAAGTTGCCTTTTACTTGGCAAAATCCGGTGCCCGATCATGCCCAGTTGAAGACCGCAGATTCCAGTGTAGAAATTACCTACCCTAAGCCGGATGGAAAAATCAGTTTCGATTTGCTCTCGTCGGTGTTTTTATCCAGCACCAACCACGAAGAAGACCAGCCGGTGCACTTACGTCTGACTGATGCTGAGGTGCCGATTCAGATCAATCTGCCCCAATTTGCAGAACCCGCCCAGCGATATTGCCCGGCAGGGGTTTATGAGGTGGTGGATGAAGAGGCGGGCCCGCGGTTCCAGATCAATGCCCAGAACTGCGTGCATTGCAAAACCTGTGACATCAAAGATCCGTCCCAAAATATCAATTGGGTGACCCCAGAAGGTGGCGGTGGGCCGAACTATTCCAATATGTAAAAACCGCCTCAAGAGTTGAGGCGGTGCCGGTGAGTCAGGGTTAGCTTTTGCCTTGGCGCAGGATCAACTTTTGCAGGTCGGAGTATTGGTCGTAACCCGGATCAACCGGCGAATACTCACTTTGTTTTGCCGACACTCGCATGGCATCCATGGCGCACTGCCAGTTGCCCAGTTTTGAGTGGGCCTGGGCAATCTGGAAGTACGGCAGGTAGTTGGTAAACCACATACCGTACATGCGTGAATTGCGTTTAGAGTCTTCCCGCAGGTTGGCCGCCAAAATGAGTTCGTCTAACGCCCGCTGTGGGTCACCCGCTGCCATCAGATCAAGGCCAAACTCGTAGTGAAAATACCAGGGCATCTCGTCCGTAGGCCCTTTCCCGGATAATGCACAACGCCGCAGCACCTGGCTCTTGATACTGGTGACCTCTGTATCAGATAGGGTGAAATCGCTGCGTTCAAAGGTGCGAAAATCTGCCGCTTGGTTGTCTGCCAGCATGGCACTGTCAGTGGCCATGATGTTGAGCGCATAGCGGTCCCATAATTTTCGACCCAGATAACTTTGTCGCACAACGCCGTGCGCTGCGCTCACGTCTAGCGCTTTGCGCGCGGCCTCTTGGTTGCCCGCTTCATGGTGGGCTACCGCCAGATTCAGATGGGGCAGGTAATCGGTATCGTTGGCTAGCACCGCCAGTCTTGGTGTTGGGTCTTTACTCACTGCTGTTTCAAACGCCGCAATCGCCGCAGTAAATTCGCCCCGTTCCAAACTCTCCAGGCCATAACGGTAGTCCTGGGCGTCGGCCAATAGTGAGGTTGAGGTGAGTAACAGTAAAGCGCTAAGAGGTTTGATCATGAATACATACCCGTGGGAAATACCCCGGCCCGAAAAAATTCGGGCCGGGTCAAAGCTTAGTCGAAGCGATAAATGCCGGACAGCACCAGGTTGTCCACAGCGTCAGACACGTCATAAGCCAGATCTATCTGAAGATTGCGAATGACCGCGCCAATGCCGAAGGTGTAGTGGCGATCGTCGGTGTCTAACTGGCGAAAGCCATCGCGGTCTTTTTCTTCAAAAACGCCGCCGCGCAAGGTAAATACGTTGAGCCATTCGCCGCTAAGGGGAAACACTTTTTCCACCCCTAAGTGATACTGAACTTCGTCACTCAGATTTTGGCCGGCACCGGTGGCACCAAATCCTAGCGCCGCTCTTCGCGGTGCTGGCAGATCTTCGTATTCAACCAGATTTAGATCCAACGACAGCAACAAGGTATCGGAAGGTCTTAACGCCAGGCCCAGGGTTAGTCGGTCGGGAATGGCGATTTCTGTTTGATTGACAAAAGACGAGGACCCATTGAACGAGGCCACGGTATCGGGGATCAGATTAAACACATCGTTGCAAAAATCCGTCAACGTACCGGAGCCAACGCAGTTCAGCTGGGTATTGACGTTGGTCAGGCTGGACACGGAGAACGTTGCGCCTTCCTTGTACACCGCGCCAAACGACCATTTGCCGTTAGGGTTAACCAGCACTCCAACGTTAAATACCGTGTCTGAGTCATCACCGTCGATAGTGGAGGTGACGTTGCCAACATCATTGATGACGTTGGCAAAATCCTGACGTGATCCAATTCCAATGGACGGATCGCCGAAAATATCTTCCAAGTCGTTAAAATCGTCTACGGTGAGCGAATCGACGGTTCTAACGTCCAGCTCAGTGTTCTTCACCGTGAGACCCACGCTGACCAGGTCATTGATGCGGAATGCCGCAGACAGACCAAACCCCTCAACTTCTGCATCGAGGAAATTGTCGTTGGTGAAGGTATCGATAAAGTTTGGGTCAAAGACCGACTCGGTGGGCGCAGAGGCGCTGATATCCAGCTGATTTCCGTAAAAGGCTGACAACACCCAGCGATCAAAAGGTTTTACGAAGCTAACGAAAGAAATATTGGAGCTGCTGTCATCAAAGGTTTTGATCAAATCCCCTGATGGGCCGCCAAATTGGGCCGAGTCCAGTGCTTCTGGATCGAAAAAGTCTACCGAAAAGTCCGAGTTGCGCAGGTGCAACGAGAACTCGGGCTGATTCAATATGGTCAGGCCGGCTGGGTTAGCCTCAGCGGCTGTTGCATCGTCAGCTACGGCGGTAAATGCGCCGGCAAGGCCAAGGGCCCTAGCGCCCGGTGGCAAGATGTCCACAGGTAAGGTGGGTGCAGCCGGATTAATCCCGAACTCAACTGGACCCGAAATGGGCAGTGGGTTGCCTCCCGCTTGGCCTGCTGCTAGCTGAGAGATCGATAAAGCAAGCACGCCCGCCGACGCGGCCAGCACATTAGCGCTTTTCATGGTAATTCCCTTACATTGAATTGATTGATCATTAGTTCACCCCCCAAAGGTGATCTCTTAAGTGAAGCACCGGGTATAGGGCTTGTCAATCGACAAACTCTCAACTTTTCTTAACGCCTTTACAGGGTGTTTTCGAAAAGGGTCAAAAATTTCGGAGGAAATGCTGAAAGATAGGGTGAGAAACCCTGTTGAATTCGTTTAATGGCGCGGATGTCGTTTTGCGCCGCACGCAGTAACTCCGCCTGATTGTTACCGCCTAGGGTGTACGCATTGAAGCTCGCTGCGGCGCGAAACAGCAGGGCTTGGACTCTTGCCCGCTCCTCGCTAAAGCTGTCAGGGGCGGATCGCTGGCGGACCTGCTCGTAACGTCCAGCAAAGTACAGTTCAGCCAGTTGGCGCAACTCAGGTGGCGGCGTGCGTCTGGCAGCCTCCAATTGCTGGTTTTGCTTGTCCTGCCGGGCTTGTCGGTAGGCGCGCATAGAGGAGGTTAGGGAGCGAGTCAGGTTTTGTACCGACCGAACGCTGGCGTTGGATGACAGATTGCTGCCTTGATCGGCCAGGGTGTTGAGCTCTTGGGCCAGGGTTTGCAACTGGGGATCAGAAGTGGGTTCTGATAGCTCGGTGCGTGCAGCAGCAATGGCCTGGGTGAGTGCAACTTTCGCTTGAGTCTTTTGTTGTGCGGCACGCTCGGCTTCCCGGCGTTGCTCAAGGGCAGCAAGGCGCTGGGATGCTTCGGTCCACAGAGCACGCAGGTTTGCCGATTCGCCTTGGGCGGACGCGGCAATAGTGTCTACGGCGCTGGCATCGCTGGATGCCTCGGCGGCGCCTAATTGGTTTTGGTAATCGCCAAGGCGCCGAGCGGCATCGTCTAAGGCTCGCTGCCAGGTGTCTGTCCAATCCCGTCCCATTTTGCTTTTCAGCTCATCCATCTGGGCGACGGTATTCCGCAAATCGTCGACTGCCTGCTGGGCCGCCGCGACTTGGGCCGGATCGAGCACCGCTCTGGAGCATGAGGCCTGGTTTGTTTGTAAATCGGCATAGCCATTCTGGCCTTGGATGACACCGCGCCGCTCCGCCTCCTGCCACGCGTTGAGAGCGCCAGCGCAGTCCCCTGCTTGGAAGCGAGCTTGGCCGAGATAAAAATGGGGCAGATAGGGCTCAAAGCGCATGCCGTAGATTCTTACCCGCTCCGCTGAGTCAGGGTTTTCTGCGATGGCATTCTGAAAATCGTCCACTGCACGCTCAAGATCACCGTCCTGCAGTGCTTTCAGGCCAGTCCCATAGTCCCGTTTGAAATCGGCCGTTGCAGGGCCTGCAAGGACAAGTCCCAGGATTAAAAGCCCAGTTGTGGCGAGAGTCTTTACCATCCCGAGCGCTCAAAATAACTGTTGGCATCCAGTTCCGTAAACTGGGCTCTCGCTTGAATGACTTGCTGGCGTTGCACCCGTGCTGTTAGTCGAATCGGCTGGGCCCCATCCGCAGATTGCACAAGCAACTGGTAATTTCCCTCGGGCAGTGACAGCAACAGTGGTGTGCTGGCATCGTCCGGCAGGGTGACCGCGCCAGCGGGTCCGGTAACCTCGATCACCTCACCCCAAGGTGCAGCGTCGATGGCCAATTGCCCCATCAGGGCGGCCAGTCGAGCCTGCTCCTCGTTGGCGCGACGGGTCTGGCGCGCTGAAATATCGCCGCGGGCAGCTACTAGGGCGGCATTGTTGGGAAACAGGTTCAGAGCAAAAGCGGCAAGCGAAAGCGCCTCCTCATCGTTTCCTTGAATGCTGGTCTGGCTGACCTGGTCAGCAATGGCTTGGGTCAACGTTCGTCGTTGCGCCACCACGTCCAGGTCGTTGGGAAACTCCTGGTTAATAGCTTGCAAGGCATCGCTGGCCGCATTGATCCCGGATTGGGTCAAGGGCGTTCGAGTAATCAGTCGACGGCTATTGGCCAGCAGCGTGCTGAGGCGTTGTTGACGCTCTTGGCTGGCGGATTCGGCGCTGATGGCTTCACCGAGCGTGACGAAACGGCTATCGCTGGGATACACCGTTGACGCAAGAGATGCCAATTGACCCGCTGCGGTCAAATCATCGGCCCGTCTGAGTTGGCGAATTCGGTCAAATACTTGATTTGGCAGGCTGCTCAAAGCGCCCTGCGCCCGAGGGTTACCCGGGTCCAGTTCCAAAACCCGCTGATAGGCCGCCTGGGCGTTGTTGCCGTCTGCGGAAATTAACGAACCCGCTTGAGCCAAACGCTCTGCCAGTTGCAAAGATTGCTGGATTTCCCGATCCACTGCGTCCAGTGCACCAGTTGCCTGTTCCTGAATGCTTGCCAGTTGCGGGTTGTCCGCTTCAGCCCTGAGACCAGCGCTTGCCAGGTCAACGGCTCGCGAGTAATTTTCGTTAGCCAGGGCATCGTTGGCCTGCCGCTCAAAGCCTGCGGCAATGTTCGCCAGACCCTGTTTCGCTTCAACATTGGCCGGGTTGAGTCTAAGTACCGCTTGGTAACGATCCACGGCACTATTGCCCTGTGGCTCAATCAAGCTATTGTTTTGCACCAGTTGAGCCGCTTCGCCCAACAGGGAGCTAATCTGTTCGGCTTCTCTGACCGCTTGCAGTCGACTGTCCACTTCGCTGCGAACAGAGCTGACCAGGGTCGAGGCCCCGATGCGCTCTTCTAGAATCGTTACCAGGCGGTCCGCTTCAGTCAGGTTATTGCCTAATATTGCGTCACGAGCCTGGGCGACGACGGTTTCCTGGACCCGTTTGCGTCCCTCGGAGGCGGCCTCGTTGCGCGGATCTAGGGCCAGCGCCGCGTCGTAATTTTTCAGTGCGTTGTCGCCGGCGGGCTCAATCAGTTTGCCTTGGGCGAACAATTGTTGAGCGGAAATGTTGAGGGTTGAGATTTCCCGTCGACGGTTTTCCTTCTCCTGCTGGGCGTCAATGTCAGTGATCAGATCCGCCAGCGGCTGATAGTTGGCTGCCAATGCCAGCCCCTCATCGGCCACCGCCCGTGCCGCCGTCAAATTGCCCTGGAGAAACAGGCTTCGGGCATCGCTCTCAAAAAAGACAGCGACTTCATCGGCGCGTTCAAGCACCGGCGC
>CAZLJY010000152.1:0-12201 GCA_964559945.1 uncultured Gammaproteobacteria bacterium | reverse complement strand
TTACTCTGGCACTTGAGCCTGACCCCGACTATCTACCCCCCCCCAGACCGTCAAGGCTCTCGCGGACCTAAGACGTTTCTTCCGTCGCCTCGCTGGAATCGGCACCGATGTCGCCGGTGATTTCCTCCAACTCTGCGCTGATACCTCGACGCTTGCGACGACGCTCTTCGTGGTACGCCAATCCGGTTCCCGCCGGAATCAGGCGTCCCACAATCACGTTTTCTTTCAAACCGCGCAGCTGGTCCCGAGTTCCTCGCACCGAGGCTTCGGTAAGTACCCGGGTGGTCTCCTGGAACGACGCAGCAGAGATGAACGACTCTGTGGCCAACGATGCTTTGGTAATACCCAGCAGCACCCGCTCGTAGCGAGCAGGGGCTTCTTTGTTCGCCTCAGCTTTTTCGTTGTTATCCAGCACCCGATTGCGCTCCAGCTGCTCGCCTCGCAGCATGTTGGTGTCGCCAGACTCCAAAATCTGCACTTTGCGCAGCATCTGGCGAATGATCGCTTCGATGTGCTTGTCGTTGATCTTCACACCTTGCAGGCGGTAAACGTCCTGAATCTCCTTCACCAGGTAGTCGGCCAGAGCCTCTACACCCAGTAAGCGCAGGATGTCGTGGGGGTTAAGTTCACCGTCAACCACCACTTCACCTTTCTCCACGTGCTCACCTTCGAACACCAAGATGTTGCGCCACTTGGGAATAAGCTCTTCGGTGGAGTCGCCGTCTTTGTCGGTAATCACCAGGCGTTGCTTGCCCTTGGTGTCTTTACCAAAGCTGACAATACCCGTGGCTTCGGCCAGCACCGCCTGCTCTTTCGGCTTACGCGCTTCAAACAGATCAGCGACCCGGGGAAGACCACCGGTAATATCGCGGGTTTTACTCGATGCCTGGGGAATACGGGCGACAACATCACCAACCCCCACCTCGGCCCCGTCCTGCAGGCTGATAATCGCGCCAGCCGGAAGGAAGTACTGAGCCGGCAGATCGGTATCAGCCAGGCAAAGCTCTTTGCCTTTTTTGTCGACCAAGGTAACCAGAGGACGTAAATCCTTACCAGCACTACCCCGAGTCTTAGGATCGGTGACCACATAGTTCTGCAGACCCGTAATGTCATCCACCTGCTCGTCCACGGTAACCCCGTCAACAAAATCGGTGAATTTCAGGATACCCGCGACCTCAGTCACAATTGGGTGAGTGTGGGGATCCCAGTTCGCAATGGTTTGGCCAGCGGTAACGCTGTCGCCATCTTTGATGCTGAGCACCGCACCATAAGGCACTTTATAGCGCTCTTTCTCACGCTTCTGTTCATCAACAACGGAAATCTCACCGGAGCGGGAGACCGCCACCAAATGACCGTCCGAATGCTGCACAAACTTCAGGTTGTGGAGACGGGTGCCGCCGTTTGACTTAACCGCCACGTGATCCACTGCCGCCGCGCTGGACGCCGCTCCACCAATGTGGAAGGTCCGCATGGTCAGCTGGGTACCCGGCTCACCAATACTCTGGGCGGCGATTACGCCGATGGACTCACCCATGTTGACCAAGTGGCCACGGGCCAAATCCCGTCCGTAACACATGGCACAAACACCGAAACGGGTTTCGCAGGTAATGGGCGAGCGGACTTTAATTAAATCCACACCCCACTCATCCAGCTTTTTGACCCACCCTTCATCCAGCAGCGTGTTGCGCGGAACGGCAGGGTCTTCGCCGTCTTTTTGGCTAGGCGCCCAGGTGTCTTCAGCAACCACTCGACCCAATACTCGATCGCCCAGGGCTTCAACCACATCCCCGCCTTCAACGATTGGAGCCATCATCAGGCCAGCTTCAGCCTTACAATCGGTTTCGGTCACAACCACGTCCTGCGCCACATCAACCAGGCGACGGGTCAGGTATCCGGAGTTCGCGGTTTTCAACGCCGTATCCGCCAGACCTTTTCGAGCGCCGTGAGTTGAGATGAAGTACTGCAGAACGTTCAGACCTTCACGGAAGTTAGCCGTAATGGGTGTTTCAATAATTGAACCGTCCGGCTTGGCCATCAGGCCACGCATTCCAGCTAGCTGGCGAATCTGAGCTGCAGAACCTCGCGCGCCGGAATCGGCCATGATGAAGATGGAGTTCATGGATGGCTGATCAATTTGATTGCCTTCCGAATCTTCGACGCTATCGGTGCCCAAATGATCCATCATGGCCTTCGCCACCTGTTCATTGGTGCGGGACCAAATATCGACCACCTTGTTATACCGCTCACCGCTGGTAACGAGACCCGATGCGTATTGCTCCTGAATCTCCACCACTTCGGTGTCAGCGGCCTCAAGGATTTTGGCCTTCTCTTCCGGCACCTTAAGGTCAACAACACCAATGGATACACCCGCCTTGGTGGCGTAATGAAATCCGGTGTACATCAGTTGGTCAGCAAAAACCACCGACGCTTTGAGGCCCAGTCGGCGATAGCAATCGTCGATCAGGTTAGAAATGGCGCGCTTGGTCAGCGGCTGGTTCATCTGTGCAAAAGGCAGCCCCTCTGGCAGAATTTCCGCCAGCAGCGCGCGCCCTACCGTGGTATCAACCAAACCGTAGAGTTTTTCCGTTTCCCCTTCACCCAGGTCGTTGTAGTAGGTCATCCGAACCTTAACCGTGGCATGCAATTGCACCTGACGGTTTTGGTAAGCGCGGTGAACCTCATCAATGTTACTGAACACCATGCCCTCGCCGGCCACATTCACCAGTTCACGGGTCATGTAGTACAGGCCCAGAACCACGTCCTGGGTAGGCACAATAATCGGGTCACCGTTAGCCGGGGACAGAATATTGTTGGTGGACATCATCAGCGCACGGGCTTCCAGCTGAGCTTCCAGGGACAGCGGTACGTGGACCGCCATTTGGTCACCGTCAAAGTCGGCGTTGAAGGCGGTACATACCAAGGGGTGCAGCTGGATAGCTTTACCTTCAATCAGCACCGGCTCAAAGGCCTGGATGCCCAGACGGTGAAGTGTCGGTGCCCGGTTCAGCAAAATCGGGTGCTCGCGGATAACCTCTTCCAAGATATCCCAAACTTCGGCGCTTTCCCGCTCAACCAATTTCTTGGCAGCCTTGATGGTGGTCGCCAGACCGCGCCGCTGCAACTTGGAGAAAATGAACGGCTTAAACAGTTCCAGCGCCATTTTCTTTGGAATACCACACTGGTGTAGACGCAGCGTCGGCCCAACCACAATCACGGAACGACCGGAGTAGTCCACGCGCTTGCCCAGCAGGTTCTGACGGAAACGTCCCTGCTTACCTTTGATCATGTCGGCCAAAGATTTGAGCGGACGTTTGTTGGTCCCGGTGATGGCACGGCCTCGTCGACCGTTATCCAGCAACGCATCAACCGCTTCTTGCAACATGCGCTTTTCGTTACGCACGATGATGTCCGGAGCGTTGAGCTCCAGCAGACGCTTAAGGCGGTTGTTACGGTTAATGACTCGACGATACAGATCGTTCAGATCCGAGGTCGCAAAACGGCCACCGTCCAGGGGTACCAGCGGACGCAAATCAGGCGGCAGCACTGGCAACACGGTCATCACCATGTTCTCAGGTCGGTTGCCGGAATCTAGGAACGCTTCGACCAACTTGATGCGCTTAGAAAGACGCTTCAGTTTGGTCTCGGAGTTAGTGGCAGCAATGTCTTCTCGCAGCTGCATCAGCTCGCCGTTGAGATCGATCTTTTTCAGCAGTTCAAACACTGCCTCTGCACCCATACGGGCATCGAACTCATCGCCATATTCTTCCATGGCTTCCAGATATTGCTCATCGGTGAGCAGCGCGCCGGTTTCCAGCGGCGTCATACCCGGATCGATCACCACAAAAGATTCGAAGTACAAAATACGTTCGATTTCCCGCAGCGTCATATCCATCATCAAACCGATGCGCGAAGGCAGCGATTTCAGGAACCAGATATGGGCAACCGGTGAGGCCAGATCAATATGCCCCATGCGCTCGCGACGCACCTTGGTCAAGGTGACTTCAGTACCGCACTTTTCACACACCACACCGCGGTGCTTCATGCGCTTGTACTTGCCGCAAAGGCATTCGTAGTCTTTGACCGGACCAAAAATCGAGGCACAGAACAGGCCATCACGTTCCGGCTTAAATGTCCGGTAATTGATGGTCTCCGGCTTCTTCACCTCGCCATAAGACCAGGACCGGATCATTTCCGGAGAAGCCAATCCAATGCGGATGGCTTCAAAGTCCACCGGCGCTCGGTTTTGGTTAAATAAATTGAGAAGATCTTTCACTGCCTATCTCCTTTCGACCGCGCGCGGCCTTTAGTCTTCGTCCAGCTCGATGTTGATACCAAGCGAGCGAATTTCCTTCACCAGCACGTTAAACGACTCAGGCATACCGGCCACCATGTGGTGATCGCCGTCGACGATATTTTTGTACATCTGATTTCGACCCGCGACGTCGTCCGACTTCACCGTCAGCATTTCCTGCAGGGTGTAGGCGGCGCCGTACGCTTCCAGCGCCCAGACCTCCATTTCCCCGAAACGCTGACCACCGAACTGCGCTTTACCACCCAAGGGTTGCTGGGTTACCAGGCTGTAAGGCCCAGTAGAGCGGGCGTGCATCTTGTCATCAACCAAGTGGTTGAGTTTCAACATGTACATGTAGCCCACGGTAACCGGCCGATCGAAATAATCACCGGTGCGCCCGTCAATCAAGGTGGTCTGGCCAGAGCTTGGCAAATCAGCCAGTTCTAGCAGCTTGTCGATTTCCTTTTCTGCCGCCCCGTCAAACACCGGTGTTGCCATTGGCACACCTTTCGACAGGTTTTTGGCCAGTTCCTGCACCTGCTCTTCGGAGAAGTCGCTCAAGCTCACCCGACCCGACATATCCGAGTTGTAGATGGACTCAATAAACTTCTTCAGCTGGTTGGTGGTTTTGTTGGCGTCCAGCATCTTCTGAATCTGTCGACCCAGACCTTTCGCCGCCCAACCCAGGTGAGTTTCCAACACCTGCCCGATGTTCATTCGGGACGGTACACCTAGCGGATTGAGCACGATATCTACCGGCTCACCCTCTTCGGTGTAAGGCATGTCTTCCACCGGCACGATCATGGAGATCACACCTTTGTTACCGTGGCGTCCCGCCATCTTGTCGCCAGGCTGAATGCGGCGCTTAACCGCCAAGTACACCTTGACCATTTTGAGTACGCCAGGCGCCAGGTCATCACCAGCGGTGATTTTGCGCTTCTTCTCTTCGAAGCGGGCGTCAAACTGTTCCCGCTGCTTGGCAATCTGCTCGGCGGCTTGCTCCAGCTGCTCTTGGACTTCACCGTTGCGCATGCGCAGCTTGAACCACTCTTCCCGGGGCAACTCAGACAAGTATTCCTGGGTAACCTTGGCGCCTTTTTTCAGACCAGGTCCCTTGTCAGCAATTTTGTTGTCTAGCAGGCCTTCCAGGCGATTGCAGATCGCTGCTTCCAAGATTCGGTATTGGTCGTCCAGATCTTTGCGCACCGCGCCCAGCTCTTCGGTTTCAATCTGAATAGCGCGTTTGTCTTTCTCAACGCCATCGCGAGTGAATACCTGGACGTCAATGACGGTGCCATCCATACCCGGCGGAACTCGCAGGGAAGAATCTTTCACGTCAGAGGCTTTTTCGCCGAAGATGGCACGCAGCAGTTTTTCTTCCGGTGTTAGCTGGGTTTCGCCTTTGGGCGTCACCTTACCGACCAGAATATCGCCGGCTTTGACTTCCGCGCCGATGAATACAATGCCGGACTCATCAAGCTTAGCCAGCGCATGTTCACCCACGTTGGGAATATCGGCGGTGATTTCTTCCGGCCCAAGCTTGGTGTCTCGTGCAACACAGGACAACTCTTCGATGTGGATGGTTGTGAAGCGATCTTCTTGCACCACCCGCTCAGAGATGAGGATGGAGTCCTCAAAGTTGTAACCATTCCAAGGCATAAACGCGACCAGCATGTTCTGACCCAGAGCCAACTCACCTAAGTCGGTGGACGGACCGTCAGCCAGGACGTCTTCGGCGTTGATCAGGTCACCCGGTCGCACCAGCGGGCGCTGGTTGATACAGGTGTTCTGGTTAGAACGCTGATACTTGGTCAGGTTGTAAATGTCGACCCCTGGATCGTTGGCGCCGACTTCTTCCTGGTTGACCCGAATCACGATGCGACCGGCATCCACGGCGTGAACAACACCGCCGCGTTTGGCCACTACGGTAACGCCGGAGTCCGTTGCTACAACCCGCTCCATACCGGTTCCCACCAGCGGCTTGTCCGCTCGCAGGGTGGGTACGGCTTGGCGCTGCATGTTAGAACCCATCAAAGCGCGGTTGGCGTCATCGTGCTCCAAAAATGGCACCAGGGAAGCTGCCACCGAAACGATCTGTTTCGGCGACACGTCCATGTACTGCATTTCAGACTTGGTCTTAACGGTGAATTCACCCTGATAGCGACAGGGCACAAATTCGTCGACAAAACTGCCGTCTTTTTTCATCTTCGAGTTGGCCTGAGCGACCACGTACTCACCTTCCTCAATGGCCGAAAGGTACTCAACATCGTCGGTAACCTTGCCGTCCACCACTTTTCGATAAGGCGTCTCAAGGAAGCCATAATCGTTAGTCCGGGCATAAACCGCCAGGGAGTTAATCAGGCCAATGTTTGGACCTTCAGGGGTCTCAATGGGGCAAACCCGGCCGTAGTGTGTGGGGTGTACGTCGCGGACCTCAAAGCCCGCTCGCTCTCGGGTCAGGCCGCCAGGCCCAAGGGCCGAAACACGGCGCTTGTGGGTGACTTCTGACAGTGGGTTGTTCTGATCCATGAACTGGGACAACTGCGAGGAGCCAAAAAATTCTTTGACTGCTGCCGCCACGGGTTTCGCGTTGATCAGCTCTTGCGGGGTCAGACCTTCAGACTCGGCCAGCGACAAGCGCTCTTTGACAGCCCGCTCAACGCGAACCAGGCCAACACGGAAAACGTTTTCCGCCATCTCGCCCACGCTTCGAACCCGTCGGTTACCCAGGTGGTCGATATCGTCCACGCTGCCGTTGCCGTTTCGAATGTCAATCAGGACTTTCAGAACATCAAAGATATCCTGGCTGTCGAGAATGCCTTCTCCAACAATTTCAGAGCGACCCACACGGCGATTGAACTTCATCCGACCAACGGCTGATAGGTCGTAACGTTCAGCGGTAAAGAACAAGTTATTAAACAGGTTCTGGGCCGCTTCTTTGGTGGGTGGCTCACCCGGTCGCATCATGCGATAAATTTCTACCAGCGCTTCCAACTCAGTGGTGGTTGGGTCAATACGCAGAGTACTGGACAGATAAGCGCCGCGATCTAAGTCGTTGACGTAAAGCACCCGCAGGTTTTTCACACCCGCTTCGCGAAGGGCTTCGATCTGCTCTTCGGTCAATTCATCGTTGGCTTGGGCCAGCAATTCGCCGCTGTCTTTGTCGACGATATTATGAGCAAGAATTCGACCCACCAAATATTCGTCTGGCACGTTGAGCTTGTCGATGTCGGCCTTGGCCAACTCGCGAACGTGACGGGCGGTAATACGTCGGCCCTGCTCAACAATGACCTTGCGGCCCACTTTAATTTCAAACGAAGCGGTCTCACCACGCAGGCGCTCAGGAATCAGCGCCAGCTCAGCGCCTTCTTTTAGCAGCTTGAACTCGTTGGTATCAAAGAAGGTGTCCAGAATCTGTTCGTTGTCCAGACCCAGGGCACGCAGCAAGATGGTCACTGGCAGTTTTCGACGACGGTCGATCCGGGTAAAGATGCAATCTTTTGGATCAAACTCAAAGTCCAGCCAAGAACCACGGTAAGGAATCACCCGAGCCGAATACAGCAGCTTACCGGAGGAGTGCGTCTTGCCTTTGTCGTGATCGAAAAACACGCCCGGTGAACGGTGCAGCTGGGAAACAATCACCCGCTCGGTGCCGTTCACAATGAAAGTGCCGGTATCGGTCATCAGGGGCAATTCGCCCATGTAGACTTCCTGCTCACGCACTTCCTTAATTTTTTTGGTCTTGCTTTCCTTGTCATAAATGACCAGTCGCACCAGCACCCGCAATGGGGCGCCGTAGGAAAGACCGCGCAACTTACATTCCTTCACATCAAACGGTGGTTCGCCGATGTAATAGAACAGGTACTGCAGCTCAGCGTTTCCGGAATAGCTGACAATTGGGAACACCGAACTCAATGCCGCGTGCAGACCGCGACCGTTCATGTGCTCGCCGATCAGCGTGTCCAGCTGCTCATCAGACATGTTGCGTCCACGCCGCTGCCATTCGCCCAGCACTGACTCAGACGCGCCGGTTTGCAAAAACTGGGCGTAGGAATCTATCTGAGTGGACAGTAGAAATGGAATTCGTCGGACTTCTTGCTGCTTGCCAAAGTCTTTTCGAATGCGCTTTCGTTCAGTAAATGAATACATGATCAGTACCTGTTACTCGCCGGCCAAATGCCCGCGTATTTACCGCTTTTTTCCGGGAAAAAATTTCCCCATTCCCAAACGGGAAAAGGCCGGGAGCGTTAGACGCTCCCAGCCGCGTTCCCTCGCGTCGGCGTGGGCCAGTGGGTCGATTACTTAACTTCGACCTTGGCGCCCGCTTCTTCGAGCTGTTTCTGGATATCTGCTGCTTCGTCTTTGTTGACGCCTTCTTTCACCGTAGCAGGTGCACTTTCCACCATGTCTTTGGCTTCTTTCAGGCCCAGGCCAGTGATTCCGCGAACCGCCTTAATCACTGCAACCTTGTTGTCACCGAAGCTACCGAGAACGACGTCAAATTCGGTCTTCTCTTCAGCAGCAGCGGCTTCGCCACCACCGCCGGCCGCAGCTACCGCTACCGGCGCCGCTGCAGATACACCCCACTCCTCTTCCAACTCACCGATCAGACCCACGAGGTCCATTACCGGCATCTGGCTGAGGGCTTCTTTAATATCTTCTTTAGAAACTGCCATTTCCTACAAACTCCTTAAAAATTCGATTCGATTTGCCAAAGCTGCTGTTAAGCCGCTTCCTGCTTGTCTTTGTAAGCTGCCAGCAAACGCACCAGTTTGGATTGGGGCTCTGCGATAGTCCGAACAAACTTCTCGGCAGGCGCTTTCATCAGACCCAACAATTGGGCCCGCGCCTGATCCAGGGTTGGCAGCGATGCCAATTTACCCAGACCTTCGCTGCCAAGAAGCTGACCGTCGATAGCAACAAATTTTGCTACCAGTTGATCATTTTCCTTGGCAAAGTCCTTCACCAGACGTGCAGCAGAACCCGGGTCTTCCTGCGAAAAAGCAAATAGCAGGGGACCGGTCAGCTCCTCTTTGATGCACTCAAATGAGGTGCCTTCCACCGCTCGGCGCACCAAGGTATTTTTGGCCACTTTCAGATACACACCGGATTTGCGCGCTTCACTGCGCAATTCGGTCATCTGATCAACGGTCAAACCCCGGTACTCAGCAGCAACAGCAGACATCGCGTCAGCAGCGACTGCTGCAACTTCGGCGACTACTTTCTTCTTTTGCTCAAAATCGAGCGCCATTGCATACCTCCAGTTGTCTACGGTGCCCTGCCCGCCGCGCGAACCGCTTTGGGGAGAGGATTCACCGTCTGCGCAGGCCATACCCCCTCCGGGGTACATTTGGGGGCGTTCAATCCTTTGAGCCCACCTACGGTCTTTGACGGGGCGTCGGCATCCATGGATACCGCCGCACCTTCAAACTTTTTGTAACTTAACTATCGTTGCGCTTTAAGGGATTACCCTTAAACCAACGCCGAATGCTCCACAACAATCCCTGGCCCCATGGTGGTGGATACCGCCACTTTGCGCATGAATTGTCCTTTTGCTGCAGCCGGCTTCGCCTTCACCAGGTCTGCCAGTAGCGCTTTCAAATTGGTTTCAAGGTCAGCCGCATCAAAATTCACCTTACCGATGGTGCAGTGAATAATGCCGGCTTTGTCGGTGCGGTAACGCACCTGGCCAGCTTTGGCGTTGCGCACCGCGCCTTCAACGTCAGGAGACACTGTGCCGACCTTCGGATTGGGCATCAGGCCCCGTGGGCCCAGAATCTGACCCAATTTGCCCACCACGCGCATGGCGTCAGGGGTGGCGATCACGGTGTCGAAATTGAGATCACCTTTCTGAATTTGCTCAGCCAGATCATCGAAACCCACTACATCGGCGCCGGCAGCTTTAGCCTTTTCCGCGTTTTCGCCTTGGGCGAATACCGCCACACGCACGTCTTTACCGGTGCCTTTGGGCAGCACGGTAGAACCGCGAACCTGCTGATCGGAACGCTTAGGGTCAATACCCAGACGAATGGCCACATCAACCGATTCTTTAAACTTAACGCTTGAGGTTTCCTTCAGCAGCGTTAAGGCCTCTCCCAATTCATAGGAGCGGTCTTCAATTTTCTCTGCGATTGCGCGCAGTCGCTTTCCGGTGCGAGCCATTAAACTACGCCCTCCACTTCCAGCCCCATGCTGCGCGCGCTGCCAGCGATGGTCCGCACAGCGGCGTCCATGTCAGCGGCGGTCAGATCCGGCTCTTTGGTTTTGGCAATCTCTTCCAGCTGGGCACGAGTCACTTTACCCACCTTCTTGGTATTCGGCTCACCGCTTCCTTTCGGAATGCCAGCGGCCTTCAGTAGCAAAACGGCTGCCGGAGGGGTTTTGGTAATGTAGGTGAAACTACGGTCTGCGTAGACGGTAATGACCACAGGAATGGGCAAACCCGGCTCAATGCTCTGGGTTGCGGCGTTAAACGCCTTACAAAATTCCATGATGTTCACACCGTGCTGACCCAACGCCGGCCCAACGGGCGGACTGGGGTTAGCCTGGCCAGCGGCCACCTGCAGCTTAATATAAGCCTGTACTTTCTTCGCCATCGTTAATGCTCTCCTCGGGTTCCAACGCCGCCCAACCAGTGAGCCAGCTCCCCGCTGTCAAATGTTCAGCAGCTAATGCTGCCGCTCAGCCCTTTTCTACTTGGGCAAATTCCAGCTCAACCGGGGTAGAACGGCCAAAAATCAGCACCGCCACCCGCAATCGGCTTTTTTCGTAATTCACTTCTTCCACAACGCCGTTGAAGTCGTTGAATGGGCCGTCAATCACGCGCACCATCTCGCCCGCCTCAAACAGCACTTTCGGCCGTGGCTTGTCCACACCTTCTTGCACGCGCTGCAGGATTTGGTCCGCTTCACGATCAGAAATGGGTGCAGGTCGATCAGCGGTCCCACCAATGAACCCCATCACTTTGGGTACGTCTTTCACCAAGTGCCAGCTATCGTCATCCAGGTCCATTTGAACCAACACATAACCCGGGAAAAATTTGCGCTCACTGCGGCGTTTCTGGCCCGCGCGCATCTCTACCACCTCTTCGGTGGGTACCAGGATGTCGCCGAACTTGTCTTGCATTTCGGCCCGGGCAATACGCTCTTCCATCGAGCGCTTCACCTGGTGCTCAAACCCGGAGTAAGCGTGAACCACGTACCATCGCATCTCAGACATCGTCATCCCACCAGAAGGCCAACCAGGCCTCCAAACGCAAAGTCCAACAGCCAGATTAATATTCCGACCAAGATCACCACGACTACAACAGCCAAGGTGGTTTGTAACGTCTCGTTGCGAGTTGGCCAGACGACTTTCTGGCGCTCAATGTTGGCTTCACGCATGAAGCCAAGAAAGCTTTTTCCTTTTCCGGTCAGCGACGCCACAAACAGCGCGATGCCGATCACCACCATCAGGCCTACGACCCGAATTGGCGTCAGTACCTGAGCTTCCAGGGCGTAAAACCCGTAGATGCCGCCGCCAATTATGGCCAGCGCGGCAATCCACTTCAGCGGATCCATCGCCGAGCTTTGAGATTCAGCTTTTGCGTTCATTGATGCCGGTTATCCGTGGAGTTTGATTGAGTGGCAGGCGAGGAGGGACTCGAACCCCCAACCTG
The DNA here is from genome assembly GCA_964559945.1 of uncultured Gammaproteobacteria bacterium. Taxonomy (GTDB): domain Bacteria; phylum Pseudomonadota; class Gammaproteobacteria; order Xanthomonadales; family SZUA-38; genus JANQOZ01. The sequence goes on along the minus strand of CAZLJY010000152.1, from coordinate 253 downwards.
CGGTTTTGGAGACCGCTGCTCTGCCAGTTGAGCTACTCGCCTATGATGTGATGGAACTAACGCACCACCACCCTCAATCAAATCTCTTTAGCCTTCTACCTATTTAGTTCGTCGGGGCAGCGCTTAAACTGCGGCACAAACCCCTCGATTTCCCGTCAAGCTGATGCAGATCACTCGATGATCTTAGCTACAACACCCGCACCTACGGTTCGGCCACCCTCACGGATAGCAAAACGCAGGCCATCGTCCATAG
>CAZLJY010000151.1:0-12229 GCA_964559945.1 uncultured Gammaproteobacteria bacterium | reverse complement strand
ACCTAGTAGATATAAGAAAAAAAACATGGCCCCTGGCATCAGCGCAATTGCCGCATACATTCCGCCCTACCGTGTCGATCTTTCACGCTGGTGCGACTGGTATGGGCAACCCATTGGGAAAATCGAAGGGGTCGTTGGCAGCAGCTTTCGAGTTCGCGGCCCCCGAGAAAATGTTTACACCATGGCGGCCGAGGCCGCCCTGCGATTAATCATCAACAACGATGTTGATACCAATCGCATACGCTTTCTCGCCCTGGGTACAGAGTCAAGCACTGACAATTCAGCAGGCGCGGTTGTGGTCAAAGGCCTGTTGAATCAGGTGTTACCTCAACTAGGCCGGCCTCCGATTAGCCGGCACTGCGAAGTTCCTGAGTTCAAACATGCCTGTTTGGGCGGCGTCTACGGCATCAAAAGTGCGGCGCGATTTCTTGCCTGCGAACCTGAGGACTCCTTGGCCTTGGTGGTCTGCGGCGACGTGGCCGAATACGCCCGGGGTAGCAGCGGCGAACCCACTCAGGGTGCAGGCGCGGTGGCGATGTTGCTGAGTAAACAGCCGCAATTGTTGGAATTGGAGCTGCGCTGGGCAGGCAGTGCGTCGGATTACCGACAGATTGATTTCCGCAAGCCAGCCAGTCAGGCCAGCTCAAGGGCACCTAGGCCGTTTGGTCAAAGCCGGGACTTTCCGGTTTTCAATGGACACTATTCCACCAGCTGTTATTTAGATGCCACTCTCACCGCCATGCGCGACTTGTGGCGCCGCCGAGGTCTACCGCCCCAGGCTTACATGGAATCCCTGGCCGCCGTATTCATGCATCGACCTTACCGGCGGATGCCAGAAACTGGGCTGGCTATATCGGTCCTGGGCGCAATGGCCGCCGATGATGCCAGTGTCGAAAGCCTAAATGCCGTTGCTAAACTGGCGGGCATTGAAGGCGCCGACTTAAAAGCCGAACTGACCGCGACCCCGGATCTTCTTCATTTTGTTACAGAAAACCGTCTGAATGAAGACCCTTATCCACTGGCTATGCAGGTGATTCGGGCCAGCCGAAAAGATGGGTTTTTCCAGCGCAATATCTCTGCGCCGTTGGCCCTGGGATCAGAGGCCATGATGGAGATCGGCAACCTGTACACCGCAGCGCTGCCTGCCTGGCTCGGCGCCGGCCTTGAGCAAGCCGCCCAATCCCCCGCAACCCCGACCACCGAAGCGCCCCGTTTGCGTGCAGGCGATGAGATCCTTCTGGTGGGTTACGGGAGCGGCGATGCTGCAGAGGCTATTCCCGCCAGACTGGTCGACGGTTGGCAGGCTGCCGCGGGACGTATCGGATTCACAGATATCCTGCAAAACCCCATCGATCTTGGCCAACGGCAATACGAGGTCCTTCACGATACCGGTGAGTGCGAGGGATTACGCGCGCCACCGGCAAGCTCGCACTTTTTATTGGACAGGGTAGGTCTGCGCGACGATCCCGAGTTCGCTGATGCCGGAGTGGAGTATTACCGGGTGAGCATTGGCGGTCTATCAAATCCGTCAGTCCAAAGCGCCTGATCATTGACCCAGACCACCTCTGATCTGCTTCGTCAGTGCAGCAGCGGCGTGCTGGACCCAGAATCGCCCACCCCCCTATACCACCAGCTTTTCACCATGCTCAAAAGCTGCATTGTGGGCGGAGTTTTGAAAGACGGGGAACGGATGCCATCGGAAAAAGAGCTGGCGGATGCGTTCAGCGTATCGCGGATCACGGCGCGGCGCGCGTTGCACGATCTGGCAACCCAGAATTTAGTTGCCCGTCACCGGGGCCGCGGCACCTTCGTTAGTTACAGTTATAGACCGGAACCGGTGAATGCACCGCTTCTGGGCATGCTGGAGAACCTAGAATTGATGGGGCGGTCGACTAAAATCAAAGTCATCGGCCTGCATTTCACTTATCCGCCCGCCCAAATGGCCAACCTCTTTGCACTGAAAGAAAAACAGAGACTTTGCCAGATTATCCGTATGCGCAGCGCACGAGGCATGCCGTTTGCCTATTACGAGACCTGGACTCGAGGATTGGAAAAAGACCATGTGAATCGTTCAGACCTGGTTCAACGCCCTCGCCTGGAACTGCTCCGAGAGGCGGGTATCCACATCGACAACATCGAACAAACCCTGTCGGCTAAAGCGGCATCTCCTGCAGAAGCACACGCCCTGGGAGTGATGCCTGGTAAACCGTTGTTAAGCCTTTACCGCCGATCCTTTGATCGCTCAGCTCAGTTGGTTGATCATCTTTATGCTGCCTACAACCCCGATCGATTCCAATACCACATGAGCATCACACCCGATGGCACCGCTGAGGTAAAAACCCACTAACAAGCACCCCTATCAGGACGACCCGGACACTTGGGCTACCCCGTCGTCCAATAACAACTGGATATCCTCATCAGACATGCCCAGGGCTTTGAGAACTGAACTGCCATCAGCCCCTGGATGGGGAACCGGAGCCCTAACCCCCAAACGGGCATCACCCAGCTGCAGTGGCAACGCCGGCAAGCGGGTTTCGCCGCCATCGGGCAGATCCAGCTCCAGCAAGCCACCTGATGCATTGAGATGAGGGTCATCAAACAAATCATCGGGTTTGCCAATGGGCGCAAACGGCACGCCACATTGATCCAGCTCGGCCATTAATTCTGCCTTGTCCATCTCCATAAACCGGGCCTGCACGATGGGTAGAATCATGTCACGCTGACCGACTCGATTGCCGTTTTCCTTCAGCTCGGGGTTATTGGCAAGATCGTCCAAACCAAAATGTCGGCAAAAGGTTTGCCACTGCCCATCGCTGACCACGCCAACAAACACCTGATCATCGCCTTTGCATTGGAAAACGTCGTAAATCGCCCAGGCCGATACCCGCACAGGCATAGGCTGAGCCGATTGTCCGGTGACGGCTTTTTGGGCCATATGCTGGCCGACAAGAAACGCTGTGGTTTCAAACAAGGCGCTGGTTACCTGCTGCCCAAGACCCGTGTGTTGGCGCTGCTGCAACGCCGCCAACACGCCTATGGCGCCGAACATCCCGCCGGTCACATCGATCACTGAGGCCCCAGCGCGTAGCGGCTTACCCGGCGGACCGGTCATATAGGCCAGCCCACCCATCATCTGGGTTACTTCGTCCAGTGCCGTGCGATGCTCATAGGGCCCTTTCAAAAAGCCCCGTGCCGAGCAGTAGATCAGGCGCGGATTTTCCTTCGACAACGCCTCATAACCAAAGCCTAGCTTTTCCATAGCCCCTGGCCTGAAGTTTTCCAACAAAACGTCCGCCTGCAAAACCAATGAGCGAGCAATGTCTTTGCCTTTGTCGGACTTAAGGTCCAGACAAAGGCTGCGCTTGTTGCGGTTGTACATGGAAAAATAACCGGCACCTGAGCCCCGTAGGTTGCGCGTTTTATCGCCACCAATGGGCTCTATCTTGATCACGTCCGCCCCCAGATCTGCGAGCATGAGGCCGGCAACCGGACCCATGACCATGTGGGAAAACTCCACCACAGTGATGCCGGCTAGGGGCAGATTTGCGTTATCCATAGATGACTTCCGAATAAGTTAGGGCGGGCATTAAATGTCTCAAAAGTATATCATTATGACAACGCTACCATCGTATCCCGCTATCGGAAAATCACATTTTTTTATGGCTAAACAATCTATCCTTATCAGTGAAGTAGGCCCTCGCGACGGACTGCAAAGCGTCTCCTCGATCATGCCACTTAGCGCCCGCAAAGCCTGGATCAAGGCGGAAGCGGCCGCCGGCGTTAAAGAAATTGAAGTGGGTTCCTTTGTGCCCGCAAAAGTCTTGCCGCAAATGGCCGGCACCGACGAAATCGTTCAATACGCCCGGACCATCCCTGGGCTGACCGTGGCCACCCTGGTGCCCAACTTCCGTGGCGCACAAAACGCCGTTGCCGCCGGCGCCCACAAAATTTCCATTCCGTTTTCCGTCAGCGAAACCCACAGCTTGCGTAACGTGCGCCGCAACCACAACCAAATGATCGAAGAGGTCAAAGCCATTGCCCAATTGGTTGCCGAGCAACCGGCGGAAAATCGGCCGCATTTTGAAGCGGGCCTATCAACGGCTTTCGGCTGCACCATTGAAGGTGCGGTGTCGGAAGATCTGGTGGCTCGCAGCGCCGAGCGCTTGATCGAAGCGGGGTGCGCAGAGGTCGGCCTATCGGATACCACCGGTTACGCCGATCCGGCGCAAGTTCGCCGACTAATTCGGAAAGTTCGGGCCGCGGTGGGAGACGACAAACTAACGGGCGTTCACCTGCATAACACTCGTGGCGTTGGGCTCGCCAATGCACTAGCAGCATTAGACGAAGGCATCACCACCGTGGACAGCTCCCTTGGGGGCCTGGGTGGCTGCCCTTTTGCACCAGGGGCTAGCGGCAATATCGTAACGGAAGATCTGGCCTTCATGCTTGAAGCAATGGGATTTGATACCGGTATAGATTTGGATGCCTTATTAAAAGTCCGAGACATTGTGATGCAGGCGTTACCCGACGAGCCCATGTATGGTTTCACCCCTGATGCTGGGCTTCCTCTAGATATGGCGCAGCGCGCCGAAAATGCCTGATACACCCATCCGCCGGGTTAATCCCGAGGATATGCCAGACAGTTTGCGCGCAAGCTGGCAAAAGTCCAAAGACCTACGGGGCGATGCCACGTTTATCGAAACCATGGCCAATGCGCCTGAGATATTTGCCTGGTATCGGGATGAGTTTTACGGCCGTATCTTTGCCTCAGGCCGAGTCCCACTCAAACTCAAGGAACTGGCCCGATTTCGCCTATCCACACAACATGGATGTCACTACTGCAATCAAGGCAATCGGCAGGATGCACTGGCCGCTGGCTTAAGCCCAAATGCTCTTGAAGCCATTGAGAAAAACCAACTGAATCAGTTTGACGGGGTTGAGCAGGCGGTTCTGCTGCTGGCCGACCAGATGTTGCTGACCTGTCATGATGGCCAGTTGAAAGGGCTGGTCTACGATCGCTTAAGTGAGCATTTGGATGATGGACAGATTATGGAACTGGGTATGACGCTGGCCATCCTCACCGGCATGGCGCGCTTTTTATTCGTTTTTGATCTGGTAGAAAAAGCCCCCAGTTGCCCCTTTCATCCGGCACAATAACGATTGGCATCTTTTCAAATGCCTCCCCAGGCCCTACCATTGCGGGCCTTAGGGGAAACACCGACTTGTCCCAATAACCAAGGAGTTAATCGTGAGCGAAGGTACTTTTAGCAATATCTTGAAGATATTCGGCGGCAAGGAACCCACGGAAGAAGAACAAAGTGTGTTGTTCAAAGAGGCCGCGTTAATGGCGTTGGCCCGAGCGACTAGCGCCGATACCAACATCAAACAGATTGAACTGGAGCACGTGCAAGGCTTGCTGCGTGAGGCGACCGGCGAAGAATTTGAAATAGGTGAAATTCGCACCGCGGCAAAATCCGAAGTTTTTGAAAGCCAACCTCTAGAAAAATACCTAGCCGGTGTTGCGAAAAAAATGAAGAACGAATATCGGGTGAAGCTCATTGAGCTGGTCGGCCGGGTAATTCACGTTGACGACCGGGTCAGCCAGATGGAAATTGACTATTTCAATCGAGTTTGCGCATCGCTAAATGCCACACCAGCGGAAGTGTTGGGCTTGATGGCTGACGACGACTAGCGGGCGTTGAAAAAAGCCATCCTTGGCTTTTTTCGACAGGCTGCTAGTCACCAGCCACTAAAGGGTTAGCGGCCTAGCCATTCCTCTAGCAACGGCTTCGCGGGCGCCGATTAACGCCGCCCAACGCTGAATGTTTGGCCAAGGCTTAAGGCCACCGGGCAGTCGAGCGGCCGAGGTTACCGCCGATGGATAAGCCAGTAAGTCTGTCACCGTCAACCCATCTCCAACGACATACCGCCGACTTTCCAGATGAGCATCAAGTACGCCAAACAAGCGCTGGGCGGACTCAACAAAATGATCAACCACCCGCGCGTCTTGCAGCGGGATAATTTCGCTGAACATAAACTGGCCTGCCAGAGCAGGACTGAGGTCAGACGCCAGCATGCCGGCCCACTGATACATGTCTCGCCTTGACGCCAAGTCCGTCGGAATGAGCTTGCCGGCTTTTTCACAAGCGTACAAAGCGATCGCCATACTGCCGTAAACCGCCGCTCCCTCGTCAATAAGAAAGGGCAATTTCCCAAACGGGTTTAGCGCCATTATCTGGGGACTGCGATGTTCTCCAGCCATCAAGTCAACGGACACCGTCGCGTATTCAAAGCCTAGCTCTTCGAGAACTATCTGCGCCTTCTGACCGTTGGCGGTGGGCACGGTGTAAAGCTGCATGGAATTTTCCTTCCAATGATGGGAAATGCCTCAGCTCACTGAACTGAGGAAGGAACAAACCCGGGTCTTTCGCCTACCCGACCTAAGGCCTTCAAGCCATTGCTGGTGCCGGCATTGCTTGGCAGAGTACGATTAATCCTCGCGCTCCAATATTTCCACGGGTGGGTCATCGGCAATCCCGTGAGTCATCAGAGCATAGGTTTTCTTGCCTTCTTCAATCAGCCCATACACTTCAGCCGCTCGACCGCCAATGTTGTCCACCATCTGTTGGTGGGTGGCTAACCCCAGCGCCTTCCAGCGCGCCATCTGCTCATCGTTAGGCTTGTGCATCGTCACACCCAAGGCGTCAAAACCTTTGCCGATGCGCGCTATTTCGGCTCGAATCAAGGCTCTTCCTTCCACGGTTTCATCCAAACTGCTTATCACCCGCCGCTGACCTTCCGGTCCCTGGGCGGTATACCAATCAAGATTCGCCACTGTTAGACCGGTGTCCAAGGCATGCCGGGTGAGACTGAAGTGTTTGGCTTCCCGGGCAATTCCGCCGATAGCAAACATGCCAATGCCACCCTGGCCGCTTTCTATCAGCCCGGTTTGTAGAGAGGGAATTACCTCGGAAAAGGTCACAGGTATCAGATCTGCGCCAATCGCCTCACCAAACATGCGCGACCCCAAGGCGTTGGATGAGCGCATGGATAGTCCTTCCGCATCCGCTGGATCCAAGATGGGTTTCCGTGCATAGATATGAGTCCAGCCCACCTCCGACCACTGCAGCAACTGCAGATTCTTCTCCGCCAAAAGCTCACGAAAAACCGGCGTCAGGTATTCGTCTAAGACAAAATCGGCTTGGGCCTGACTTTCAAACAGATAGGGCGCAATCAGCACACTCAATTCCGGCACTACCGTCGCCAGCCCTTGCAACGAAAACCCGCTGATCTGCAGGCGGCCTCGCCGAAGATTCGACAGCGCGGTTTCCTCGCTACCAATCTGCCCAGTGATGAACAGATCCAATGTCGTATCGGCAGGCATCTGAGCGGTATAGCGCTCACCAAACCGAGTCCACATGTCATGCCAGGGGGTGTTGGGCACCGCCAGCGAAGCCACCCGCACAACCTGCGCCTCGGTAGGGGTTTTATCGCTGTTACCGCAGCCCCACAACAACAACGTCGCCAGCAGACTGATGACAAACCTGCGGCCTTTTTTGATTACCAGGCTCATACCGACTCTGCAGCCAGCCAGCTGCTGACCCATTGACTATGCTGGAGCGCTGCCTGCTGGCTGTTGGCCACTGTCACGCTGGAGCTCACGCCCGTCGATTCAGGCCGGCCATCAATCACTGTGACACAACCGGCGGATTTTCCCAGTACATCGCTGATGTCAGAATTCAGCACGGCGTTCCATAAATTGCCTCCCGCATCGGAGCTACGCAATGCGTCAAACAATGCGGCCTGCAAAATCGTCGGATCGGGTCCACTGGCAGACACCACTTGATGGGCACGATTGTTCTCATACCAGGGAAAGTACAGATATCCCTGACGTAGGCGTCGCCATAGATGCAGCAAGTGCGCTCCGCAGTCGTCCAACTCAGATACCGGCCAGTAACGATCCGGATCAACGTGCTGCCCCGCGTCAGGCTGAATGGGCGCGTGTAGCGCCACCGGTAAAGCCGGGTGCATACCCGATAGGTGAGCTGCTACCGCCGCACTGCCGCCCAGAGCAATGACACCGAGGGTCTTGCCGGCTTTCACAAACTGATCCGAAACCGCCTGGGCAACCGCCGCCACACCTGCAGGGTTGGAAAGCTTAACTGAGGTCTCACCATGGCCGGGAAGATCGGGCGCGATCAGGGTGCACATCTCACCCAATGCGTCACTTAGCGACTGACAAAACGCTGTTGCTCCGTCTGCAGAAGATGCTGGCTCATGCAAGACCAATACTTGTCGACTGCCGGTACCCCAGCGCTTGACCCGCCATTGGGCATCCTTGGCATCAATGAAGGACTCGCTGTCACTGGCCTCAATGGACGCCGTTGCGCTGACGGGGCAAGGATCAAGCTCAGCAAATATGGCCGCAATGCGGGCTCTGAGCTTTACCGGATCCATCGGCACCGATTCGATGGACACCGTGTTGGGAATATCGGTGAGACGCTCGCCATGAGGCTCTAGAGGCTCCGCCTGCCGGTAGAGAATCTTGATCGGCACTTTGCTGCGATTAATCACTGGTAACACGTCATAGGCAAACGCCGCCAGATAACCCCGACGATAGTCTTCACCCGCATACAGATAATCATGCATATAACCCTGAACCACATCCAGCGGGGCCGGATCGAAATCCAAGCGCGCCTCGGGCCGGTGATCGAACCAGGGGAAAAACACCGACTGCTCACAGACCTTGGCCCACAGCCGGGTTAAATGACCACCGTCCCAACGCACAGGATTGGGTTCAAAGTAATGAGCTTGAATGGTGGCCCGCTCTTGGGGGTCAAACACTGGCAGGCCATCAAGAACTAGCTGGCTCACTCTCTCCGGGTACTGATCAGAAAATGCTAGCGCGATCTCCGCACCGGTATGAACACCCGAAACCATCACCTTACCCACACCAATGGCATCCAGCAGTTGCGCAAGATTGCTGGCAAAGTCGGGGATGGTGGGCTGAGCCACTGGAAGCAATTCGGACATCCCAAAACCGGGAGTATCAGGGGCTACTACAAAGTAGCGCTCCGCCAGCTCTTCCATCAACGGGATCATGGTGGCGGAGGTTTGTGGCGATTGATGCAATAGCACCACTGCCGGCCCCTTGCCGGCATAGCGAAGGTGATTGAGTCGCCCATCAACGCTGATGGTTTGGCGTCGAATAGTCATTGAGCGGCCAGGTCTTCCACCAGTTCGATGTACTCACCGGCGGCACCTTTCAACACCACGCTGCGCCGCCCGTTGTAAGGCGGGCCATCGTAGGCGGCGGGGATACCCAACCATTGATCGCGAAATTGATTAACGTCGTCCACAAGGAAAGTCACCATAGCAATGCCGCCGGGCATACCCTCGCTGGTGGCGGTGCGCGGCGCAACCCCATCGGGATAGTCATCCAACTCAAGTAAAAAGCGCTTGGACAAAGGAACGATGGTCAGCGGATACAGGGTGTCCAGCGGCAGCCCCCAGGCTTTGGACAGCACTCCCACCCGATAATCAAAAGGCCCGTTGACCGGCATGCCGAGGGTATTTTTGTAGTAATCGTCGATCGTGAGCCGGTCTTTCGCTGCCAGCACCATAATAAAGACGCGATCAACGGGAGCCGTGGCCGGCATCAGACCAAAGCCTGAACTGTCATCGTCGGCGATGCGGGTAAAGTAAAGTAGCTCGTTGGCTGGACCCACCGCCTGCATCGCTTTGATGCGCTTTTTATCAGTCAGATAGTTAGGCTGTCCAATCACGTTAAAGTGAGCACTGGCTTCAAGGGTCTTGTTCAACCCGTCCGGATCTTCCACCAAAATCTCAATCGCGTTCCAGCCTTCGGTTTTCAGCGGCTGATAGTTGCCCTGATCTGGCGTATGAACAAAACGCAAATACACCGGCTCCTGGCTTTCTGGTTGCAGCAGCTGATAGGCGTTATCGGCCACTTCAGGCGCATTCCAGCTAGCGGCCAACACGGCGCCAACCTGACCTGCGCTAACCGCCTGATAGTTCAGCGTTGTCTGGTAGATGTCCGCCACCTCAGCCGGATCCCCAACCATCACGGTGACCATCAGAATTGCTTTCAACATGGCTTGATAATGTCCTGCTCAATAAGCTGGGTGATTGCCGCCGCCTGTTGATCAACGAAAAACTTCCGCTCCGGCACAGCGTACCCATCGGGGGTGGTCAGGCCGTTAGCCTGATGAATCGGCAGACCGCTATAAGTTGCGGAAAACAGCTCCAAGCGTTGCCGAGACAAAAGATTTGGCATCCCAGGGCGATTGCGATAACGACGCAGGGCGGCCAGATCTAACTCAGCGGTAGCCGCCGCGGTCTCGCCATAACCGGCCTCAGCCATGACCGCGCCCTTATAATCAACGATCTTCGACATACCGTCTGTGGCGTTGGGCGGGATACCGGCGTTGTATATGCCCGCACTGTTGGCTGAAACAACGTAGGCAAGATTTTCCATCGCACGAGCCCTCTTGGCGATGTCTTTTGGGGTAAGTTGCGGACTGCCAACCTCGCTGGTGGAGTGAGTGATTACCTCGGCACCGCGCAGCGCCAATGCGCGACTGATTTCCGGGTATAAGATCTCTTCAGAGGCAACGCAAGCGATGCGCCCAAGCTCGGTCTGAGCAACCGGGAACACACCCTCTAAGCCATACCGGTCCAGATAGGCATCCCAGACATCGTGGGGGGTGGGTGCATACATGGATATCAATCGGCGATAGCGAAGCACCACGTTGCCGGTGTCATCGATCAGAAAGCAGGTCTGGAAATACAATTGCGGGAAGTGCGGGTCAACTTCATAGGCGTTGCCGGCGATAAATACCTTGTTGTCGCTGGCGACCTTACCCAATGCCGCGTATTCAGGGCCGTCAATCTCAATGGCCGCTAGCGCTTTCCAAGCCGGGATTGGCTCCCCTGCCGGGTAACTGGTCAGAAAGTATTCAGGCAACACCACTAAGCGCACATCAGGGCCCGTGAACATTTTGGCAGCGCGAATCTGCAGGGCAATCGCGTCAACGGTTTGCAACATCCGCGCTCTGGCGGCAGGTATCTCCAAGCCATTAACGCCATAGCAGGCCGTTTGCAGCGCAATGGCCTGGTAGGCTGGATGCACCATTGATTCAGTTGCGGTCAACGGCTCAGCTCCACCAATTCGTAAAATGTCTGCATGTAACCTCCTACGGCGCCGCGCACAAAAATAAAATCATCATCGGCCGTGCACCATACCTGGTATGGCGGGTGTTCTTCGGGCAGCCCACCTTTCGCCGTGTCGGTGTATTGAAATTTGTGACAAGCAAAACTGCCAGCCGGCACGTCAATGGTTTCATCCCCCAGGTATTCCAAACCAAAACCTACCCGGAACAACAGTGGTCCGGTGGCGCCGCGATGGTCCGGCGAGGTCAGCATCATGTTGGGGAAATACTGTTTTTTGGGCCCATTTTGGTCAAACACGGCAAAACACATGCCGTCGGCGACCAGCGGATGACTCCCTAACCAGCGCACCGGTTGGTCCAGCGCCATGCTCTGGCTCAAACGCCCGTCTCGCTGATTAAACGACTCACACTCAGCCATAGTATCGGTGAATCGAAACCAGGCGCTGCCTTCAAATTTGTCGGCAATGGTGAGCCGATTGAAACAATCCAGTGGCGCCCAATGTTTGTCCCAGCTTAGAGTGACATCTCGCAGCACCGTTGGCGCGTCATCAATCTCACAGTGGGCTCGCAGGGTTCGGGCTCCATCGCCGTGAACAGTAACGATAAAGGTCTCTCGCCCGCGCTCCTGACCCAAGCGATCAGGTTTGGTGCTGGTGTAACGCAGTGTGCCGCGGATGGTTCGATGATCCATAACGTTACGCCCCGATAAGGTGTAAACCGAGCATGGCATTCACCAGCAACCCGATCCAAATGATGAGCACAAAGGGTTTTGCTTTCGCCAGCGATAATTTAATGGTCTCGTTGACCTCATCATCAGCGCCAATAGTGACCAGCTTGCCAAACGCTGGACCAAAGGACTTGAGGTTGACGCGAATCAGCAGCCCCATGGCCATTAATCCCGCAAAGACAATCAGCTTCCAGGCCACCCAGTCCGCCCGCAGCAAACCCTCACCCAATAGGGAGTGAATCGCCAATACCAATAGCGCGCCAATGATGATCACCCGACCCCACCAGTCTACCTTGGTCAAAATAACCGC
>CAZLJY010000150.1:0-12233 GCA_964559945.1 uncultured Gammaproteobacteria bacterium | reverse complement strand
CTTGAACGTAGGCGAGGACTTCATCGAGCTGGATATGCGTGGTCGCCGACCCAAATCGGTGGATGTGACCACATCGCCGTTCCCCGGTTTCCCGACGGATATGCAGGCGCAATTTACCGCGCTCAATGCGGTGGCGGAGGGGACGGGCATTATCACAGAGACGGTGTTTGAGAACCGTTTTATGCACGTTCAGGAGCTTCAGCGCCTGGGTGCTGATATCCAGCTGAAGGGCAACACGGCTATCATCAAAGGCGTAGAAACTATGACGGGTGCTGAGCTAATGGCCACCGACCTGCGTGCGTCTGCATCGTTAGTGCTTGCGGGGCTGGCGGCTCAGGGTGAAACCATCGTCGATCGGATTTACCACATCGACCGTGGTTACGAAAATATTGAAGAAAAGCTCAAGGCGCTGGGCGCCAATATCCAGCGTTTACCAACCAACCGAGCGGCCTGAAGGGCCCGGTGGTCGCCCTACCTGTTGGAAGCGCTTCATTGCGTTGATACCCGAGCGCAGGCTTAGATTTCGCAAGGCTGGCTTTGCCAGCTGGTCAGGTGCATTTCTAGGGTTTCGTTGTCATCGTCGTTGATCTGCTCCATGCGCACTGGCACATAGCCTAAATCAGGGGCGTGCCAGGAGCGTGTGTGACGCTTTGGGTTGCGATGGGTGCGGCTGACCACCACTGCAGCAAGCCGACCCTCAGGGGTATCCACCAGTGCCTGCTCGCTAGAGCGAATGAATCCCAGGCGATCAACTTTGCCCCGTTCAACGGTGTCAAAGGCAAATTCCTGCTGACCTTGGGCCAATTTTCGCATCAACTTGAGGTTTAGCAGCATACGATCGGTTTGGCCTTCAACTAGCGGTAGTTGAAAGTCCTTTTTTTTGTGTACACCTTGGACCTCAAGACGATCCCAATCAAAGTAGGCTTTGCCTTCGCGGCGGGAGAACCGGATACCTTGCTGGTATTCATAAAAAAGGGATTGTAGAGCGCCGCTACTATCGACTTGGAATTCGGTTTTTTCCGCAATTTTCCCGCCGAGAAATCCTGCCAAACCGCGGTCGGCTTCAGTGGTTACCTGGTACGCCCATCGATCACCGGATTTCTTCAGTTGGGCTTCTGAATTTCCCAGCAGTTTTCCGTTACGATAAACCGAATAGCGAGCGGTAAAAGGCGCCAACTGGGTTTCTGGACAGCTAACAGGCGTTGCGTAGGGTTGCGTTGCCGGTAATAGATCGGGGTCGACAATCAGGGCGTCCGAATACTCCTCAGCCCGCGTCTCTGGTGCGAAGGTAATTAACAGCAAGATCGTCGCGAAGACCCAATATATGGTCATCAATGGCCTAAGCATTGGGTTTAAGGCGCAGCGGCTCCAATAGTCGTTTGCCGTCAAAATAGATCGCTCCTTGCTCATAACTCATTCGTCCCTCACTGCACCAGTGCACAACACTCGTTAGAAGTTGGTGCTCTAGGGGCAGAAGCTTTTTTGCCAGCGTTTGCGCTGTATCGTCCAAACCCACTGGCAGCGCGATTTGGGCGATTACGGGGCCGCCATCCAGTTCTGCTGTCACGAAATGAACGCTGGCTCCATGTTCTTTGACACCAGCAACCAGCGCACGTTCATGGGTATTTAATCCGCGAAACTCCGGAAGCAATGAGGGGTGGATGTTAATGAGTCGGCCCGTGAATTGTTCAACAAACTGCTGTCCAAGTACTCTCATAAATCCTGCCAAAACAATAAGTTTAGGGTTTATGTTAGAAATTACATCAGCAAGTTTATGATCAAAGTCAGCCCTCTGGGCGTAGTCTTTATGGTTGACCACTGTGGTGGCAATGCCTGCTTTTTCGGCCAGTTTAAGGCCATTGGCATCCGGGCGATTGCTGATAACGGCAACCACCTCATAAAGGCCCGAGGCCTTCAAAAGGGCGTCGAGGTTAGTGCCGCGCCCTGAAATCAGCACCACTACCCGCATAGGGTTCATGGAGTCGCGAACCGCACTCGCTGAGGGTTGGTTGCGGGCTCGATATGGCCAATATGGCGCGCCCCTAAACCTAAATCGGTCAAGGCGCTAAGTTGGCTATCCAGGTCTTCGGCGTCACAAACCAGGCAAAAACCCGTGCCACAGTTAAAGGTTCTGCGCATTTCCTCATCAGCCACGTTGCCAGCGGTGGCCAGCCAGCGAAAAACCGGTGGCCAGGGGCATTGTGCCAAGTTGATGTTTATACCTAGGTGGTCTGGCACTACTCTAAGAAGGTTTTCTTCCAGTCCGCCGCCGGTGATGTGGGCCATCGCGTATACGGTATGGCTGCGCAACAGGCTCAAAACCGGTTTCACATAGAGTGTTGTGGGCGCCATCAAGGCATCACCCAGGGCCTGGCCATCCAAGTCAATTTGGAGCAGCTCCGCTAGCGGTTGACCGGTATGCTCAAGAATCTTTCGGATCAGGGAAAACCCGTTGGAGTGAGGGCCGGAGGAGTCCAGGCCAATAATTTGATGCCCAGCCGCGACATTACTGCCGGTAATCAATTGGTCTCGGTTTACTGCGCCAACAGTAAAGCCCGCCAGGTCATAGTCGCCTTCGCCATACATATCAGGCATTTCTGCGGTTTCGCCACCAATCAACGCACAGCCGGCGTCACGACAGCCATCAGCAATGCCCGCCACGACTCGTG
The DNA here is from genome assembly GCA_964559945.1 of uncultured Gammaproteobacteria bacterium. Classification (GTDB taxonomy): domain Bacteria; phylum Pseudomonadota; class Gammaproteobacteria; order Xanthomonadales; family SZUA-38; genus JANQOZ01. The sequence goes on along the minus strand of CAZLJY010000150.1, from coordinate 9,564 downwards.
CAGCGATATCACTGTCCAATTTTCCGGTGGCGAAATAATCAAGGAAAAACAACGGTTCAGCCCCTTGCACCAGCACGTCGTTGACGCACATAGCGACTAAATCAATGCCGATAGTGTCATGACGGTCCAGCTGGCCGGCGAGTTTCAGTTTAGTGCCCACGCCGTCGGTACCTGACACCAACACGGGCTGGTTGAACCGTTCGGTATCCAAGGCGAATAGGCCGCCAAAGCCGCCAACCGGCGCCATGACTTCCGGCCGAGAGGTGGCCGACACCAGCGGTTTGATTCGTTCAACCAGGGAGTTGCCGGCGTCAATATCAACCCCAGCGTCACGGTAGGTTAGAGAAGGTTGCTTTGAATGCCTGTCGCTCACGCTTGTGTCGCCTTCGTAAGTGGAGTTTTGGAGCCGTAAATCGGCGCGGCTATGGTATCTTACCGAATTACCAATTTCGCCTAATATCGAGTGAATCGCACAGGTTTTTTTATCCCATGGGTCCTGACCCTGTTGCTGGCCCTGACAGCGTCTTGTGTTGAGCCCGCGCACGCTGCAACCAATGAAGACGCTTACGTTGGCCGCGTGCCAGCCTTGGACACCCAGCCCGATGGTCTAACTAAGGGCTACAGGGAGGCATTAATTCAGGTTCTGAAGAAGCTGTCAGGCAGCGCGGCTCAGGTTGATGCTCTAGCCCAGGATGATCAGTTGGGCAGCGTCTCGCCATTAGTGATGGTGCATCGTTTTGTTGGCGCTGAGCCGGGAGAGACTCAGAAACGATGGTTAGAGGTGCAGTTTGATGAAACCCTGACCAACGACCGGGTGCGGGACTTAGGGCTGCCAGTTTGGCCTCTGGAGCGACCAGAAACCTTGGTTTGGGTCGCATTACAGCGGGAGGGGCAACGGGTACTTTTGGGCACTGCTGACGATGATTCTGCGGCGGTCGCGGGTATGGCGGTGGCGGCCAGAGAGGCGGGCATGCCGCTGATCTTGCCATTGCTTGATTTGGACGATCAACGAGAGGTTCGGGTGAGTGATGTTTGGGGCGGTTTTGCGGCAAACCTTGAGTCCGCAGCAACCCGTTATGGCGCCCGCCAGACACTGCTGGGCCGCAGCTACTCTGATCGCGGGGGGTGGACCACACGTTGGTTGCTCAGTGGCATCGAGGGTAGTCGGCGCTGGGAATCTAGCGGCCCAACCCTTCGAGAAAGCCTATCGGCGGGGATTACCAAGTTGGCCGCCACCATGGCTGAATCGGCGATCATTGTAGCCGATGAGGTCAGCGGCCAAATTTTGAAAGTGCGGGTTCGCGGTCTGGATGGGGCAGAGGACTATGGTCGGCTGGCGAAATATTTGAACAATCTTTCGGTGGTCGAGCGGTTCGAGCCAGTCAGTGTGTTGGGCAGTACTTTGGAGCTGAATTTGGTGAGCAATGTGGGGCTACGAGGTTTCCAGCAGGTATTAACGACCGGCCAAGTATTGCGTCCAGGCTCGCGCAACCCTGGAACGGTAGACTTGGAACTGGAGTTTCAGCGGTAATGTGTCATTGCAGCGGTGTTGTGAGAGGCAAAACGCCCGTTACTGCCAATTGTGAGTCAGCGCATTAGTCGGCCTGTGTTTTCCTGGTCTCATCTGCCCAACATAATCACCATTCTGCGTATGGCAGCAGTGGTGCCGCTGACTTGGCTGCTGATTGAAAAATCCTACGGCAGTGCACTGGTTGTGGCCTTTCTCGCGGGTATATCTGATGCGGTAGATGGATTTCTTGCCAAACGATTTGATTGGGCCAGCGAACTAGGCGGCATCCTAGACCCACTGGCAGACAAATTGCTGCTGTTAAGCTGTTTTTTCGTTTTGACCGTGCAGGGTTTGCTTCCCGTATGGCTACTGTTGTTGGTGTTGGGTCGGGATTTACTGATTGTGGCAGGGGGCTTAGCGTTCCATTACTGGATCCGCCCGGTGACCGGCGAGCCGCTGGCGATCAGCAAGATCAATACGTTTTTACAGATTTTACTGGTCTTAGTGCAGCTTTTGCATCTAGGTTGGTGGCCAATGCCTGATTTTTGGCACAACGTGATGTTATGGGCAGTGGCGGCCAGCACCGCACTAAGCGGCCTGCAATATGTTTTGCTATGGGGCTATAGAGCCGTGGTCGAAAGCCGCGCACAGAGAGAGCAAGAATGACTGAATCGCGACAGTGGATGGTGCTGGTGGTGGCTGTTATCACCGGCTGGTTAATCTACCTTTTAGCCCCAATTTTGACGCCTTTTGCGGTGGCAGCCTTGTTTGCCTATTTGGGCGATCCAGTCACCGACTGGCTGGAGACCCGCGGACTTAGCCGCACGGTGTCGGTGTGTGTGGTGTTCTTTTTGCTCTGCCTGTTGGTCACCGGCTTGTTGCTGATTGTATTGCCGGCTTTGGAAGATCAGATATTTCGCCTGATAGAAGTGTTACCGGCCTTTATCGACTGGCTGAAAAATATGTCTGGGCCGCTGCTAGAGCGGGCCGAAAACGCCGGCCTTAACCTACTGGACCGAGACCGGCTGGTCAGCATGCTGCAAGAGCATTTCAAAGAGGCCACTGGGGTCGCCTCTACAGTGCTCAGTTCTTTTGCTCGATCCGGTATGGCACTGGTGAACTGGGTTATGAATCTGGTGCTGATTCCAGTGGTGGCCTTTTATTTGCTGCGCGATTGGGATGTCATTGTGGAGCGCATCAGGGAGCTTCTGCCTCGACGCATGGAGCCGACGGTTGCGACTCTGGCAACCGAATCCAATGCCGTGCTAGGTGCGTTCTTGCGAGGCCAGCTAACCGTCATGCTGGCCCTAGGTTTGGTCTATTCGGTAGGCCTTTGGCTGGTCGGATTGGATTTAGCAATCCTAGTGGGTATGACGGCGGGCTTTATTAGTTTTGTGCCTTACCTGGGAGCCATTGTTGGGGTAGTGCTTGGTGTGGTTGGGGCCTTGTTTCAATACGGTGATGTGTTCCATGTCGCCATGGTGTTGGTGGTGTTTGGTGTTGGACAAACCTTGGAGGGGATAGTGCTTACCCCGCTGCTAGTTGGCGATCGTATTGGGCTGCATCCGGTTGCGGTAATATTTGCCGTTCTGGCCGGTGGTCAGCTGTTCGGCTTTCTGGGGGTTTTGTTGGCGCTGCCAGTGGCATCGATAGTGATGGTGTTATTGCGTCATGCCCACGCCGAGTATCGTCGTAGCGGCCTGTACGATGATGCCAACGACAATCCCCCCGCCAAGTCCCGGGTGCTAATCGCCGGGCGAGAAAACGAAACAACGGATGATGACGGCTGACTCTCCATCGTTGCAGTTACCCTTAACGTTACCCAGCGATGATGAGGCCAGTTTTGATTTTTTTGTGGCCGGCTCTGGGTTTCTGGATTATCTGAAAACAATCGCTCGCGGGGATAATGCCGATTGGGTTTGGCTGCAGGGTGGCGAGGGCCGAGGCAAGACCCATTTGCTATCGGCGATGAGCAGGGCTGCTGGCCGGCCGGCGGGTTACTTGGACGCGGCAGTGCTTAAGGATGCTGGCCCAGACTGCCTGCAAAGTTTGAGCGGCTTAGAGCTGGTTTTAGTGGACGATTTTGGTCAGATACTAGGGCCGCTATGGGAGGAGGCCTGGTTTCATCAGATCAATCGCTGGCGTGCCTCTGGTACCCAGTTGGTGGTGGCTAGTGATCGCCGACTGCGAAGCCATCAAGTGCAATTGCCCGACTTGCAATCGCGACTACGTATGATGGTTGAGGTGCAGATCGGCCCGTTGGAGTCAGCGGATCACGCAGATCTGTTGCAGCGTCGGGCTGCCGCCAGAGGTTTTCCCTTGGATCAAGCGGTGGTCAATTACCTATTGAGCCGAGAGTCTCGCAGCGCCCGCCAGCTGGTGTTGTTGCTCGATCGCCTGGGGCGGGAAAGCCTCAGTGCTCAACGCAAACTCACTGTGCCCTTCGTGCGCCAAGTTCTGAGTCAGCAGGCGAGCTGAGGGTAGGGAGAAGCGCTAGAGCTGAGTGACTGCGGGTGCAGCGGCGACCTAGGGTTCGCTGCGGTCAATTTCCACTGACTGAACCTCACCCTCATGCATTTCAACGACAAAAATAAGTCCATGTTCCGCATCATCGATTTGCTCATAATGGCTGCTGCGCTGAAGGGCGTTGAGCAGCGCTGGGGTAGTGTTGCTATGGCCTGCGACCAAAGCTGGGCCAGAAAGCTGTCTAAGCTCATCGGCAAATTGCTCTAACTCTCGTGGATTGTAGTGGTTGACCGTTAGAGACTTGGACTTTGCTGTGGGTGCAATGGTCTGCAGGGTGCGGGTGATGTTGGTGGAATACAGGGTATCTAGAGCCAGTGGCGAAAAATATTGGCCGAGCCAATCCGCACGTTGGAGGCCTTGAGGGTTCAGTGGCCGATCAGGGTTCACTTCGGAGGACACAGTTTCGGCGTGGCGAACAAGGTAAAGGGTGACAGTCTCTGTCTGTGGCTGTGTTGCGCACGCCGATAACAGCAAAAAGGTCAGGGGTATCATCCAGCGGTGCTTCATCAGGTGTCGTCCTCAGGCTTCATCAGATTTCGGGCGTGGTCTAGGCGTTCCTGGGTGCCAATGTCCAGCCACCGTCCTTTGTAGTGTTCTGCGGTTGCCGTACCGGCGCTGGCCGCTTGGCGAATCAACGGCACCACAGAAAATCTTGAAGGTCTGGGTGCTGCCGCAACCAGGGCGGGTTGGTAAACGCCTATGCCACAGTAGGTGAGGGTAGGGTCGTTAACTAACTGTCCCTGGTCGATACCAAAGTCACCCTTTGGATTGTGCGGTGGGTTGTCCACCAGCACTAGATGACAGGCTGTAGGGCTTCGCTCGGTCAGGGTTCGCAACGGGAACTCGCAGACAATATCGCCGTTGATCACTAAGAATGGCGAGGGACCTAGCAATGGCATGGCATGGCGCATGGCGCCGCCCGAATCCAGCGGTCTGTCACCTTCCCGAGACAGGCGAATTTGAACGCCCCAGCGGCTGCCGTTACCAACATAATCGGCAATGGTGTCGGCCAACCAGGAAACGTTGATCACGATGGAAGTGATGCCAGCGTCTTTTAGCGCAATGATGTGTCGTTCCAGCAGGGTTTGACCGGCTATTTCGATTAACGGTTTGGGAGTGTGGTTGGTGAGTGGTCGCAAACGCTCACCATAACCCGCGGCCATTATCAGAGCCTTCATCGAACTGATAATCTCGGAGCGATGTCGTCGATAAACCCCGCCAACCAGTTCAGTGAGGGGTGGCGACGGGCAACTCGGGTGATATGGCTGAGCGTTCGTGGGATGTCGGCCATGTACCCGTTTTTACCATCGCGATGTAATAAACGGCAAAAAATGCCCGCCGCTTTGAGGTGGCGTTGGACTCCCATCAAATCGCACCAGTGTTGCCATAGACTAGCGTCGATCTGCTCAATGGCCTCATTGGGATGCTGCAGTCTGAAGGACTGTAGCCAATTTTCGGTGTCCTCTTCTGGCCACTGGATATAACAATCTCGGAACAGGGAAACCGGGTCATAGGTGACCGGTCCTTTCACCGCGTCTTGGAAATCAAGTACCCCAGGGTTGTTGTTGTCTGTGCGCATCAAATTTCGACTGTGGTAGTCCCGGTGCACCAGAACTTGAGGTTGACTGAGGGCGCTATCGACCAAGGTGTCGCCCAGAGCGCTCCAGTGGCGATAGAAGCTATCGTCGAGAACTTCACCCAGGTGCTCGCTCAGCAGCCATTGGGGGAAAAGTTGGATTTCCCGCCGTAGTAGTTGTTCGTCATAGGCAGGTAGGCCATCGCACGGGGCCTGCTGTATTTGGTGTAAGGCGCGCGCTGCGTCGGCATAAAGTTCTGGAGCCGTGCGCGAATCCAATACCTGGAGGTAATCGGTATTGCCAAAGTCATCTAATAACAAAAAACCTTCGTCGAAATTTTGCTCAATGACCCGGGGTGCCTGCACGCCTGCGGCGATCAATCGCTGGGACATCTCAACAAAGGGACGACAGTCTTCTTGGGCCGGGGGGGCGTCCATGATAATCCAGGTGCTCGCGCCTCGCTGTGCTCGGAAGTAGCTGCGAAAACTAGCGTCACTGGACGCAGGCTGAAGGGTCACTGAGGTGCCTAGCCAGCGTTCCGCCGTGGCTTGTCGTTGTTGGGTTCGTAATGACTTCGTCATGGGGACATTGTGGTGCCAATGAGCGGTAGGCACAACGCACAGAGGTGATTTATTATGATTCGCTACTTTTTAGCCTCACAGGAAAAGATGATGAAGACTCGAGCCGCGATTGCGTGGGTCAAGGGCGAACCCCTGACCGTTGAGGAGATTGACATCGAAGGGCCTAAAGCCGGTGAGGTAATGGTGCAAATTAAGGCCACGGGGGTTTGTCATACCGACGCATTTACCCTCAGTGGTGAAGATCCTGAGGGGATTTTTCCTTCGGTGCTCGGCCACGAAGGTGCTGGAGTGGTTGTGGAAACTGGAGCTGGCGTGACGTCAGTGAAAGTGGGAGATCACGTGATTCCCTTGTATACACCTGAATGTGGCGAGTGCAGTTTTTGCACCTCTGGCAAAACCAATTTGTGCCAAGCCATTCGAGTGACTCAGGGTCAGGGCTTGATGCCTGATGGTACCTCTCGTTTCAGTAAGAATGGCAAACCGATTTTCCACTACATGGGCACCAGCACGTTCAGCGAATACACGGTGTTACCGGAGATTGCAGTGGCCAAAATCGCCAAAGAGGCGCCGCTGGAGAAGATGTGTTTGCTTGGCTGCGGGGTGACGACCGGTATTGGCGCTGTGCTCAATACGGCCAAGGTTGAGGCGGGATCAACTGTTGTGGTGTTTGGTCTGGGAGGCATTGGCCTGGCGGTGGTGCAGGGCGCAGTGATGGCCGGCGCCAGCCGCATTATTGGCATTGATGTCAATCCGGATAAGTTTGTGTTGGCCAAACAGATGGGTGCCACCGACTTTATTAATCCGAAGGATCACACTGACCCGATCGCGGAGGTGATAGTGGCCCACACCGGCGGCGGTGCTGACTATTCCTTCGAATGTATCGGCAATGTCGCCACCATGCGGGCAGCGCTGGAATGCTGTCACAAGGGCTGGGGAGAAAGTGTCATTATCGGTGTTGCCGGCGCAGGCCAGGAAATTTCCACCCGGCCATTTCAGCTGGTGACCGGCCGAGTATGGCGAGGCACAGCGTTTGGCGGCGTCAAAGGTCGCAGTGAGCTCCCCGGTATGGTTAACCAGGCTATGGAAGGCAAGATCGACGTAGACTCTTTTATCACGCACAACTTGCCCTTAGAGCGCATCAACGATGCCTTTGATCTGATGCACGAAGGCAAGAGCATCCGCGCCGTGGTTCATTTCTGACCGTGGGCGCGGATCAGTGTGCGGGTCGAGGTCGCTAGCGTGTTCAGACGACTGCTGATCGCCTTTGCGTTTCTAGTTGGCAACGCTGCCTTGGCTGAGGAAAATCTATACAGCCTGCTGGAAAAACACTTACAGGCCAGGGGTGGCTATGAAGCTTGGAAGGCCGTTGAGACGCTGCGCATGATTGGCCAGATGTCCTACACCGATGGTCAAACCGTGCCGGTAATGATGGAAATTCGGCGTCCGAACTTGCTCCGATTTGAATTTCAGTTGAGCGGTCAAACGATTATTCAAGGCTACGACGGCGCCCAGGGGTGGCGGCTGATTTCTGACGGCCTGAGCCGAGAGCTGGAAGACTTGGCACCTGACCAAGCCAAAGAATTTTCCCGCACGGCCGACTTTGACGGCCCGTTGATGGATTGGCGCGAGAAAGCTTACAGCCTGAGATATTTAGGGGTGGTGGCTGACGGCGACGCCGGCGGGCATCTTATCGAGGTCACTCGTCCAGCCGGTGATCGACTCAATTTGTTTCTCAGTGAGACGCAGTTTCTGACTCGGCAAGAAGAATTGTTTCGAATCGGGGCGACGGATTCTCCCCATCAATCGACGGTAGTTGATGACTACCGAGAGGTGGATGGGCTGCAACTGCCTTTTCTTTACGACATCAACCTTCACGAGCTAGGGTCCCGTCGTCAATTGGTCGTTGAGAGTATTGAGCTTAATGTGCCACTGGCGACAGCGCGTTTTCAGAAACCGGCGCAATAGCTGGTGAGTCATATGGACGGGCCAGGGTTGGCGTGCCAGGGATTGAGCCGGCGATGGCGAAATAGTACAATTTCAGTCCTATATCGTCGTCGAGGCTCCTGTTGGTCATGCCATGCTGAGAATTAGCAAGTTAACGGACTATGCCATTGTGGTTACCGCCGCTATGGCAGTGGACCTAGAACGTATATTCAGTGCCGCGGATTTAGCGGCGGAAACCCATCTAGAAGTCCCTACTGTGGCCAAGGTGCTAAAGGTCTTGGCCCGCAGTGATTTGGTCACGTCTTTTCGCGGTGCCAATGGGGGTTATCAACTGGCCCGTGCGGCCACTGAAATTACCGTGGCCGATTTGATTACAGCGATGGAAGGGCCAATTGGGATGACCCAATGTAGTGTTCATGAGGGGCTTTGTTCCACCGAAGCGGTGTGCGCCCTGCGTGGTCATTGGCAGCAGATATCCCGGGCGGTCCACGCCGCGCTGAGCGAAATGACGCTGCATGATATGGCGAGACCTTTAGCGGCCTCTGCGCATCCACAAGAAATCAAAATTAGCCCGCGGGATACCGCGGTTACGGAACAACGATAAATGGCAACGGAAAAGCAGCACCTGGAAGAACTGGTTAAGCGCCACTACGAACCGGGGTTTTTCACTGATATTGAAAGTGACACGGTGGCGCCGGGTTTATCCGAAGATGTGATCCGATTCATTTCAGAGAAGAAATCTGAACCGGGTTGGATGACTGAATGGCGCTTGAAGGCCTATGCATTGTGGCAGACCATGCCAACGCCGAAATGGGCTCATGTGCATTACCCGGAAATTAACTTTCAGGATATTTCCTATTATTCGGCACCTAAGTCTGGCGCCAAATACGACAGCTGGGACGAGGTGGACCCTAAGCTGATTGAGACCTACGACAAATTGGGTGTGCCGCTGCATGAACGGGCCAGGCTTGCCGGGGTGGCAGTGGATGCCGTGTTTGACTCGGTGTCGGTGGGTACAACCTTTCGCAAAGAGTTGGCAGAGGCGGGAGTTATTTTTAGCTCTATGTCTGAAGCGATTCGCGAACACCCGGAGCTGGTGCGCAAGTACTTGGGTACTGTGGTGCCCCAGAGCGATAATTTTTACGCAGCCCTTAATTCAGCGGTGTTCACCGACGGATCTTTTGTGTTGATTCCCAAGGGTGTGCGTTGCCCAATGGAGTTAAGCACCTACTTTCGCATCAACGAACTCAATACCGGGCAGTTTGAGCGCACCTTAATTGTTGCGGAAGAAGACAGTCACGTGAGTTACCTGGAAGGTTGCACGGCGCCGATGCGGGATGAAAATCAGCTCCACGCTGCGGTAGTGGAGTTGGTGGCGCTGGATCGGGCGCAAATTAAATATTCCACGGTACAAAACTGGTATCCC
>CAZLJY010000149.1:0-12277 GCA_964559945.1 uncultured Gammaproteobacteria bacterium | reverse complement strand
ATTTCTACCGAGGGATTTTAAGTCCCTTGCGTCTACCAATTTCGCCACCCGGGCGGGGAGGGCGGTGATGCGGCGCGTATTGTACATCAGGTTTTGCCGAAGTTGGCCTGTCTGGGGCTTCCAATGTACGATTGCGCGGCACTTTTAGTGTTTCAGCGTCTATCCACCTTCAATTGAGAGCCTATGTCATGAAAAGACGTTCCCAGTTTGGCAATTTCTCCGTGTTTTTTGTTTCTGCCTTGTTGTTCGCGTTACTGACTGCCTGTTCTAGCGAACCTGAGGCGGTGGCAACTCCTGAAGCCGCTGCGCCTGAGTCGCCGGTTGTAATTCAAGAGCCTTCGGGGCCGTTCTCAGCTGCCGATAAAGCTGCTGCGGCGAAGATCACTGGCGAGGCCATTCGCTCGGTGATAGCGGAAATTGGTGGGGATGCATACGAGGGCCGCGGGCCTGGCAGTGCTGGGGATGAAAAGGCCCGTGTTTGGATTGCGGACAAACTTAAGTCAATGGGTTATCAACCCGGCGCCGCGGATGGCAGCTGGGAACAGCCCTTTGACCTGGTGGGCATCAATTCGGCACAGCCTCCTGGGTGGTCGTTTTCCTCCGGCGGGGAAACCCTCAGCCTGGTGCAGGGATCCGAATACATCATTGGTAGCGGCGTGCAGGCGCCCGAGTCCATCATTGCCGCCTCTGACCTGGTGTTTGTGGGTTATGGCATCGAAGCGCCAGAGTACGGATGGGACGATTTCAAAGGGCAGGACCTCACCGGCAAAACCTTGGTGATGCTGAACAACGACCCGGATTGGGACGAAGAGCTGTTCGCTGGCGATCGACGCCTGTATTACGGTCGCTGGAGCTACAAGTATGAAAGCGCCGCCCGCCAGGGCGCGGCCGCCGCCATTATTGTGCATACCACACCCTCTGCCGGTTATCCCTGGCAGGTGGTTCAAACCTCCTGGACCGGTGAGCAGTTTCAGTTGCCCGCAGGCGATGAGCCGCGCATTCAGGCCGCTGCTTGGCTAACCAGTGATGCGGCGGAAAAACTGCTGCGCTTTGGCGGCAACGATCTCAACGCCTTAATTGAGTCCGCCAAATCCAAAGACTTTGAACCGGTCACCTTAAATCTCAACACCTCTATTACCTTGGCCAATGAGATCAGCCGGGTTCAGTCAGCCAACGTGCTGGGGCTGCTTCCTGGAAGCGATCCGGAACTGGCTGATGAGGTGGTGGTGTTCACCGCCCACCATGATCACATCGGGCTGGGATTACCCAATTTCGCTGGCGATCCTGAGGACCGCATCTACAACGGCGCCAGAGACAACGCCAGTGGCGTTGGCATGGTGATGGCCATTGCTGAGGCCATGGCTGCCACCAAGCCCCGGCGCTCGGTTTTGATGGCCTTTGTGGGGGCTGAGGAGCAGGGGCTTTTGGGCTCGAAGTTCTTCGCCCGGGAACCCACCTTTCACCCAGGAAAAATCGCCGGCAATATCAACTTTGACAGCGGCAATATCTGGGGCGTAACCAAAGACATCACCTATATTGGCAAAGGAAAATCCACCTTGGATGCAGTCACCGCGCAAGTGGCTGAGTTCGAAGATCGGGTGGTGCTGGGCGATCAGTTCCCGGACAAAGGCTTTTTCTATCGCTCCGATCAGTTCAGCCTGGCAAAAATTGGCGTGCCCGCGCTTTACTTAAGTGGCGGCACCAACTTTATCGGTCAGCCCGAAGGCTGGGGCGCCACAAAAATTGGTGAGTACACCACCAAGAACTATCACCAACCCAGCGATGAACTCACTGATGACTGGAACTTTGACGGCATGGTGGCCGACGCTCGGTTCGGCTTTTGGTGTGGCGTAATCGTGGCCAATGACGATGAAATGGCCCAATGGGTTCCCGGCGATGAATTTGAGGCAGCCCGTCTATCCGCCCTTAAAGCCGCGCCCCAATGAGCAAGGGGTCTATGGCGGTCAATACGCTATCGGGCCTTATGCTGGCCACGCTGTGTCTGTCACCAGTTGCCAGCGTTAGCGCTGATGAACTGATGGATCGGGCCCGGGCGATTGCTCACCGGTGGCCGCTGGTGGATACCCATATCGACGTCCCGTATCGCCTTGAGGATGAGTGGGACGATGTCAGCCGGAAAACCCAAGGGGGCGATTTTGACTACCCCCGGGCCGTTGATGGCGGCCTGACCGCGCCCTTTATGTCCATCTACATTCCGGCGAGCTTGGAAGGCAGGTAAAAGCGGCCCGCTGGCCGACCGTCTGATTGACTCCATGGAAGCCTTAGTGGGGCGTGCGCCAGAAAAGTTTGCCATGGCCTACAACGCCGACGACATCTTGAGCCAAGCGGCTGAAGGCAAAATCTCTATCGCCATGGGGATGGAAAATGGCGCGCCGATTGAAGGGGATTTGGCCAATCTTCATCGCTTTTATCAGCGCGGCATTCGCTATATCACCCTAGCGCACTCCCGCTCTAATCATCTTGCAGACTCCTCCTATGACATTAACCGTCCGTGGAAGGGCCTGAGCCCCTTCGGTGAAGTGGTGGTTAAAGAGATGAATCGTTTGGGCATCATGATCGATATTTCCCACATCTCAGACCAAGCCTCTCTGGCGGTTATGGCCCTGACCAAGGCACCGGTGATTGCCTCCCATTCCTCGGTACGAAAATACACGCCGGGTTGGGAGCGCAATATCAGTGATGAGCTGATTAAGAAGGTGGGGGAAAACGGCGGGGTGGTGCAGATCAATTTTGGCTCAACCTTTGTGAGCGGTGTGTCTCGGGCGTATCAGGAGAAGCTAACGGAGGCCAGAACCGCCTTTATGGAAGCCCAGTCCATCGCCGACCAAGACGATGAGCGGGTCGTAGCGTTCGTTGAAGACTACAAAACCAAAGCGCCATTTGCCTATGCCACGCTAGAAGATGTGCTGAATAATTTTGATCACGTGGTGGGTCTGGTAGGCGTTGAGCATGTGGGCATTGGCTCAGATTACGATGGCGTTGGCGATAGCCTGCCCATCGATTTAAAAGACGTTTCCAGCTACCCCAATTTAATCCGAGGATTATTGGCCCGTGGCTACACCGAAGCCGACATCAAGAAAATCATGTTTGAAAACACCTTGCGGGTGTGGAAAACGGTAGAGCAGGTGGCTCAAGAATCCTGAGCCATCAATAGGTGTCGGCCGCTTAATCAGTGGCCTTGGCAATGGCGGGGATCCGACTCCAAAAACCCAAGTAGAGGAGCCGGATCACAGGTAGTTGCCTTAATTTAGCTTGATGGGGTCAGCGGGTTTGGCCGGCCACACCGGCGGATCGTCGTTGATACGGGCCATCACCTCGCTAATTCCACGATCGAGCTGGGCGTCATCAAAGCCCACCGGATTGTTCTCCACTTCTATATCCGGCACCACGCCTTCACCCTCAACAACCCAGCCCTTTTCGGCGTCACCGATACCAAATTCCGGCACAAACACCGAACCGCCATCAATCAAGGCGCCGCGGTTAGTGATACCAATAACCCCGCCCCAAGAGCGCTTACCAATCACCGGGCCAAGACCTGCCTGGCGGAAAGCGTAGGGGAAGATGTCGCCGTCAGAGGCCGAGTCTTCGCTGATCAGCGTTGCCATGTAGCCGTTAAAGGCCGGTCCAGGGTAGGCCTCCGCTGAGCTGCGATGGGCTTGGAATCCGAAACCTAATGGCTTGAGCATCAGTCGGCGCAAAATCATCTGGGATACGTTACCGCCGCCGTTACCGCGCACGTCGATTACCAAACCCTGTTTTCGAATTTGTGGGTAATACCACTTAATAAATTCGTAGATACCATCGGCGCCCATATCGGGAATATGCAGATATCCCACTTTGCCGTCAGTGGCCTCAGCAACGTAACGGCGATTGTGCTCAACCCATTCCAAATAAATCAGATTGCTTTCGTTAGACACCGGCTGGACCAACACGCGGCGAGCATCACTAGTGCGAGCTCTGCTGTTCACCAACAGCTCCAGTGGCTGCTTACCCAGGTTGGTCAGTAGGGCATAGGGGTTGTCCTTGGCCGTTAGGGCGCGACCATTAACCGCCAGCAGATAGTCACCTTCGCTGATATTTACACCCACCTCTCTCAGCGGTGAGCGATATTTCGGCTCGGCGTTGTCGCCTTCATAGATGTGGGAAAAGCGGTAGTGGTCACCGTCCAATTCAAATCGCGCGCCCAGCAGGCCCACCGATGATCGATCACCATCAAGGAAGTCTCCGCCAGCCACGTAGGCATGGCCTACGTTCAGTTCGGCAATCATCTCACCCATGTGGGTGTTGAGGTCTTCCCGGGTGGAAACATCGGCCACCAGGGGGCGGTATTGGCTGCGCAAGGCCTCCCAGTCGTAGCCGTGAAGATTGGCAACGTAGAAGTAATCCCGGAACCGGCGCCACACCTCATCGAAAATCACCGGCCATTCTTCTGCTGGCGCCCGCTGCACCGTCAGGTTTGCGGTACTGACTTTTTTGCGCTTTTTTGCGTTCCCAATTTCAATCCGCGAAAAGCCGCTACCCAGCCGGGCCAGGAAGTAATCGCTGCCGTCTGGAACGCTCATGCCGCGGAAGTCTTCTAGCAACTCCTTACTTTCGCGATCGTCAAAATCAAAGTAATGCAGGGTCACCGGCCGGTCACTTTCTCGGCCGTAGTAAAACGCCCCACCGGTAACGTAGATCAGTCCGCCGTCCACATCTTGCACACCAAAGATATTATCGGCATCAATGGGCAGGCGAATCACCCGTTGGGCAATACCGTCAAAGTCGATGCGGACACGCACCTCATCGCCAGATTCCTTATCGCCCTTATCGCCCTCGTCTTCATCATCCTTGTCAGCTTTACTATCACCGCCGGTTTCATCGTTGCGCGGGCCAAAGGGGTTGGGGCCATCAGCGGCCAGGGCCAAGGCGTAAACCCGACTTTCCCGCTCCGCCACATAGTTCCACTCAAACGAGCCAATCTGGGGCGCAAATTCCCGGTCGCTAATAAAGTAAAGATGTTGGCCGTCTGCGCTGAAATCCGGCCCAAAGGCATTAAAAAAGCCATCAGTCACCCGGTTCATATCACCCGAAGACCGGGACCACACATGAATAGAATAAAAGCCACTTTCCATCATCTGGCTGAACGCCAGATAGCGGGAGTCTGGCGACCAGACGTAGTCGGTAGTGGCGCCCAAAGAATTTTTCACCACTTTGGTATCACGACCATTAAGGTCAACCACCCACACCTGGCCGGTGTGGTCGTGGTAAGCCAGGCGCTCCCCATCTGGTGCCCAGCTCAAGCCGTACAATCGGGTCGGCCGAGAAGGGGTCAAGGCTTTGGTCTCACCGCCATCATGGGGCACCAGGTAAATCTGTTCTTCGCCGCTGCGATCACTGATAAACGCCACCTGGCTGCCATCCGGTGAGAAGGTTGCGCCACGGTCGTGGGCGCTGCCAAGTTGGGTCAGGTTGCGGGTTACACCATGTTCTACCGGGGCGCTGAAGATATCACCGCGGGCGCTGAATACCGCGCGTTTGCCATCGGCAGACAGATCAAAGTCCTCAATCTGCTTTGAGGCATCCATTTGCCGGGCGGTGCGCCGAACAAAATCGTCCGGCACGGTAATTTCCAACAGGGTTTCTTCACCGGTTGAGGCGTCAAACAAGCCGATGGTGCCGGCCACTTCATACACAATGCGTTGATCGCCATCGCCGCTGGCCCACTTGATATCCCAGGTGTCGTGCTGGGTCACCTGGGTATGGGTATCGTTGTCGGCATCATAGCGATACAGCTCCAAGGTGCCGTCAATGTCCGACACGTAAAAGATGCCCTGTTTTAGCCATACAGGGTCGCGTTCGGTGCGCACATGGGAGGTCAGTTGTTTGGCTGTATTGTCCTTAAGGTTGTGGACAAAAAGGTTCTGGGCCCAGCCCCCTTGGTAGCGTTTCCAGGTTCTAAAATCCCGGAAAAGCGGTGAGTAGACAATGCTGTCACCGTCGGGGGAAAAATCGCCGGAACCTGCTCGGGGCATAGGGAGAACTGCCGGCAATCCGCCGTCCACATTCACGGTGTAAAGTCGCCGATTATTAAAGTCTTCCCGCTGAGAGCGGAACAACACGGAGCGCCCATCAGAAGACCAGCCATACACCTGATGCTCGGTGCCCCAGCGAGCAGGTAGCGGCCCTTGGGTTGGGTACCAGGTCAGTTGCTTTGGCTCACCACCGGCCACGTTGATCACGTAAACCTGATCATCACCGCGATACTGCCCGGTAAAGGCGATTTGCTGCCCATCTGGGGAGAAGCGGGGAAACAGCTCCATTCCAGGGTGGGAGGTCAAACGGCGGGCAGGCGCGCTGCCATCAACGTTTGCCAACCATAAATCGCCGGCATAACTGAACACCAACTGGTCGGCGTGGACATCCGGGTACCTCAACATTCGCGTTGCCCCAGCAGCGGTTGCCGATACCATCAACAACAGCGCCAGTAGGCACGCGCCAGAGCGATTTACCAATCTCCCAGGTTGGGTCATAAGAGGGGTCCTTTGGTGATAAAGCAGTGGGGTTAAGCTGGCCGGTAGAGTGCCAATGGGCATCACACAAAGCAAGTGACTGACGGCCTATTCCAAACGGCCCAATTGATGCCCATATAGCAGGGCAGGGGGCCGATCGATGCCAGCAATGGCACAATGGCCTGATTACTGACCGGTATGGGATGAATATCGTGAAATTTTTGACACCCTGGCTGAACCCACCCCTATCGAAGGTTCTGTTAATCGTCGCGGCGGTGGCAATGGCCTCAGCCAGCGCCGCCCAAGAACCCTTCAAAGAGATTAAATGGGACGACTTGGTGCCCGAGGAAGAAAAGGCCATGGCGGCCAATGCGGCCGCAAATTCCTCCCTGGATGACCTGCTAGAACAGGCCAGTCCAGCGGCCTCTCCGGCATCAACCCTGGTCAAGGCGCTGGCGGGGCAAAAGATTCGCTTACCCGGCTTTATTGTTCCGCTGGAATCCGATGAGGTGGGGTTGTTATCGGAGTTCTTTTTGGTGCCGTATTTTGGCGCCTGTATTCACGTGCCACCGCCGCCACCCAATCAGCTGGTTTACGTGAAACTCGATACACCGTTTGAGCTTAAGTCTCTTTGGGACCCGTTTTGGGTCTCCGGCACCATGAAAACCCAAGGGTTTGAAAGCGCCATGGGGCAGGCAGGGTATACATTGGAGGGGGCGGAAGTGGCGCCTTATGAATGGCCGGAGTAAACACTGAAGGCCAACGCATCTGGCCATTTAGGAGCAACAAAATTTAGACAAAAAAAAGCCCGGTTTGGCTTCAACAAACCGGGCCTTCGGCACCGCGCTGGTCATCAATTCCACTCAAATTCCAGCGCGTGCGCTGTTTCGACGTCCTTGCCGAATTCCCCCTGCTTCATCCAGAAGACTTGGTAATGCACACACATCGAGAGCACGTTTATTGGACCGCGATTCGGGCCGCTGATCAATGCCTGAAACATCCTTGTGACATTGTTTTGCACATTTTTTGAACAGCGAATTTCCTGCGTTTTAACGTTAAATATCAGAGGATTAGAGAGTTTTTCAAAGAATTTTCTTACCAAACGCACTGAGGATCATCCCTAAGGTTCGCTCAGCGCTGACGTTTCCGGTGTCAAGAAACGGATTTAGCTCCACCACCTCCAGCGAACTCATCCCGCCCGTATCAGCGCACATCTCCAGCAGAAGGTGTGCTTCCCGGTAATTAACGCCGCCAGGCACCAGGGTTCCTGAGCCAGGTATGACCGAGGGGTCGCAACCATCCACATCAAAGCTAATGTGAAACCCATCGGTATCGCCAGCCACCACATCGATAATCTCCCGGGCTACTCGAGCCATACCTTTTTCATCGATATCTCGCATCGTGTAGGCATGAATACCGGATTCGCGAATAATGCGTCGTTCGTCATCATCAATATCGCGAATTCCCACTAGGGCCACTCGGGTTGGGTCCAATTTGGTGCCAAACCCGCCGATGTTGCACAGATCCTTATCGCCGGTGCCCAGCAGATGGGCTAGCGGCATGCCATGGATGTTGCCGGTAGGTGAGGAGGCCGGTGTATTCATATCACCGTGGGCATCAAACCAGATTAATCCCAGGCGTTTTTTCTGCTCGCGAAAATGGCTGGCAACGCCAGAAACGGTGCCCATGGCTATGGAATGATCTCCGCCAAGCACAAGGGGAACTTCCTGTTCGTCCAGACACCGTTTGACCCGATCACAGAGGGTCTCGCAGACAGACAAAATTTCCTCTTTGAAGCGTGCGGAGACCGATTCAGGCGCTCGAGTTTCCATCGCTGGCACCGGAATGTCTTCTTCCACCGCCACTGTATGGCCCAAGCCCCTCAACGCTTTGCCCAATCCGGCAATTCGCATCGCCGATGGCCCCATGTCGGTACCACGGCGACTAGCTCCCAGGTCCATTGGAACGCCGATAATGCGCACAGGGGCAGTTTGCTCAGTCATGGCAGTGGATTCCTCGTTTGATAGATGCCAATTATCGCAGAGGTCAGTGGCTGTGGGCAGCTTTAGTACCCGGCAAAAAAAGGGCCGCGGTTGCGGCCCTTGAATCCAAATTTATCAACCCATCAGCCGACGGCCGCTGAAATGTCGCTTTTCTCAATGCCATATTTGCGCATTTTTTCAACCAGCGTAGTGCGTCGTAAGCCCAGCAGTTTGGCGGCCCTAGCCACCACGCCTCCGGCCTGGGCGAGGGATTGGTAAATCAACGATCGTTCCTGAGTTTTTAGGTAGTCAGCCAGATCTACCCCACATCTGGGCAGGATGGGAGTCTGCTCCTCCGGCCCACGATCGGTTAGCAGTTCATTGGGTAACCGTTCACGAGCTGGCGTGGAATGTTCCTTTGTCGCCGGTTGACTGCCGCGCATCAACTCCGGCAAATCCGACTCAAACACCCGCTCCTCAGGGAACATGACCGACAAATTGTCGACCACATTGCTCAGCTCACGGACGTTGCCTGGCCAATGATATTGGTGCAACCGCGCCAACGCTTCCCCCGTAAACAGCGGAGTAGGGCGCCCTTGCTTCTGAAGCTTGTCCGTTAAAAATTCGATGAGGTCCTGCAGATCTTCCGCTCTATCACGCAACGGTGGAACTATTACGGGAAAGACGTTCAAGCGGTAATACAAATCCTCGCGAAAATCGCCCTCTTGAATGGATTGGTTGAGGTTCTGGTGGGTGGCTGCCACGACCCGAACGTCAATAGGGATTTCCTGATCACCACCCACCCGCTCAATGCAGCGTTCCTGCAAAGCCCGCAACAACTTGGCTTGCATAGGCAGGGGCATATCGCCGATTTCATCCAAAAACAGGGTACCCCCCTGGGCCCTTTCAAAGCGACCTGGGCGTCGCTTCGTAGCACCGGTGAAAGCGCCTTTTTCATGCCCGAAAAGCTCACTTTCTAGAAGATCGGCGGGGATGGCTGCACAATTGACGGCAATAAAGGGTTTATTGGAACGGTTCGAAAGTTGATGGATGCGTCGCGCCACCACCTCCTTGCCGGTGCCAGTCTCGCCGGTAATAAGAACCGTTACGTTGAACTTAGCCACCCGACCGACCGCTGCCCACAGC
Source organism: uncultured Gammaproteobacteria bacterium (assembly GCA_964559945.1). Taxonomy (GTDB): domain Bacteria; phylum Pseudomonadota; class Gammaproteobacteria; order Xanthomonadales; family SZUA-38; genus JANQOZ01. The sequence goes on along the minus strand of CAZLJY010000149.1, from coordinate 2,637 downwards.
TCACGCATTGATCGACTGCGGCCTAAAGACAGGTCGCTGGATTGAGGTTTGCAAGGTTTTAGCAAACGCCGCAACTGCCGCGGGTCGCTTAGTTTTGCAGATTCTTCGTCAATATGGACAAATCGAGCATCTGGGTAGCGGGTTGCTAAATCCGCTTTCCGCGATGACCACTCTGGGTTTCGTTTGTCGCACCCCAATAAAATTAATTCTGGAGACGAGCCTTTCCGTCTCTCTCGACCATCACCAATAACGGTGGAATATCCTAATGCGTCTGCCGATTTTGCAAAAGCCTCGGCACGTTCTACGTGGTCGTCGCAGATGTATAGGCTGTCCTGAGCCAAATTCATAGCACCTCCCGGTAGGTGTCCAGTAGTCAGATTTTCAATTTGCTCTCGAATGTCTGGATACTGTATTTTTCCTTCTAGTCCCCCTCTGGACTGGCGGGAGTTACTCCCGTGGACTTAACATAGCAAATAAATCCCGGTGGCAAGTATTTCTTTCAGACAACGATACAATCTGTAACAACTGTCATTTAATTGACGCTTTTTCTTGTATAAAGACCAAATAAAACAGTGACTTCTGACCTAAATCGGCTCTTATTAGTGGATGATGATCCACAAATCCTAAAACTGGCGGAACTAGGGATTAATCTGACCTGTCCGGATGTGGAAATTTTCTCGGTCAGTAACGGCCGCCTCGCATTAGAGGCTGTGGACAAACAATCACCAGACCTCATTTTGCTCGATATCAATATGCCGGAAATGGATGGTCGGGAAACCTATACCCGACTGCGCCAACTCAGTTCGCCTGCCTGCGATGTTCCTGTGGTGTTTTTTACAGGTCGGTCAGAGTCTTGCAAATCGTTTCCGGGCTGTTTGGGGGTCATCGATAAACCCTTTAGCCCTAGAGAGATTGGTCACCAGCTTTTGGCTATGTGGCGTTCGCGCAACCTCCCGGATTGAGGCTGACGAAGGGCAAGACGCCCAGTTTCAGACGCTAAGGTGCGGGTAGGGGTTAAGCGGGAACCTGTCGAAGTAGGTCCACCAAAGCGTCGCCCATCTCCTGGACAGCTTTAGCGATGGTTGCATCGGTCTTGATGTCAGCGGTCTGTTCGCCATCATCAAATGCCAAATCTAGTTCTTTGGCGGCATGGGAAACCTCATCAAACCCGTGAGACCCCGCTGACGCAGCCAACTGGTGAGCGATTCGATTGAGCGCTTTTAACTCCTGTTCGGGCCTATCGGACACCGATAAACCACTCAAAGCGTTTTCCAGATCACTAATTTTCTCGGGTAATGAATCCAGGTATTGACGCCTGATCCTTACCAACTCGTTCTCGTATTGCAGCGTAGAGGCCGCCATGACAAACCCTCGGTTTCTCTTTGTAACTTTTATCTTGGAGCCACGCGGCGTGACATCATGTCTTTGCCGGAGGTTCCCCCAGAGTTATTTCACTACAAAGCAGACCGAAAATCAGCGCCTGAAATGTAAACTCCCGTTACATAGGCAAACCCAGCGCTGGCAATATATACAGGCCAGTTGATGAACATCGCAACTGGTCCAATCCTGTTGCCGGGTGACTAACTTCTGGAGATCGGTTCTAGCCGGTAACCGTACTGATAAATGCTGTGCAGCAGCCAACCGTTGTCCGCACTAATATTGAGTTTGGAACGAACACGCGAGATATGCGTATCCACGGTACGGGTGTTGATCTCAGCATCAATGCCCCAGACTTCGCTCAAAAGCGTTTCCCGGGATAAGACTTGGGAAGGGTGCTGAAACAGATAGCTGGCCAGGTTAAATTCCCGTTGAGTGAGCGCAACAGGGTCACCGTTAAGAGTCACTACCCGTTGTTCTAAGTCCACGGCATAGGGCGCTGCATTTACCACGCCTTGAGACGTATTCCCGTTAAGTCTGCGCATGACGCTGCGAATTCGCGCCAGGGTTACCTCGGAATTCAACGGTTTAACAATATAATCGTCAGCACCGGCGTCTAATGCTCTGACAATATCGGACTCGGAGTCTCTCAAGGTCAAAAACACCACCGGTACCGCCCAATCGAGGTGAGTGCGAATCCAATCAAGCACCTCGATGCCCGTGGTATCGGGCAACTCCCAGTCCAACAGAAAAAGATCGAAATGAGATTTTTTTAGGACGCTTTTCAGACTCTGACCGGTAGTAAAAGACGATACGGTGGCATCCAACCGCATCAGCCAGGCATTTAACAGCGCTACCTGATCCATATCGTCTTCTAGCAAGGCGATTTGCATGAACAAACTCCTGATTCGTCAGGATTATTTTCCCAACACCCGGGCAAAAAGTAAACGTCATTTGCGGCCTGATGGGAATACAGTACCGAATGACCTTTTACAAACTGAACCCATTAATGTGAAAAAACGATGAATTTACTGACCTCAAACCGCCGAAAAATCGACACGATCAAGGCACCCAGTCCCTTATGCGATCACCATTGCCCGCTGTTGGCCATGGATTGCCAAGGCTCCTGGGCCGGCAATGATTCGCCGTCCTGCAGCAGCTCAATTGAGATTCCATCTGGAGATCGAATGAAGGCCATGTGACCATCTCGAGGTGGTCGATTAATCACCACGCCTTGATCCATCAACCGCTCACAAATGG
>CAZLJY010000148.1:0-12378 GCA_964559945.1 uncultured Gammaproteobacteria bacterium | reverse complement strand
TCAGCGATAGCCGTGCGAATGCGTGTGTAGGTGCCGCAGCGACAGATGTTGCCGGTCATGGCAGCTTCAATCTCCTCCGCAGATGGTGAGGGGTTGCGGCTGAGGAAATCGGCCGCCGACATAATCTGCCCGGCCTGGCAATAGCCGCACTGAGGCACATTGTGTTTTTGCCAGGCAATTTGCAACGGGTGTGACCCATCGGTCGACAGGCCTTCAATGGTGGTTACCGATTTGTCGAAAGCGGCTCTGATCGGCGTCACGCAGGAACGAATCGCCTGCCCGTCCAAATGCACCGTGCAGGCGCCGCACAGGCCCAAACCGCAACCGAATTTGGTTCCCTTAAGGGACATGCGATCGCGCAGATACCACAGCAAGGGCATCGAACCGTCACCCTCGACAGTGACAGCTTTGCCATTAATGTTGACTGTGTTGCTCATGAAGAACCTCCGCTAGTAATCCAACGCACTGCTGCAAAGGACTCCATGGCCAGAGTGGCCCGGTCAGTCAAGAGTTGGCCGCGCGTTTAATCAGCGCCAGTCCGTCACTTCGTCGAAAAATGTAACGCCCAGCTTGGCTAAAGCCCGTTGCGCATGCAGCGTCAGTGCTGGGAGTTCGATAGTTGCGACCCTGAGCCGGGTCGAAACACCATTTTAATCGGATTCGACGATGGTCTGGGCCGCAGCGTATACTCGTTAGTCAACTGGCATTCCGAGGGTATCTAAGGTTTGCGACATGCAGTCAAAGCTTTCGCCGTAGCAGTGCTGACGTTGCTAGCATTAAGCGTCTATGCGCAGGTTTACACCTGGGTAGACGAAAACGGGGTTAAACATTTTGGCGACAGAGTCCCCCAAGAATACCAAGGTAGCGCCGACTCAGCGGACGTCCATTGGAGAGAGCCGTCCGCCCAGGAGTTAACAGCGGCTAAAGATCGAGCAGAATCTACCACGCCAGCACCCAGGCAGAACGGGCACCCGGTTGGCAAACGCTCGCAGCAGCGAACGAAAAAACGCGATCAACCGCAACGGGCCTCCGAGCACCAACGCAAAATCGCTGAATACCAGGAAAGCCTGGCTTGTTTTAGAAAATGTCAGGTGCGCAACCCCAGTCGATTTACCCGCGGCCGCTCAAGGTATGACCCGGGTACCTTGACGCCCGGCGGCCTAAATAATTCAGCCTGTGGACACTGCACGGCAGTACCAAAACCCGAGCCGTGTAAGAGCGTTTCCAAACTATCCACCTGCTGATCGTTTGAAGGCCGTAGAGCGCTACCGGTTGTTATCCCTGCCAGTTCACAGATATCGAGAAAGAGGATCAAAATGGATAGACGAGCCGTTCTTACCAGCACCGCCGCTGCGGTGGCAGGCTCAATGGTTGCGCCGACGTCAGCGCAGCCGGTAAATCCAACCCCCGGAGCCAAACACTCGCCCGAGAATCAAAACGTCGGCGCGCCTGGCGCCAAATCAATCTCCCCGAAAGGTCAAACAATTCTGGTGACGGGGTCAAATCGGGGCATTGGACTTGGATTTGTCAAAGTGCTGCTGGAGCGCGGCGCCAAGCGGGTGTACGCCACGGCGCGCAATACCACCAACCTACCGGATGTTATCGCTCTGGATCCCGATCGGGTGGTGGGCCTGGAGCTGGACGTGAACAACGAGGCTCAGCGCCAAGCAGCAGCCGCGGTCGCGACGGATGTCACCTGGCTTATCAACAACGCAGGCACCCCGGGTAGTTTTACCAAAGAAGAGCGACGAATCGCGTCAGCCTCATCATTGGACGACGCACAGTTTGTTATGCAGACAAACTGCTGGTCCCCGGCAGAGATCGCCCGGCTGTTTATTCCCACCATCCTTGCCAACGGGGGCGGGGCCATAACCAACATTCTGTCCGTCGGCGCCTGGTTTTGTCTCCCCGAGTACACCAGCTACAGCATGTCGAAAGCCGCAGCGGCCATCGCCACAGCCGGTCTGCGGGCCGAGTTGGATCGGGAGCCTGTCATGGTTGCCGGCGTCTTCACTAGCGGTGTGAAAACGCGCCTAGCGGCCCCAGGATTCAAACACGGTGTGTCGCCAGAGACACACGCCAACGAAGTGCTTGATGCCATGGCTGGCGGCTACACCGATGTGTTTGCGGGAGCTGGTTCAGCCGCCCTAAAAGCGACCATCATCAAAGATCCGGCTGCTTTTGAGCGAGGCGTTATAGAGCGCTTTCACACCAACCCTCTGGAAATTCCGCCCTTTTAGACTTAGCGGGATTTGTTCAGTCGATTCACCATTTGGGGAAATCGATCGGGTTTGAGTTATCGGCTGGGGCAAGGCCGTTGGTAATTATGAACACGATCCAGACGAATCAGCGTTCTTGTTCTCTAAAGGCCGTTGGCGATCTGCCAAACCAGCGCTTGAAAGCGCGACTGAAATTGGCGGGATCACGATAGCCCAGCCGCTGAGATAGTTCCGTGATTGATAGGGTTGAATAACGCAAACTATCCTTTGCCTGGGTCTGGCGTACCTCATCCAGAATCTCCTGGTAGGAGGTTCCACTGCGTTTAAGCCGACGGATCAGCGTGCGAGGGGACACATGCTGGATGGCAGCGACCTGGCTTAGGGTGGGTAACCTACCGGGGCGACTCAGCAGGGCTTGGCGCACCGACATCGCCACCGGCATCAGACCCAGCGTATTGCGAAGGTCATCCTCGCAGCGGCGGATCAGATAGCGGTGCATACCCTCATCTGCCAGGGCACAGGGTCGTTCAAGCCAGTCCGCGGGAAAACTTAACCCATGAACCGGTGCATCAAATTCCACGGTGGCATGAAATACGCTTTCAACCTCTTGCGGACAGGCCGGCGGCGGGTAGGCTAAGGCGATGTGCGCCCCACTGATCTCACTGCCCAAAGGACGTTCAAGTAGGTGTTGTAGTGACAGCATTGCCAACTCAATCATGGTTTGCCGCTGGTCGGCAAGATCCACCGTCTCAAACAGCCGTAGGACAAACTGATCGCCTTCAATCTGGCCTGCAGCCCACACAAACGGCGCCCTTGTACTGACAAAACGAAGCAACACTTGAACCGCTGCACCGAAATGGGCAGCGGTCACCACGGCAAACCCCAGCGGACCATGGGTGGGCACAGCCAGTTGGGCTCCTAATGCCCGATGCCAACCCGCCCCCATCAAGGTACCGGCGTTGCGCAAGATCACCAGGGTATCGGCCAAACTGACGGCCTCGTCACTGGAGCGCTGGGCTTGGGTCTGAAATTGGGTACCAGCAAACAAGCTAGCTAAGGGCACTCCTGCGGCTCGCGCTTGCTGGGCCATCACCTTCAAATAGGTGACAGGAATACGCCAACGTGTGTCATTAGAGCCCATATTTTTGGATTATGTCACTAAATGACAGTAATTTGGCAGGCGCTGCGCTTCAGCCAACATGGGTTTGGGCGCACGCTATACAACAACGGCACACCCCTTAGCAGGCAGCGACAGCAAAGACTGATGAAAACCTACCCTTATCATGATCCGATCTATGGGACGCTGGAATATCGTGACCAGAAGCGGTACCTATGGCTGCTGGCGATGGCCTTTCCCCTAATACCCTTTATTGCGATGGGATTGATGGCCGGGACTGATTTGGCCTGGACCTCATGGCTGCCTTTGCTGGCGATCTATCTGCTACTGCCGCTGTTGGATTACTGGTTTCCCAACGATCACTGCAACCCACCGGAAGCGGTTGTGCCTCAACTGGAGACCGACCCCTATTACCGGTATTTGATCTACGCTGCAGTGCCGCTGCATATCCTGGTGCTGATCGGCGGCGCCTGGTTTGTGGCACGTTTCCAACCCCACTGGTTGGGTCTACTAGGTCTGAGCCTATTAGTGGGAGCCGTCAGCGGAATGTGCCTCAACCTGGGACACGAACTTGGACATAAAAAATTGAAGGCCGACCAACTGATGGCGAAACTGGCGCTGGCTGTACCTTTTTATGGCCACTTCACTGTGGAGCACAACGCCGGCCATCACAGCCAGGTTGCGACGCCAGAAGATTGTGCCAGCGCGCGCTTTGGTGAAAACATCTATCGGTTTGCCCTGCGAGAAGTTCCAGGTGGACTGCGCCGTGGCTGGCATCTTGAGCAACAGCGATTGGCCCGAAAAGGTTATCGGCTCTTAAGTTGGCGCAACCAGATCTTGCAGTCCTATGCCATCTCAGCGCTGCTATTTGGCGGCCTAATAGTGTGGCTGGGTCCCATCATCTTGCCCTATTTGGCGATTCAAACCGGGTTTGCCTGGTGGCAGCTCACCAGTGCCAACTACGTCGAACACTACGGGCTGTTGCGCGCGAAAACAGCCAGCGGTAGCTATGAGCGCTGCCAACCTCATCACTCTTGGAATGCCAATCACCTGGCCTCCAACCTGGTGATGTTTCACCTTGAACGCCACAGCGATCACCATGCATTCGCCTCCCGAAGGTATCAGTCTTTGCGCCATTATGAGGACGTACCCCAGTTGCCCAGCGGCTACTTCGGCATGTTTGTATTGGCCTACCTACCGCCGCTGTGGTTCCGGGTCATGAATCCCAAGGTGCTGAATTGGGCAGCCGGTGATCTATCCAGGGTTAACGTTCACTCAGCACGGTAAAGACGGTTCTCTTGAAAGTCTGCAGACGTTTCCGGCCTGATGGTAAATCCCATCACCGTGGAAGCCTTGCTAGAAGGGGCATGGATTAATTCTGGCCCCGACGATTCCAATCTATTCGCCGAGCAAGAAATTGATATCTGCGGCAAGGTCAACCATGGCCGTCTCAGAAAGGCCGCTGTATACGCCGCGGATGCGTTTGTCCTTGTCAATCAGTAGCACCTTTTCTGTGTGCAAAAAATCGCCGGCTCCTTTTTCCTCACCCATATCCTCGCTAGCGAAATACGATCCTTTTGCGATGTCGTAAATCTCCGCTTTGGGGCCTGTGACCAAATCCCACTTATCGCTGTGGATCTTGTGACGGTCCGCGTAGCGGCGCAGTACAGGCACCTGGTCTACCTCCGGCATCGCTGAGTGAGACAGAATGCGAACTTGATCGTTGTCGAAAAATTCCTTCTGGATTCCCGATAGCCGGGTGACCAACGTTGGGCATATTCCCGGGCAGCTGGTAAAGAAGAAAGAGGCGACATAGATCTTGTCGTCGAAGGTTTGGCTGGTGATGGATTTGCCATCTTGATTGGTGAAGCTGAAATCCGGAATTTGGTGGAATCCCTCCAACTCCTGAGCATCGGGCTCCAGCCAGTGCGGGGTAAAATCCTCAGTGTTGTAGTAAGGCAAAGACGAGGTCTGCGCCAGCGCTGAGAAACCGCCGCTGATGCCCGCCAATACCATTAGCCATGCTGCTACTAACATCTTCATGATGACACCTCCTCCACAATCTCCACACACAAATCCGCGTTATTCAATCCGTATAACCGGCCGTTTCGAATTTCGAAATTTCTGTACAACTTGCCGTTTTTGCGCCACGCCTGCTGCAGCCCTACCGGCTCACCCTTTTGGTAGCGAGCCACCTTGAATTTCTTACCATCCTCATACCAGCCCCACGCCTCACCATGGGGTACGTCGTGTTCAAACGTGGTGGTGGAACGCAGCATTCCATTGGACCACCAGGTCTTAGACACGCCGTGACGTTTGCCCTCCACGAACGGCAATTCATAACCCAGGCGTCCGTCTGCAAAATAGTTGCGGGCATAGCCATGGCGTTTACCGTTAACAAATTGATCAACCATTGCTAGCTCACCGTTGTCGAAGTACCCATGGATCTCGCCAGTCAATGGCTCGTTGTTATGCAGACGCAGTCCGTTGCGTGGGTCTATGCGGATTTCCTGAGCCGTGACAACAACCGTCTCTTCAGCAGCCCACCCCGGAGCGGTGATCAACAGTGCAACCGGCAGTGCAAACCTTGCGATCCAACTCCTCATGGCGATAACCTCCGACTGTCTCAATTGGTGATGGTGTTTGGTGTGCCCTGATAGGCCTCATCAAACAACAGATAAGCCTCTTTGCCATTCACGGTGGCGTAGATCTGATTTTTGATGTGGTAGTGATAGACCGGTGTGTCCGGCGAGTGCTGGGTCAGACCCACATGACCACCGGAGGCATCAAGATCCGTGGGGTGTTCGTTGCTGGGCCAGTCTCTTCGGCCGTACAGGAAGAATCCATCGCGCAAAATAGCGAACAACTCATTGTCATCATTGGAGATGGGCGTGGGTTCCAGGTGGTAGTGGTACACCTGCGGCCCGGTATGGCCGCCGTAATTATCAAAACCCGAGATCACCCCTTCCTCTAAATTCATATTCGGGCCTTCCTGATCGTTAAAAATCGGTGCGCCGGTTATTGCGATTCCTATCGCACCCAAACTGGTATTGGTGGGCGAGTCGGCAAGTTCCGGGTTAATCGGCACGGTGAGAAAATAGCGGTCAGTGAATCGGTCGATAAACCCCGGTGACATGCTGGAAACCGTTGTTTCCGGGCCCGGATCCACGTACAGCCCGCTTGAGCCATTCGGGTCCCAGTATGGGGTGGAATGATCTGGCTGGCCGGTTGCCTCCAAGGTCACCGTCCCCTCATCGGTATTGCCAATGACGGTCACATTGCTACCGAAGGCGGAAAAAGCCAGAGGTAGTTCACTACTGCTGCTGTCGGCGGCCGCCTGCAAAGGCACATCGTCGATTCGCGTAGCCACAACCTGGGTTGAACTGGCACTGCTCTGACCCGCATAAAAGCGGTTGGTTTCCGGCATCTTGATGGGCAGCGTCAACCCCTGTTGGGCGAGGGTGAGGGTCAGCCCGTCATCGGTGGTAGCGATACTGCCAATGCTCTCCCCGCTGGTGAGATTGCTAACGGCGCTGCTGGTTTCGCTGTCCGTTGCGATTTGCACCAACTGCATGCTGCCGACCCCACTTTCAAGGGTCGACAACGCCCAATCACCCGAGAGTTGTTGCAACGTGCCGCCAAAGGCCCAGAACGTTCTCTCAATGGGTATTGTCTCCCCTTCCCAAACGAAGGTGCCGGCCTGGTTACTGGTGAAGTTGACAATGGCAATGCCCTGAGCGGAATCACTGGTGGTCGGCGACGCGTAGGCACAGGCGATGCATTGTCCGTTGACACTCTCAAAGGTATCGCCAACAAAGGTGCCGATTTCGGTGGTGGAGGTATCATCCGGGGTGTAGGTCCCTTGGATTGTTAGCCATTCGGGCAACCCGGTCGCTGAGTAGTGAAAGGACGCGATAAACATGACGTTGTCCTGTCGTTCAATCAGATAACCTCGGCCCGGTTCATTGGGATTCCACCACCAACCGTCCTCAGGGTATTCCTCGGCCAGTACCGAGGATGAAAGAACCAATAACACCAACAACATCGCAGATCGAAAATTGAGCACGTCGTAAAACTCCGCTAGATGGATAGTCGAAGCCTAGGTGTCAATTGTGGGGGAAATGAGGAGAAACTGTGGATTCTCGGCCCTCGAAAGAGTGAACTCTGGAACCACTTTGCTCAAACCCCACCGATCTCCTGTCAGCCCTTTTCGCGCTGACAACCACCGTGCTCTTCTAAGTACCGAATGAGAACTAACATTGCGTTTTTGTCTGCAAATTGGGTCTGCTTTTTTTCCATGTATTGAATAATGGTTGGCACGTCAAACAGCGTCTTCGTGGGCTTGCAATACACTTTGTCCAAATAGCCGGTTTCCTCGTCAAGCATCGCAATGAGATCTAATGCACCGCCAACATAGGCATTGAGAATGGGAACCTTGCTGCAGGGCATTTCGGCCGACTGACAAATACTGGAAAACTGATTCATAGTCAGCGCTGTTGCCAGATTGGGCATGGCAAACAGGGCGATTAACCCTACTGTAATGGTCGTCATGGTGGATTTCATGGAGTCATTCCTCTTGATTAAATGATTGTTTCACGATAATTTATGATGATTAAATAATCATTTCAAGAGGCTCAGAACATGACACGTCGATTTTCTCTAGCAATTTCCTGGGGCTGTATCGCGATCTTGGTTGCGGTTCCCTTGATCGCTTTATATTTTCTCTTAAACATTCAGAGCTTCGCGGCCTATACGCAAAAAAGCGTTGGACTGCCCATCGATTGGAGCACGGTTGTGAGCTGGCAGTGGTATGCCTTGTGGGGTGCCACAGCGGTGTACTTAGCCATCGGACTAACCGGGCTATATTTTTTGCGTCGGCCTTTCACGAATTTTGCCCGCGGTGAACTATTCAATCTGACCAATAGCCGGGACCTTCGTCGATTTTCTATCCTGGTACTCGTCCAGACTCTAGCAAAGCCCCTTCACTTTGCACTGGCCAGCGTACTGCTATCGTCAAACCACGGCGCTGGGAGCAAGATTCTTTCTATTTCCGTGGGTAGTAGTGAAGTCAGAATGATTGCCGTTGCTCTGGTGATCTGGGTAGTGAGCAATCTGCTGATCGAAGGAGGCAAACTGCAGGCCGAAAACCGGCAGTTTGTTTAGGATTCATTATGCCAATTCAAATCAATCTGGACGTCATGCTTGCCAAGCGGAAGATGAAAGGCAAGGTGCTGGCGGAGGCGGTGGGAATAACCGAACAAAATTTGTCACTGCTGCGCACGGGAAAAGTCAAAGGTGTTCGGTTTGTGACACTGGAGAAAATCTGTGAGGGGCTGGACTGTCAGCCGGGCGATGTTCTTCAATATGTACGCGACGCCTAAATGAAGAGACCCGCGAAGAAGACCAACGAAGAAAACCAGAGAATTCAACTTTGACCCTGCGCCAACCTCACGCAATTTAGGATTCTCGTAGTCAAACCGGCCTAATGGATCCCTTCAGCGGACAGCTGCATGCAGGGCGCCCGTGTGAACTCTCCCTGACCCCAGTCTTCAAGGACAGGCCAGTTCTCTTGGCCTTTTGACCAGCTGCCGTAAACGCTTTTCGTCCGCCGCACTGACCGCATCTTTCGACAAATCCGCTACCAGCGCGTTGATCGTCAGTTCTAGCCATGATGGCAAATCGCTGCGAAGCTGATAATAGATCCAGTTGGTTTCTCGGCGATCACGTAGCAGTTGGGCAGCCCTTAAGTTGGCCAAGGCTTTTGATGCAGAAGGCTGGCTAATATCGAGAGAACCCGCCAAGTCACAGACACAGATTTCTTCGTTGGTCGCCAACAAATACAAGCAGCGCAATCGCACCGGGTTACTCAGGGCAGCGAACACTTTGGTCTTTTCTATATGCAATTTATGGAATATCCTAGTATCGGAATATAGCTATTACCCTAGTTGAGTCAGCCAGGGATTTCAAAAATATTGGGAAGCCGTGATGAAAATTCTGTTTTTGTGTACTCACAATGCCTGTCGTAGCGTCCTTAGCGAGGTTATCTGTCGATCTCTTGCCGGCGACCGAATTGAGGTGGCCAGTGCTGGCAGCCAGCCCTCAGGGAGGGTGCATCCCCAAACCTTGCGGCAATTGGATCAACGAGGATTGCCAACGGCCAACTTATACAGCAAAGGCTTTGATGATGTGGCTAACTTCCACCCTGATGCAGTGATTACCGTCTGCGATCGGGCGGCCAAAGAGTCTTGTCCCGCATGGCTAGGCTCAGCAATAAAGGTGCATTGGGGGCTACCCGACCCAACCCGCGAGTCTTCCTCAATCAAAATGGATGAGATGTTTGGCCAGGTGATCGTTCGCATCGAAGAGCGGATCCAGCGGCTTCTGGCTGAGCCGGACCTAGACCTTCCGGCGGCGCAAATCGCCGAGCGACTGCAGCGCATTGGTGAGGATAATCATGGGTCTGTTTGAACGCTACCTGTCCCTCTGGGTTGGCTTGAGCATCGTTGCTGGGGTCTTACTGGGTAATGTCATGCCCGGCGTCTTTCAGGGCATCGCGAACATTGAGTACGCTCATGTCAACTTGATTGTTGCGCTGCTCATCTGGGTAATGATTTACCCAATGATGGTGCAAATCGATTTTTCGGCAATCAAAGATGTTGGCAAAAAACCCAAGGGCCTTGTTCTGACCTTGGTGGTCAATTGGCTCATCAAACCCTTCACCATGGCCGCGTTAGGCTGGGTCTTTTTCAAGGTCCTTTTTGTCAATTGGGTTGATCCTCAATCGGCAACGGAATACATCGCCGGGATGATACTGCTGGGCGTTGCACCGTGCACGGCCATGGTGTTTGTTTGGAGCCAGCTCACCGACGGTGATCCGAATTACACACTGGTGCAGGTTTCAATCAACGACATCATCATGGTGTTCGCGTTTGCGCCAATTGCCGCGTTACTTTTAGGGGTAAGCGATATTGCTGTGCCCTGGGAAACACTGCTGCTTTCCGTGGTGTTATACGTGTTGCTGCCGCTGGTGGTGGGCGCCCTGACTCGCCGGCAACTGGAAGCCAAAGGCAATACCCAGCAGGTCGGTAAGTTTGTCAGTAAATTAAAGCCGTGGTCGGTGATCGGGTTACTCGCAACGGTGGTTTTGTTGTTCGGCTTTCAAGCAGAAAAGATCATCAATGAGCCGGTGGTGATCCTATTGATCGCGATTCCTTTGTTGCTCCAAACCTATGGCATTTTTGCCATTGCCTACGGCGCAGCCAAAGCGATGAAATTGCCTCACAACATTGCCGCTCCAGCTTGCCTGATTGGCACCTCAAATTTCTTTGAGCTGGCAGTCGCAGTAGCGATCTCACTGTTTGGACTGAATTCAGGTGCAGCTTTGGCCACGGTGGTTGGTGTGCTGGTTGAAGTGCCGGTGATGTTATCGCTGGTGGCGTTGGTCAACCGCACGGGGCATTGGTTTGGCGCAGATCGCCGGGGAATTCCGTAGGCACCCCTGTTCGGTTAAGACATTCGGCCGCCCATAGCGCTGTTCGCAACAAGCGTGAATGGCTGCCAGAAATTTCCATATCGCAGCCTGGCGATGTTCTGCATTGAGCGCGCGACGCCCAACCGTTCAGGCCAAAATAGAAAACCACGATCGCAGATCAGAGGGGGTTACTCTGACCCCCTACTAACCCCACTGATCTAAGGATTGTCGCAGTCAAACCGACCACAATGCACCACTTCATCGGACAAATTGACGAAGGGTAATCCGTCAGCACCAATGACGATGCCCGATAGCGCTGCCGGTCCCGATACGGTGAAGGGGCCGGTGATGGTCGTGCACTGGGGATCGTTACAGTTAATGACTAGAATTCGGTCGCTACCGATTTGGTCAGTAGTGCTAATCACTGGCAGGTTATTCGCCCGTAATGCCAAATCGGTACCGACCCCAAGGTCGCCAGAACTCAACACTGTTGACAGGGCAAAGTTGGAGCAATTGGTGTTCAGACAGCGAGCCAATTCAACATCACCGTTGGTCTGGTCTGAGTAGGCGATAATGGGAAACCCATTGGCGGCGATGGCCAAGCTGTTAAATCTGCCGGCATCCACGCTTTGGTCTAAGGTTGTGATCAAATTATCTTTAGAACAGGCTCTGTCGCCACAGTGTAAAACCTTTAGTGCGTTGGCGTCGCTGTCATAAAAGCTCGCAACCGGCAGACCATCGGCGCCGATTTGCAGAGAGCTTTTGAGTCCAACGCGCCCGGTAGCCACGATGGGCGTCACCTCTGGGGTGTCTTGGCAGTTAGGATCTATACAGTGCACCGCAGTCAGTCCAGAAAAAGCGAACACCAGCATGAAGGGTAAGTCATCGGTACCAATCCTCAAACTAACCCACGCGTCGGCGTTAATGGGGCTTATCGGCAGAACCGTGGCTATTTGACCGGTAGTGCATTCCATATTGTTGCAAGTCAGCAAAACCAAATCGAAGTTGTTGTCGAAGTACGCCAACGCCGGTCGCCCACCTGAAGGCTGGGTCAACGCCACGTTTCCTGCGGCCCAGTTATAGTTGATGACCAAGTTGCGTTCATCAAAAACGTCACAGGACGGCGTATGGCAATTGACAAACGCAATACGCTTATTGGAACCACTGTTGCCGGCGATATAGGCCGTTAGCGGAAGTCCGTCTGGGCCGACCTCCGTGGCGGCTGGACCGCAGCAGGCAGGGCTGGAATCATCCGTATTCACCAGGGTTACTTGGCGCCGCAGCCCACCGCCACAAATCACTTCATCGGCCTGGGTGATGCCTGTCACGGTCAAACCCGCTGGGCAGCTCGTACCGGTCAAAGGCGACTGACTGGCGGCAGTCTCCTGAACGCTGCCATCGGGAAATTCCACACCGCTGCCACTAACAATAAGTCGCTGCGCGGTCACGACCTCATTAACGGTTAACGCCCCAGTCATCGTGTCACCACGGCTGTCCACCAATTGTGTGGCCTGCACTCCGTCAAGGGTGTCGGCGTCCAGCCCAGATCCTGCGCCATCGCGGTTTAGTAC
>CAZLJY010000147.1:0-12389 GCA_964559945.1 uncultured Gammaproteobacteria bacterium | reverse complement strand
AACCGTCATAGTTAAACGCCTGGAGTTGCTTAAGCGATTTCACACGGTAACCAACCCTATAACGTGCCATAGAGCCGCGAGCGCGTTTACCGAAAAATGAAATGGCCATGGGAATCGAAACCAGTTTCGCTGGCGTAGTTATGAAGCAATCGATAGTTTGCTGGGTCGGTTAGAGGCCAGGCGGCTGGCGGTCGTTCGACATGGTTCTTCGGTATGCCCATCTGGCGCCAGGTCACATCGCGGCTTACTCAAATAACGTGCAAATTCGCACAAATTTGGCACAAGCCGAAAAACTAAATTAGATGCGCGGGTAGGAGCGCCGATAACTCACTGATAAAAAACACGAAACTGGTGGCTATGGGTGGACTTGAACCACCGACCCCCGCATTATGAATGCGGTGCTCTAACCAGCTGAGCTACATAGCCATCAGGGGGCGCAGATTGTCGGCAGGCAGGGCGTAATTGTCAAGCCATGCGTGTCATTGCTGGCCCCTGACCCGAAATCGGTACAGGGGCCTAGTTAGCGTTGTTTAGGGCATTGCCTCGCCGAAAGATTGCTCGTAGCGTGCTCTGAATTCGTCCATCGTGAAACTGTGGCCTTGGGGGCTTTCGTTTTCAATTTTGATGGCGCCGATGAGGGAGGCAATGCGGCCGGTGGTTTTCCAGTCATGGCCTTTTTCCAGGCCGTACAGCAGGCCCGCTCTGTAAGCATCACCACAGCCGGTTGGGTTGGCAATATTGGCCGGTTTAGCCGCCTCAATGGTGATGGTTTCCCCACCGGTGTGAATGTCTGAGCCGTCGGCGCCTTTGGTAACGATGTAGGCCTCTACCTGGCTGGCAATTTCCTGGTCCGACCAGCCGGTGCGTTCCTTCACCAGCTCCGCTTCGTAGTCATTCACGGTCACCCAGGTGGCTTGCTGGATAAAGCGTTTCAGATCCTCACCGTCGAATAACGGCATCGCCTGGCCTGGATCGAAGAAAAACGGGATACCGGCTTCAGCGAAATCGGTAGCGTGCTGCAACATGGCATCGCGGCCATCGGGGGCCACAATACCCAGCTTGATGCCCTGGGCATCGGTGACCTTATTGCGGTGAGACACTGACATGGCACCCGGGTGAAAAGCGGTGATCTGGTTGTCGTCCAGATCCGTGGTGATAAACGCCTGGGCGGTGAAAAACTCGTCTACCTGGAGCACATGAGTGCGATTGATTTCAAGGCTGTCCAGGTGGGCCTCGTAGGCACCAAAGTCCTGCCCTACCGCCGCCATGGGCACAGGGTCACCACCCAACATTTTTAAGTTGTAGGCGATGTTGCCAGCGCAGCCGCCGAAATCCCGACGCATTTGGGGCACCAGAAACGACACACTGAGCATATGGACCTTGTCCGGCAGAATGTGATTTTTAAACTGATCTTCAAACACCATGATGGAGTCGTAGGCCAGTGAGCCGCAAATAAGTGCTGCCATGAAAATTCCTTTGGGTTGTATTGCGTCGAAAGATCAAACATCGCTGGCTTCGCCGCCAGCGTGTTCAATCAAAAGTTATAATTCGTCGAGTTTTGCTTTCAGGGTTTTCTGCACCTGCCCCGGGTTTGCCTGGCCGCGGGTGGCTTTCATGACCTGACCCACAAAATAGTTAAACACCTTCTGCTCGCCGCCCTGGTATTGGGCCACCTGATCCGGTGAGGAGGCAATGACCTCATCGATCACCGATTCAATGGCACCAGTATCACTAATCTGCTTTAAGCCGCGCTGCTCAATAATGGCATCCACCTCGCCCTCACCAGCAAACAACGCCTCAAAAACCTGTTTACCCAGCTTACCGGACAGCGTGCCATCTTCAATGCGCGTAAGCAGCTGAGCTAGCTGCACCGGGGTAACCGGGGACTGGGCCATGGTCAAATCTGCCCGGTTCAGTGAACCCTGTAACTCGCCCAAAATCCAGTTGGCGGCTTTTCGTGCCGGCACTGCCGGATCGGCTGCCAGGGTGGCTTCAAAGCATTGGCCCAAATCGGGATCTTGGGACAGCTGAGCCGCTTCATCCTGACCCAACTTCAGCCCATCGATATACCGAGCCTGGCGAGCGGAAGGCAGTTCCGGCATCGCTGCCCGCACCTCCTCAATCAACGCCTCATCAACCATCACCGGCAGCAGGTCAGGATCGGGGAAATACCGGTAGTCTTCCGCCTCCTCTTTACTGCGCATGGAGCGGGTTTCGTTTTTGTCCGAGTCGTACAGGCGGGTTTCTTGCACCACTTCCTGGCCCGATTCCAAACGATGTACTTGGCGGTGAATTTCGTATTCGATGGCCCGCTCAACAAAGCGAAAGGAATTAATGTTCTTGATCTCAGCGCGAGTGCCGAGCTTTTCTGCGCCTTTGGGCCGAATGGACACGTTGGCATCGCAGCGAAACGAGCCTTCCTGCAAATTGCCATCGCAAATGCCCAAACTGCGCACTAAGGAATGCATGCCCTTCATATAGGCAACCGCTTCCTGGGGCGTATGCATATCCGGCTCGGACACCACCTCCAGCAAAGGTGTACCAGCCCGGTTCAAATCTACAGCGGTGGATCCGCGAAAAAGGTCATGAACCGATTTTCCGGCGTCCTCTTCAAGATGAGCGCGGGTCACCCGGATGGTGCGTGGACCCGCTTCGGTCTGAATGTCTAGGGTGCCGCCTGACACGACGGGTTCTTCGTACTGGCTGATCTGATAACCCTTGGGCAGGTCCGGGTAAAAGTAGTTCTTGCGTGCAAAAATGCAGCTTCGGGCAATCTCGGCATCAATAGCCAGTCCAAAAGCCACCGCCATTCGCACCGCACTGGCGTTCAACACCGGCAAAGTGCCGGGCATACCCAAATCAATGGCGCTGGCTTGGCTGTTAGGCTGCGCCCCGTAGGCCGTTGCCGAACCGGAGAAGATTTTGCTCACCGCCGCCAGCTGAACGTGAATTTCCAGCCCAATTACCGCTTCCCACTGATCCATGCTCATAGCGCCGCCGCCAGATGCCAGTCGGTGGCCTGTTGCAACTGATGAGCCGTATTCAGCAATTTGGCTTCACTGAAGTAAGGGCCAATCAGCTGCCCGCCCACCGGTAGTCCATCGACCTGGGGCCCAGGCATGGACAGTGCGGGTAACCCCGCAAGGTTTACCGCAACGGTATTCACATCGGCCAGATACATGGCGATGGGGTCGGTCTGCTTCTCGCCGATCTTAAACGGCAAGGTGGGCGCGGTTGGCGACAGCAATAGGTCACACTGTTTGAAGGCCTGGGTGAAATCATCACTAATCAATCTGCGTGCGCGCATGGCTTTGCCGTAGTAGGCATCGATGTAGCCCGAGGACAGCGCAAAGGTGCCCACCAGGATTCGTCGTTGGGTCTCCTCGCCAAAACCCTCCGCTCTGGAGCGTAGGTAAAGGTCCGCAAGATCGCTGGGGTTGTCGCAGCGATGGCCAAATCGAACACCGTCATAGCGAGACAGGTTGGACGAACATTCCGCTTGGGCAATTAAGTAATAAGTCGAAACTGCCAGCGAGGCATTGGGCATCTCAATGTCGACAAGCTCAGCGCCTAGCGCCACCAGTTCCTGAGCTTGAGCCTGCACCGCATCGGCAACCGAGGATTCCAACCCTTCCCAGTAAGGTTTGGGCAGACCCACTTTCAATCCTGTCAGCGGCGTGTTCAAGCATTGCGGATAGTCTTCAACTGGTTGCTCAACGCTAGTGGAGTCCAGCGGATCAAAACCGCTGATGGCCTGCAGCAGCCACGCGCAGTCTTCGGCGCTCACGCCCATCACGCCGGCCTGGTCCAAGCTTGAGGCATAGGCCACCAGACCATACCGGGAGACTCGGCCATAACTGGGCTTAATACCGGTAATGCCGCAAAACGCTGCGGGTTGGCGAATGGAGCCGCCGGTGTCACTGCCAGTGGCTAGAGGTGCCATATCCGCCGCCACCGCTGCCGCCGAACCACCAGAGGACCCCCCCGGCACCCGCTCGGTATCCCAAGGATTACGTACCGCACCGAAATGGCCGTGTTCCGATGACGAACCCATGGCAAATTCATCCATGTTGGCTTTGCCAACGGTAATCAGACCCTGCTCAGCGGCTCGCCGGGTGACGGTGGCGTCATAGGCCGGCACAAAACTCTCCAGCATTTTTGAGCCACAGGTGGTGGCAACCCCTTGGGTGCAAAAATTGTCTTTATGGATGAGAGGAATTCCAGCCAGCGGCGGGGCATCTCCCGACTGTAATAAAACATCCGCCTCATCCGCAGCAGTCAGTGCCTGCTCGGGTGTGGCGGTAATTAGCGCATTGATCAGGCCATTTTGCTGGTCAATCCGCTGCACGCTGGCTTCGATGAGTTCCCGCGCCGAAAAATCCCGGCGGCGCAAGCCCTCTCGCAGTTTTGAGACGCTTTGCCGTTGCATCATTCAATCACCCGAGGCACCAGATAAAAGCCGTCTTCGGTTTTTGGCCCGCTGGCTTGCAGCGCGTCGCGCTGGTCCTCGCAGGTCACCGCGTCCGGCCGCAAGCGTTGCACCATATCCATGGGATGGGCCATGGGCTCCACATCATCAATGGGTGCGCTGGTCACGTCCTCAACAAAGGCCAATAAACGGGCAAAGTGCTCTTGATAAGACACTAACTGTTCATCGCTTACGGCAAGCCTTGCCAGGCGTGCAGATTTTCGCACCGTATCCAGCTCAACCGTCACCTTTGAGGGCGCGGACGGGTCACTAGACACGGCAGTTTGGGGAGGGTCGGACTTGGCTGACACGGAGGTTTCCGGCAAAAGCGTTCGAATGTAGCAGGATTAAGTGGGCTGTAAAGAGCCCAAGTCACGCAAATTGCCCGCAAATGGCCAGTTTTTAGGGGGCAAAATGTGCTTCAATGCCTCTTTCCTAACACCTTGCTAGCCGCGCGCGGGCCTTGATACAGTAGCGCGTTTTGCCGATGGCCAAAGCCAGCGCGGCCGAGAATAATCATAATCATGTTTCTGAAACGCTTACGCGGGCTTTTTTCCAACGATCTTTCCATTGATCTGGGTACCGCCAACACCTTAATTTACGTGCAAGATCAGGGCATCGTGCTCAATGAACCCTCGGTGGTGGCGATTCGCCAAGACCGTGGCCGAGGCGGCGCCAAATCTGTTGCCTCAGTTGGCGGCGAAGCCAAGCTGATGCTGGGTCGAACCCCAGGCAACATTGTCACCATTCGACCCCTGAAAGACGGCGTCATCGCTGACTTCACCATGACTGAAGAAATGCTTCAGCATTTCATCCGCAAGGTCCACCGCAACCGTATGCTGCACCCCAGCCCTCGAGTGCTGATTTGTGTGCCCTGCGGCTCAACCCAAGTTGAGCGGCGAGCCATCCGCGAATCCGCTGAAGGCGCCGGCGCCCGCGAGGTGTTCTTGATTGAAGAGCCAATGGCGGCGGCCATCGGTGCCGGCATCCCAATCCATGAAGCCCGGGGCTCCATGGTGCTGGATATTGGCGGCGGCACCTCCGAGGTCGCGGTGTTGTCGTTAAACGGCATTGTTTACTCCGCCTCGGTGCGCATTGGCGGCGACCGCTTTGATGAATCCATCATCAATTATGTACGGCGTAATTACGGCACCTTAATCGGCGAGGCCACCGCCGAGCGCATTAAAGTAGAAATCGGTTGCGCCTACTCATCGTCTGAAGTGCGGGAATTGGAAGTGTCCGGCCGGAATCTGGCAGAAGGTGTGCCGCGGGTCTTCACGATTAACAGCAACGAAATACTGGAAGCCTTGCACGAACCGCTGATGGGTATTGCCGGCGCGTTGAAAACGGCCCTTGAGCAAACTCCGCCTGAATTGTGTGCCGACGTGGCTGAGCGGGGCATCGTGCTCACCGGCGGTGGCGCGCTGTTGCGGGATCTGGATCGACTGCTAATGGAAGAAACCGGTTTACCGGTGATCATTGCTGAAGACCCTCTGACCTGTGTTGCCCGGGGCGGCGGTCGTGCATTGGAGTTGATGGACGAGCATGGCAGCGACTTTTTCGCCTTTGATTAAATCTCAATAACCGCGGGCCACAGCAGGCCCCGTGATACTCTTTACTGAGTACGTTTGAGGTTCCCAGGGTTCCGGATCGTGGATAACGGGCATAATGCAGACACCTCACCCAACGGGGCGCCGTCCGGCGCGCTGAGACTCGCCCTATACGCTGCATTGTCGGTCGTTCTGATGGTGACCGATCATCACAGCCGCTATCTGCGGGAAATCCGCGGCCATCTTTCCGCCATCACATACCCCATGCTGCAGCTAGTCCATTGGCCCGGCAATGCAGGCCGCTGGCTCAGTGGTCAATTTGCTGATCGAAGCGAAAGAGACCAAAGGGTCACAGAGCTTGAGCAACGATGGCTGATCAGCCAATCACGCATTACCCGAGTAGCGGCCCTGGAACAGGAAAATCAACGCCTTCGAAATTTGTTGGGCTCCTCGGCACGTCTGGGCGATAAGGTGGTAGTTGCCGAATTACTGGACGTGGATCTGGATCCATTTACCCACACCATGGTGCTCAATCGCGGATCCACTGATGGTGTGTTTACCGGTCAACCGGTGGCCGACGCCCGCGGCATCATGGGACAAATTGAGCTAATCAGTACCATCAGCGCCAACGCGGTATTAATTTCTGACCCAAACCATGCCATACCGGTCACCCTAAACCGCACTGGCATGCGCACCATTGCCTACGGCACCGGCCAAATTGATCGCTTAGAGCTGCGAGATGTTGCTGTTAGTGCAGACGTTCAGCCCGGTGACCTGATCGTCACCTCTGGGTTGGGCAACCGGTTTCCCGTCGGCTTTCCTGTTGGCACCGTCGATGCCATTGAGTCACTGCCCGGGGCACCGTTTCTTAATGTCAGCATTACGCCGCTGGCAGAACTGGACCGAGCACGCCAGGTTCTGCTGGTATGGCCAGGGGCCGAACCCCCGAGCCACCCTGACGAGAGCCAAATCGCCGATGGAGCTAGCAGCCCATGAGTCGGCGTCGCGACTCCACAGGGCTGGTCATCATCAGCTTCCTTGTTGCCATGGCGCTCACCGTGATGCCGGTGCCCGATGGTCTGACCTGGCTCAGACCCTACTGGGTGGGCTTAACGGTGATTTACTGGACCATTGAAAGCCCCAGCATGCTGAACCTTGGTCGGGCGTTTGCTATTGGGTTAGTGTTGGATTTGCTGACCGGTACGATGGCCGGCCTGCACGCCCTCAGCCTGGTGGTGATTGTTTATATCGTGCAACGATTTCGACTGCGGATGCGTTTTTTCCCGTTGTGGCAGCAGGCGCTCGCCGTTGGCGCCATATTGCTCAACGATCGGGTGATATACGCCTGGATTCAAAGTCTCTCAGGCGCTGGCATATCGGGCTCGGAATTTCTATGGGCACCGCCGGTGGCCATTTTGGTCTGGCCATGGATGTTTCTGTTACTGGATCGGCTGCGCCAGCGGTATCGGGCCCGATGAAGGCGCCGGAACGAAAACCCATTCGCGATGCGGTCCGCGAAGCCGCCATTTTTAAGAACCGGGCTTGGGTTGCTTTTATGGCCGTATGCCTAACCTTCTGCGTGTTGTCCGGACGTTACATCTACCTGCAGGTATTCAGTCATAAAGAGTTCACCACTCGGGCGGAAAACAATCGGGTAAAGTACCGCGCTCTAGCGCCGAACCGTGGGCTCATCTTAGATCGCAATGGCGTCATTTTGGCCGACAACCGGCCGGCCTATCGGCTAGAGGTGATCCCTGAGCAGGTGGAAGATCTAGAGGCCACATTGACGGACCTTGCCGCGATGATGGATATCTCAGAGGCCGAGATCGCCCGCTTTACTAAACTGCGCCGAGCCCGTCGCTCCTTCCAGTCAGTTCCGCTGAAGCTGCGCTTGAATGAAAAACAGGTAGCTCTTTTTGCCGTTGATCGCCATTTATTCCCAGGCGTCGACATTGTCCCCTACCAAACCCGCGTCTATCCGTTGGCCGACAATTTTGCCCATGTGCTTGGCTACGTTGGCCAGTTGGACGCAAACGATCTCAACGCGGTGGACTCCGGTCGCTACGCCGCCACCTCCCACATCGGCAAAATAGGCCTTGAGCAATCCTATGAAAGCCAGCTCCATGGGGAGGTTGGCCGAGAAAAAGTGGAGACCAACGTCAAAGGTCGGGTACTGCGATCGTTAGACAAATCCCCACCCACACCGGGCAATAATTTGTATCTGACGATCGACGCCCAACTGCAGGACTTTGCGGTCCAAGCGCTGGGGGATTTTACCGGCGCTATCGTTGCCATTGAGCCCGGTAGCGGCGAGGTTCTCGCGATGGTCAGCCAACCAGGGTACGACCCCAATGAGTTTGTCGCAGGTTTGTCGGTCAACGATTACCAGGCCCTGGTGCAGTCCCCCCAACGCCCGCTTTTTAACCGGGCCTTGCGCGGAGGCTACGAGCCGGGCTCCACCATTAAGCCCTACATGGCCTTGGCAGGCCTGGAAAGCGGCACCATCGAACTGGATACGGTGATGGTCTCGCGAGGCTATTTCCAACTGCCAGGTCAACCTCGCCGCTATCGAGACTGGAAGCCAGGGGGACACGGCGAGGTTGACGTGATTGCTGCCATTGAGCAATCGGTCAACACCTACTTCTACGATATGGCATCACGTTTAGGAATCGACGCAATCCACGACTATGTCAGCCAGTTTGGTTTTGGCCGACCAACCGGCATCGATCTTTACGGCGAGGCGAGCGGCGTTCTGCCCTCTCGTCGCTGGAAACGTGAGCAATTAAATGAGCCCTGGTATCCCGGAGAAACGGTCATTGCGGGAATTGGCCAAGGATTTAACGTCACTACTCCAATGCAGCTGGCCCACGCTGCTGCGGTCTTGGCAGCCCGTGGAACCAGCGCTCAGCCGCACCTCGTGCGCCATGTTGGCAGCACCCCCCCAGATCTTTCGGACCTGGCCAGTGATAACCGTTCCGTCACCCGTGTTTTGCACACCCGGGAAGATCACATGGAAGCGGTGATCGACGGCATGATCGCCGTTGTGCATGGAAAACGCGGCAGCGCTCGCGCGATCATCGCCGACGACCCGCCATTTGTTATGGCTGGAAAATCGGGCACAGCGCAGGTTTACGGGCTGGCGCAGGACGAAAAATACGTTGAGGAAGAGGTGGCCAAACACCTGCGCCACCACGCGCTGTTTATCGCCTTTGCGCCCGCCGACAATCCCACCATCGCCCTAGCCGTGGTGGTTGAGCACGGCGGCGGCGGTTCTACGGTAGCCGCACCCATTGCACGTCAACTCATTGATGCCCATCTTGGTTATCAATCACCAGAGGCTTTGCGACCGTGAATACCGTGGTGGCGCCAACTCGGCTGCTCAAATATGCCCTCTCACGGCCTATGCTGGATGTGCCGCTGCTCGGCGCGCTGCTGGTCACTGCCGGATTCGGAATGGTGGTGTTATATGGGGCCTCTGGCGAAGACATGGGCACCGTGGTGCGCCAAGGCATTCGACTGGGCGTCGGGCTGGGTTTGATGACGCTAATTGCCTGTATCTCACCCCATCACTTCCGCATGTGGGCGCCATTGTTTTATGCCGTTGGGGTGATATTGCTTGTTTTAGTGGCGTTTATCGGTGAGGGACGAGGGGCCCAACGATGGCTGGACCTGGGCTTCCTGCGCTTTCAGCCATCTGAGGTGCTTAAGCTGTCTTTGCCGATGATGTTGGCCTGGTACCTGCACCGCGCCAGTCTTCCACCCGGCTGGCGCCAGCTTCTTGTCTGCGGCGTTATTATTGCTGTGCCCGCTCTGTTGATTTACCTCCAACCGGATCTGGGTACGGCCATATTGGTCGGCACCAGCGGTCTGTTGGTGGTATATCTAGCCGGTCTTAGCTGGCGCCTAATCTCAATTATTGGGATCTCCGGATTAGCCGCGGCACCGGTGCTTTGGCACTTCATGCACGATTATCAGCGCCGCCGGGTGCTGACCTTCCTGAACCCCGAGTCCGACCCCCTGGGGGCGGGCTGGAACATCATCCAGTCAAAAATCGCGGTAGGCTCAGGAGGGCTTTTTGGGAAAGGCTGGATGAACAGCACCCAGGCTAATCTTGAGTTCTTGCCGGAGCGCTCCACCGATTTTGTGCTTGCGGTGCTGGCCGAAGAATTTGGCCTGCTTGGCGTGTTGGTTTTGTTCAGCCTGTACCTGTATATCGTTGGCCGCTGCCTGTGGCTGGCCAGCCAGGCAAAAGACAGTTTTGCCCGGCTGCTCGCTGGCGCCCTGGGGCTGACGTTTTTCGTCTATGTGGCGGTTAATGCCGGCATGATCAGCGGCATGCTACCAGTGGTGGGCGTGCCGCTACCGCTGATCAGTTATGGCGGCACCTCGCTAGTCAGTCTGCTGGCATCTTTCGGCCTGATTATGTCCGTTTACAGTCATCGTCGACTGCTTAACCGATATTGAACGCTAGCTTTGGCCTCTTAAGGTAGAATCCCATCTACTGTTACCGCGAGAATTGTCATGCTCACCGTCTCTGCTCTGATACTTGTTGCCGCCACTGCGGCTGATCTCAATACCAGCCATCCAGGGGCCGAAGGGTTCGTGACTGAAATGGCAGATCGACATGATTGGCCTGCTGAGGACATTACTCAACTGCTCACCGGCGCCAAACGCAGCCAGACCATCATCGATGCCATCAGCCGGCCAGCAGAAGCCAAACCCTGGAAGGATTACCGACCTATTTTCATGACGCCTAAGCGGGTCAGCGATGGGGTGAAATTTTGGCGTGAGAACCAAACCTTGCTGGCCGAAGTGGAAGCCGAATACGGCGTTCCTGCCAAGCTGATTGTTGCCATCACCGGGGTAGAAACCAGTTATGGCAATATCCTGGGGCGCTTTCGGGTGATTGACGCCTTAGCGACTCTCGCATTTCACTACCCGCCTCGATCAAAGTTCTTTCGCAGCGAACTTGAGCACTACCTGCAACTGGGGAAAGATGAAAACCTGCCGTTGACCGAACTGAAGGGATCCTACGCTGGAGCCATGGGCATGGGGCAATTTATTTCCTCCAGCTATCGCGCCTACGCGGTCGATCATGACGGCGACGGTCAACGAGATTTATGGGGCTCCAAAGCCGACGGCCTGGCCAGCATCGCCAATTATTTTCGCCGCCACGGCTGGCAAACCGGCGACCCCATTGCTCAGCCCGTAAGCGCCGCCGAAGGGGCTCGAAAGCTCAATAAACCCAAACTCAAGCCAGCATACCCACTGCAACAGATTGAAGACTGGGGCTACCGCATCGATCAGCCCCTTGCTGATCCAGACACTGCCGTATCGCTGGTTACCCTAGAAGGAGCGGAGGGCACAGAACACTGGGTGACTTACCAGAATTTTTACGTGATCAGTCGATACAACCATAGCGCTCTTTACTCCATGGCTGTGTATCAGTTGGCCAATGCCATCGAGCAGGCGGTTAATGAGTAAGTCTGATCTGACTCAACGACCCCTTCCAGGGTGCCCGCTCAGCGCAAGGCTTGGAAATTGGTTAGCAGTGGGGCTGTTCACATTGCTAGCGGTGGGCTGCAGTAGCAATCCCTCACAACCCTCATCGCCCCGGTACCCGGCGGCAGAACCCGTTCCAAGGTCTGAACCCCTAAGCGCCGTGGGCAATCACTCCCCCTACCGCGTGATGGGCAAAACCTACCAAGTGCTAGCTAGCGCCAACGGTTACAAAGAGCAAGGCATCGCGTCCTGGTATGGCCCCAACTTTCACGGCAAACCCACCTCCAACCAGGAGATATTCGATATGCACGCATTAAGCGCTGCCCATCGAACCCTACCACTGCCCAGCTATGTGCGGGTAACCCGGCTGGATACTGGCGCTAGCGTGGTGCTCAGAGTCAATGACCGAGGACCCTTCAAAAAGGGCCGCATAATCGACCTGTCCTTTGCCGCCGCCGAGCGGTTGGACATGATTAAAGCCGGCACTGCGCGGGTGGAAGTGGAAGCGATAGTGCCGGAGGGTGGTGATCGCCGGCCCAATGTCACTACCGCCAACGAGGTTTTCATACAGGTTGGGGCGTTTTCCAGCCGGGATAACGCCCTTGCCATGCTCAACCAGCTACGCCAGCGGGAAGTCGATGCAGCGCAGTTACAAACCACTAAGAACTCGCGGGGTAACGAGGTGCACCGAGTGCGCGTTGGCCCTCTGAGCGATGCCTCCAGCGCCGAGGATTTAGCCAAAAAGCTTGCCGGATGGGGGTTCGACAACCCCACAGTGGTGTTTGAGTAAGGCTAAAATCGCGCCTGCGCGGGGGATATCAAACTATTCAGCGCCATCTTTTGGCCATGTCCTAGTGCCCGCGAAGCCG
>CAZLJY010000146.1:0-12443 GCA_964559945.1 uncultured Gammaproteobacteria bacterium | reverse complement strand
GTATTTACAGTGAGCTGGGTATTGCCTATTCCGAACTCGGCGAGGACGAAAAATCCGCGGAGTATCATGGCCAGGCGCTGGAGCTACGTCTGGCAACGTTGGTCGCTGATGATCTCGACCTAGCGCTATCCAAAGCCGACTACGGCGTTGTTCTGCATAGACAGCAACGCCGCCAAGAAGCCGGACAACTTTACCGCGAGGCGATAACGGTTCAGGAGGAAAAACTGGGGCCCAGCCACCCTCGCACACTGACAACCTTGAGAAATCTGGCGGCGTTAGAAATCGGTTTGGACAATCTTCCTGAGGCCGAAAAATTGTTTCAACAGGTCTTGCAGCGGGAGCAATCCATCTACGGTGGCGACCACCCGAAAATGGGTTGGACCTTGGGCTATCTAGGCAAAGTCGCGGCGGATCAAAATCAACTGACACGGGCTGAGGCCCATTGGCGCGAGGCCGTCAGAGTGCTCTCAGCGACCTTGTCGCGAGACCATTTACACACTGCCGGGGCTAACCAGGAACTGGCAAAAGTACTG
Source organism: uncultured Gammaproteobacteria bacterium (assembly GCA_964559945.1). GTDB lineage: Bacteria > Pseudomonadota > Gammaproteobacteria > Xanthomonadales > SZUA-38 > JANQOZ01. Next base: position 11,910 of record CAZLJY010000146.1, on the reverse strand, counting down.
TTGCTCCGCGGTCAAACTGGCGAAGCTTGTGAACGGATGGCATCTACACTAGACATCCGTCTTAAGCAGCGTGGAGCTGAAGCGATATCGACCAACCAGAGTCGATTTCATCTCGGTCGGTGTCGAATGGCTCAGCAACGCATAGATGAGGCCCGTCAACTGTTCACCGATGCGCAGCCATTCCTATCCAAGACCGCCGATGCCTCCGCATTGCACGACGCCCTAGCAGCACTGCCCGAGGGTCAACCTTAAAGCCATTCTCGCGGCGGCGAACCTTGGAGGGTTTTACCACGCAACGCCACCGCGAGAACGGACCCTCAGGCTCGGCCTAACCAAATCCGGGTAATCAGCACAAATCCCTCGGAAGAATCCGCTACCTGCCGGTCATGTTATAGCCAAAATACCTGGTGGCAATGGAGTAACGATTCACACGGCATTTCCCCTCAGGGCAATCCGCTGGACCCGCTATTTGTTAGCTGAGTCAAAGGCGATTATGGGGTCGCCAACAGTTCCTCAAGGAACGCCGCTTCTTCGGGCCGCAACGCCCGCCGATTCTGGGTCAATGGACAACGAGTCTCCTCAACGGGAATCCAGGTCCCATACTCAGCCGCGATCGCAGCGGCCACTGCGCCGCCAACAACCCGGTTTCCCGCCTGATTCCAATGGGTATCGCGTTCGATATATAGGGCGCCTAGAGATTGCGTTGCGCAGCGCAGCAGGCCATCGAGGGGCACCACCTTGACATCTGGCGCTGCCGCAGCGAAAACACTTTCCAGCAGCAAAAACGGCAAGTCACTGTCCCATGGTTGATTCAGCTCAGGCAGCAAGCGATCGCTCAGGACTTGGTCAACAGCGATTTGAGGCGGACTCAGCAGGACCTGAATGGGTCTTTCGTCGGCCTGGCTTTGCAGGTAACGGGCCAGTTCAACCGCACTTTCATAACCCGGTTGGTGCAGCCGCAAGCGCGAGGGATCAAACACACTGGCTATGGAGCGCTGAATCTCAAGAAAATCGTCGTCACTCAAACTGACAACAGCGGGAATATACACCTGCGGATCCAACGTCATATCAGCGGGGGTAATCACTTGCGTCTTGGACAAATAAATCGCATAGGCGTAGTCGAAAATTCGCAGCGGTGAGGCTCTAGGGACAAAATTTACCCGACCCAGGATGTCGGTTAAATCCCCAGAGGCCATCAACCCCTCGCCAGACTGTGCATTGGCGGACAGTGCCGCCAATGCATGGTGAGGGTCGGCGTCTTTGTCCACGTATCCGTAGGTCACATCAGCAAGATCATTACCCACGTAAATATTGATCAGTGCGATGTTGTGATCTAATACTCTGGACCATTGTTGATGGGCCTGAATGTATTGAGGGAAGCTGATCGCGGGCTCGCCAAGATTCACAACGGTATAGGGCTGACCTACAGCAGATAGCCGCCCAGCGGCAATCTGATGGTAACTGTATTTCGGTTTGACCACTCCATAGGCAAAGGAATCGCCAAAACTCAGAACGCGGATCGTTTCCGGGTCCTGAACCAGCGGTACCGGGAGATTGTTGTAGTTCAGTTGGTCCAGTGGGATTTCTGCGCCAATGGACCGGGTGTTGGCAGATTCCAAGAAGCGAATAACCAGTTCAGCCAAAAACAGCGCCACCAGCAAAGACACTAGCAATAGACTCATGTTCAGCGCTGCGGCGCGAATCGATTTTTTTACCGCCAGCATGGTCATTCAACAGTTTTCCGACAAGACCTCTACTAGACTATCAGTTCGGCCCGGCAATAAAGACAATGGGGTTGTTTTTCAGGCATGGAATTGTAAGGTATCCAAGCGCGGTTTTGCGCAGTAGTTTCATGTTCATTTCATAGCTCCAGGGCGCTCATCTTGCACTACGTTCTCGGAATATCGGCTTACTATCATGACGCCGCGGTTGCGCTCCTGGGCGATGGAAAAATTCTGTTTGCCGCCCAAGAAGAACGCTTCAGTCGACGTAAACATGATGCCAACTTCCCGGCACTTGCTCTTCAGCGGGCCTTAGGCGATGCCCAGATTTCCTTTGGCGATCTGGACGAGGTCATTTTCTACGACAAGCCTTTAGTCAAATTTGAACGCCTGTTGGAAACCTACTTAAGTTACGCACCCAAAGGCTTAAGGTCGTTTTTAACAGCCATGCCAATATGGCTGAAAGAAAAGCTCTATTTAAAAAACACCTTAAAAGTGGAGCTAGCAAAGATTGCTGGCTGCCGAAAATCCGACCTACCGCCACTGCGTTTCGCCGAACACCATCAGTCCCATGCCGCCTCCGCGTTTTATCCAAGCCCCTTTGACGACGCGGTTGTCCTTTGTCTGGATGGGGTAGGCGAGTGGGCAACCACTTCAGTCTGGCGCGGCCAGGGCAACCGCCTTCAGCCGCTTTGGGAAATCGACTTTCCCCACTCTTTGGGCCTTTTGTATTCGGCGTTTACCTATTACACCGGTTTCAAAGTGAATTCCGGCGAGTACAAACTGATGGGTTTAGCACCCTACGGAGAACCAAAATACGCGGACTTGATCACCGATCATTTGTTGGATCTCAAGGCCGACGGCACCTTCCGGTTAGATATGCAGTATTTCAACTACTGCACCGGTCTGACCATGACCAGTGACAAATTTCACCAGCTTTTTGGCGGTCCACCGCGGGTCTCAGAAAGTGACATCGGTCAAAAAGAGATGGATCTTGCGGCCTCCATTCAGGCGGTCACGGAAGAGGTTGTTTTGCGCCTGGCTCACACCGTGCAGAGGGAAACTGGTAGCAAAAATCTCTGCCTGGCCGGTGGTGTTGCGTTGAACTGCGTGGCCAATGGCCGGGTGCTGCGGGAAGGGCCATTCGACAAGGTCTGGATTCAGCCAGCGGCCGGTGATGCTGGCGGCGCGCTGGGCGCCGCCTTGGTCGCTTGGCACGACACTGAACGACCTGTAGAAAAACCATCCGGTGACAGGGATAGCATGCAGGGCTCTTATCTGGGCACTGAGTACTCGGCGGATCAAATTAAGGCACAGCTAGAACCATTGGGGGCCGTATTCGAGGAACTGAGCGACGGGGCGGTCTGTACACGCGGGGCAGAAATTCTGGCCAGTGAAAACGTGTTGGGGTGGTTCCAAGGTCGGATGGAGTTTGGCCCCCGGGCGCTGGGTGGAAGATCTATCCTCGGTGATCCGCGTAGCGAGACCATGCAGTCGGTGATGAATCTGAAAATAAAATACCGGGAATCGTTTCGACCCTTTGCTCCATCGGTCTTGGCAGAGGATGTGAGTCGATACTTTGAGCACCAGGGTCCCTCTCCCTATATGCTGATCGTTGCCCCTGTAAGGGAAGACTTGCGGGTGCAACCGTCAGAACAATCCCCAGCCAATGGTCTGGATCGAATCAATGAAAAACGCAGCGAAATTCCTGCGGTCACTCACGTGGATTACTCAGCCAGGGTGCAAACCGTTCATCAGGAAACCCATCCCCGCTACCATTCGCTGATAGAGGCTTTTCGCGATATCACGGGCTGCTCTTTAGTCGTCAATACCTCGTTCAACGTGCGCGGCGAGCCCATTGTGGAATCACCGTTGGACGCTTACCGTTGTTTTATGCGCACGGAAATGGACTACCTTATTGTGGAGAATTTGGTGTTTGACAAAAAACGGCAACCAGCAATGCCCACAGATGACTCCTGGCGCGAAGAGTTTGTGTTGGACTAATGACCCAGTGCACCTCGCTATCGCCGCCAACGACCTCAGACTTGCGAAATTTTGGTCTGCTACTGGCCGGCTTTGTCAGTATCGTTCTGGGTCTGTTGTTTCCCTGGTTGCTGGGTAAACCCCTGGCGTATTGGCCTTGGTATCTGGGTGGGGTTTTTGTCCTTTGGGCTCTGCTGGCACCCGCCTCCTTAGCCCCGGTGCATCGCGGTTTCCTAAAATTTGGTGCCATCATGGGCAAGATCACCACACCGGTGCTGATGACTGGCGTATTTATTTTCACCATCGTGCCAACGGCCCTTGTCATGCGGGTCATTAGACGCGATGCTTTGCACCGTAAGCTGAAACCGGAGGCTGATTCCTACCGGGTAGTGCAGGATCCCGAGATGGAAAAATCACTGGATAACCCCTTCTGATGCTCGATTTGCTGTCTGACCTTTGGAAGTTCATGCGCGTGCGCAAAAAGTTCTGGCTGGCGCCGATCATCCTGGTGATGGTGCTCTTGGGTGTCCTTATCGTGTTGGGCGAAGGTTCGGTCATCGCGCCGTTTATCTATACGCTGTTCTAAATCCCTCTACCCTTCCAACAAGGCTCGCCTGGGGAGATCCATTGTCCCAAGGGCAGTGATTTGCTTAATGGCATGTCCCAACGCCAACGTGAGCAACGAGACTTAATCGAAAATGACCAACGCTTGCAGGAGCTGCTGAAAGTCTGATCTACAGTGCGTTGGATAAGGTGGCAAGAGCGCCAGTGGTGTTTACCCGCCCAACAAGGCACACTTTTCGACACACCCTCGTCGCGGTGAGCAGCAATGACGCAATTTTGGACATTCTCCGGCATTAACAGCCCACGAGATCCCAGCACAGGCCTTTATACCGACTATGTCTGGGACATGGTCAAAGACGCCATGCCCGGCATCACCCCGGATCGCCGCTATGCCAGCCAGCTGGGCACCACTGATGCCTATGATCGAGACCACAACGTGCTTCGCCTCAAAGCGGAAAAACGCCTCGACCGCGAAGCTCGGGAATTCGCCGACAGCGGGGGAGGCTGGCCGATTTTGGCGCCGGGTAGCCTGCGGGGAAAGACCGTTAAGGTGCTGCTTGTTGCACCCAAAACTACCACCGAGCCGCCGGATGACCCAAGCCTTACCGTTGAGGTTTACTGGAGCCCCAGAGATCAGGTCCCCAATCAAAGCATTATTCGCCCGGACTCCCTCACCTACTGGCGCAGATTCGTGCGTGGCGATGGTCAGGTCTGGCCAGTGGAAAATCGCGCGGGTAGTGGTCTTGGCCAGGGTCACGATTTTTCTGGATTCGCGGTGGCTCACCCGAAAATTGTTACGCGGGTTCTGGTGCCAAGACCTGGCAGCCAGGTCAAACGCTATCTATGGCGCGCCACTGGCGAAATAGCACCTTCACCGGTGGCAACACTGCAGACTTGGCTTGGGGACGCAAAAAATGATCTGGTCATCCTTGCTCACAGCCAAGGCACAAACATAACGATGCATTTGTTGCGTCGAGGATTTGAATAACATGCGAGCATTTAGTTTATCCATCATGCTGTTACTCAGCGCCTGCGCCACCCCTCCCAAGCTTAGCAGCGACAACGGATTTGTGACCGGCCAGGAGTACACCACCAACACCACCCTGTTCGCCATTCAGTGGGGCGAACGGGCAGAGCTAGTGAGTCACTATCGCACCAAAAGCGACAAGTCCGGGCCTAATAATGTGCGGGCAGTACCTGCCGGGACGCGCATTGCCATTACGGTAATCCGCGGCGATAACACCCTGACCCGAGGTGTGGATCAATGGCCGGAAGGGGAAATTCTCAACGGTAAAATGGCCGGCACCCGGATTTCCATGAATGCCCCGGACCTGATCAATTTCCTGACCCGGGTCCAATAGAAGCTAACCCGGCACTGGCGTACCGGGTTGATGGGTAATCAGAGAGCAATAAAGCGGGTCTCGATCGGACTTAGTTAAACAGTGCCTTTAGCAGATCAGTGGTGCGAGCCACTGGATTTTCGCGAATCTGCTTTTCTTCTGCAGCAATATAAACAAACAGCCCATCCAGCGCTTTGTTCGTCACGTAGCGATCAAGGTCCAAATCGTCTTCATCGCCGCCGAAGGCAGACAAAAAGCCGCCGGCTTTGCTGTTGAGTTGTTTGTATGCCTGAGTCACCCCAGCCTGATCCGTTGCCTCGGTGACCAGGGGCAAAAACTGTTCACTCAAGGAACTTTCGGTTTTGGCGCGAAAATACTGGGTCGCGGCGTCATCGCTGCCGCGGATAATGCCGATCGCATCGTCGATGGTCATATCGGTAAGCGCTGCGGCAAATAGATCCGTTGCCACCGGCACTGCACCCTCGGCCGCTCGGTTTAAGGTTTCGTGAAAATCATCCACGTAACGGTCAGCACCCAATTTACGGGCAGTCTTGGCCACTTTTTCCACGCCTTCGGGCAGCGGAATGCGCACCGTTTCACTCTCCCAAAATCCATCGGCCTGCCCGAGGCTGGTTATGGCTCGAGTAAAGCCCTGTTCCAACGCCTGTTTGAGCCCCGCAACCTGCTGATCTGATGACAGTGAACTGAGATTAAAGCCGCCACCGTTATCCTCCTCAGCGTCAGACTCACTGGTGGTTTGTTCGGTATCGGTTTGCTCATCATCACCTAACAGACCTTTGAGTTTGTCTTTTAGGTCCGCTTGGGCAACACCACAGGACAGCAGAGCGAAAGCAAATACGAGAAGGGTCAGTCGTTTCATAGCAAATCTCCCCCAAGGGGTTTTGGACGTAAAGCCCGATGCTAGCAGATCCGCCGGCGTCGAACGTTATGGGTGCGACGTTTGTTTACCCACCGCCGTCCCACACCTGGGAACTGTCACCCAGTTGCTTCTCAATATATGAATAAGATCATCAGCAGAGCGCATTGCTCAACGGGCCTGGGTTAACGCGCGAAAACCGGTCTTTTGCGAAGGCAGATGGTTGCAGGTACGCTCCCCTGAAACCAACCACTGGAGCCCCGCCATGCTGAAACGCGTTTCTTTCCAGCTCGTAAGCGCCTTGATCCTGATTGTGGTATTGCCAGTCACCCTGGCCGCAGAAAAAACCGCCCTGGTGGGTGGTCGACTGATTGATGGCTTTGGCCACGCCCCCATACCCAACGCCGTCATCTTAATTGAGGGCGACACCATCGTGCAGGTGGGTCGGGTGGATACCCTGGCGGTACCCAACGATTACCAAGTCGTATCCACCCAAGGCATGGATATGCTGCCCGGTTTGTGGGAATCCCATGCCCACTTAATGCTCAGCGGACATGCTGATTATCCCCATTGGCAAGCGACGTACCTTGAGCGCTTGGCCGACGAAATCATGCCGGCTACCGCCTCTCACCTGTTGCTGGCCGGGGTCACCTCCGCTCGGGATCTGGGTGCACCGCTAGAGGCATCTCAATCAGTGCTTGAGCGAATCAATCGCGGTGAAATTCCCGGGCCGCGGTTATTTATGTCTGGCCCTTTTCTGCAAGCCGAGGTTGCCGACTGGCAAAAAGCCTACCGCTGGGCGGTGACCTCCGCCGCCGACGCCAGGGCCAAAGTCGCAAAACTCGATGAGGCCGGCATGGTGATCGTCAAACTGATTGATCAGGACAAACTGCCGCGCAAGGTGGCTCTAGCCATTGTGGATGAAGCCCATAAACGGGGCATGAAAGTGGTTGGACACTCCCATCGCCCCAATGAAATTCGCGTCGGGCTTGAGATTGGTATTGATAATTTTGAGCATACGGGTTTGACCACCGCGCCAGAATATCCGCCAGACATTATGCTGGCGCTGAAAGAGCGCACTGCCACCGGCCGGATTGCGGGCGGGCCACTGTACTGGACCCCAACGGTTGAGGGGCTATGGAATTTTGACCGCACCGTGGCCAATCCGGAGAAACTCGATGACCCCTGCTGGCAGCGAGGCCTCAAAGCTGACACCATCGCCGATATTCAGCGCTCCATCGCCCAGCCCGGTCAGCTGGGTTATACCCGCTTGACGCCGCTTCGCAAACCGACCCTTAAGCGAAAAATTGCCCAGCTAAGAGAAGCTGGCGTGGTATTTCTCGTCGGCACAGACAGCGGCATCCCGATGAAATTTCATTGTCAGTCCACCTGGAATGAAATGGATGTTCTGGTGCGAGTGATGGGTCTACCGGTCATGGACGTCATCCGTGCAGCCGTTTATTGGCCGGCGGTAATGATGGGTAAGGAGGCCGAATTAGGCACCGTATCCGCTGGCAAAAAAGCCGATATTATTGCCGTGCGCGGCGACGTGCTGGAGTACATCAACCTGCTCGCAGATGTGGATCTGGTGATGAAAGGCGGGGTGATTTACAAGCAAAATGGACAACCTGTGGAAGAAAATCTTTAGTGGCCCGTCCCACCCAGTCCACGCTTGGTCTTTATTCTATCCCCGGACCTGGCTGTGCCGACGCCGATTGGCTATGGTGCATAACCTAGATACTGATCTAACTTAACCTGGCTCGAGGATTGTGCCCATGAAACGCTCCCTGTTATTGCTTGCCGGCCTGCTGCTAGTTTCAGGCCTAAATGCTCAGGACCAACTGCCCTTTAACGCTGAGGAAGTGGCGACATTTGATGAACCTTGGGCCGTGTCTTTTCTGCCTGACCAGCGAATGTTGGTGACGGAGAAAAAAGGCAACCTGTTTATCGTCACCCAAGATGGGGTGAAGACTGGGCCCATAGGTGGCATACCCGACGTGGATTACGGTGGTCAGGGCGGTATGGGAGACGTGATTGCGCACCCGGATTTCGCCAACAATCAGCTGATCTACATCAGCTACGTGGAATCGGGAAATGGCGATGTGCGCGGCGCCGCCGTGGCCCGTGGCATCCTTGATGACAGCGGCCGCCGACCCCGGTTACGCAATGCCCAGGTCATCTGGCGACAGTACCCTAAGCTTCGCGGGCGCGGCCACTACGGCCATCGACTAGCGTTCGATAAAGCGGGCTTTTTGTGGATTTCCTCCGGCGACCGGCAGAAGTTCACCCCGTCCCAAGACATGCAGTCCACCATCGGCAAAATGCTACGCCTAAACGATGACGGGAGCATACCGGCGGATAATCCCTTTGTGGGTTATCGCGACACTGACCCGTCGGTGGGCGGCGACGCACCCTATGGAGAAATTTGGTCACTGGGTCATCGAAACCCGCTGGGAATAGCTTTTGCGCCGGATGGGAAACTGTGGGTGATGGAAATGGGCCCAGCCGGAGGCGATGAGCTGAATTTGATTAAACGGGGCGCCAACTATGGTTATCCGGTGGTCTCTAATGGCGATCACTACGACGGCCGCGAGATTCCCGACCACGACACCCGCCCAGAATTCTCCAAACCCGCTTATTGGTGGACCCCAGTGGTGTCGCCAGGGGATTTGATGATTTATCACGGCGGCCTGTTTGGCGACTGGCGCGGTGATGCATTGGTTGCTGGCCTTTCGTCCAACGCCATCGTCCGATTGGAACTGACCGGTGAGTCGGCCAATGAGGTCGCCCGCTATCCCATGGGTGCACGGATCAGAAGCCTGGAAGAAGGCCCTGACGGGGCCATCTGGGTCCTGGAAGATGAGCGCCGCGGCACCGGTGGGCGACTGCTCAAGTTAACGCCAAAAGGCTGAGGCGAACTTAGCCAAAAACTAGTGGGTTTTGCTGATTGGCCATTTCGAACGCGCTAAGTGTGCGTTTTCGCCACGGCCAGCGTTTTACTGTGGGAGATTGCTAATGGAGTAAACAATGAAAACCACGCAAAAACGCCTGGTATCGGCGATTGCGCTAGCGATGATGGCCGGTTCGGCCAGCTCAATTCTCGCTCAGCCTATAGAACTAGGATTGCTGGGCGGCAGCCAGGGAATACGAATTGATGGCGCCGGTAGCGACGATTTTGCTGCTGCAAGCATCACCGGAGCAGGAGACATCAACGGCGACGGAATACCGGATATCGTTATCGGTTCCCCCGGCGTCAACAGTAATTTCGGCCAAGCTTACGTAATGTTTGGGCGCACAGAGACTGGAATCGTTAATCTTGGGGACCAGGGTACCGGAGGATTTCCTATCCTCGGCTATGGCTCAAGTGCGGGGGACCCACACTATGCGGGCGCCAGCGTCTCCGGTGTCGGTGACGTGAATGGCGATGGATTGGATGATGTCGTAGTCGGGTTACCGGGCCGAACCGGTTTTACTCCAGCCGTTGTGGTTTTTGGGAAGCAGGATTCGCGGCCCGTGGACCTGAGTAACGTGGGAAGGGACGGATTTGTCATTGAAGCTGACACCATCGGTGCCAGGTTTGGTCAATCGGTCTCAGGCGCCGGGGATGTCAATGGTGATGGGTTTGACGACATTGTCATCGGCCAACCCTATTCCAGCCACTTTCCTGCCAATGGGAGTGAACGGATCGACGCCGGCAGAGCCTTCATCATTTTCGGTAAAGACGACTCACGCCCGGTGGATGTGAACGAATTGGATGAGGGCGGCACAATCATCGAGGGCATTGATACGGATCAGAATGTAGGACGGACCGTATCGGGTGCCGGCGACGTTAACGGTGACGGCTTAGCCGATGTTGTCATCGGCGCAGGGCGTGGCGCGACAACATTCGTCATTTTCGGTCAGGATATCGCGAACACCGTCAGGGTGGATGACCTTGGATTAAGAGGCTACGCGATACAGAGTGATCGCGTTTCGCAAGTTTCAGGCGCTGGCGATGTCAACGGTGACGGTTTCGCCGATCTGGTGATTGGATCAAATTACGCTGATTCCGACCGTGGCCGGGCCTTTGTGGTTTTCGGAAAACGGGATGTAGAAGACGTTGCTGTCAGTTCACTGGGTGATGGGGGTTTTACGATATTTAGCGATATTGTTGACGGGCTTCTGGGAACCAGCGTTGCTGGCGCCGGTGATATCAACGGCGACGGCTTAGCCGATATCATCGTCGGGGCACCCCAAGCCTATTATACAAACCCACTGGTAACTAACGGTATGGCTTATATCGTATACGGAAAATCCGAGGCCGCAGATGTCGATTTAGGTATACCGGATTCGGGACATCGTTCTCTGATCGGCGCTGCCGTTGGCGACTACGCTGGGTTTTCCGTCGCAGGCGCTGGTGATGTCAACGGCGATGGATTGGCGGATTTGCTGGTTGGTGCCACCCGAGCGGCACCTGGGGGCGCAACCAATGCTGGCTCTGCATACCTGATATTTAGTTCCGACCCACCTGCCGAGCCCGTCGCCGTTTTCCAACAGTGGACTGGGCCTGACAACACACCGCAAACGGCCATAGGCGTATCGGGAGACCGCAGCAATCACACCACGCCGGACTCTCGAGTGTGGATAGACTTCACTAACGGGCGAGGATTTCTTCGACCAGAAAGCCTGCAATCTGTCTTCCTGCATCGTGAGGGTTCACCGATACCCAATCCCGGCGTAGATATGTATTGGAGACTCAATACAGGCCGACGGAACTACAGTAACGTCACGGTCACCTTCAAGTATCTTGAGAACGAGCTTTTGGTGCCCAACGAAACGGACCTGCAGCTGTTTTATTCCCGTGAGGTCGATGGCCCCTACACACAAATCACCGCCAACCAAGACACGGTGAAAAATACCTTGTCTGCCCGGGTCAATGAACTTGGCTATTTCTTTATTGGCGGACGAATCAGGCCTGACCCGCTGTTTTCCGATAGCTTCGAATAATAGGCGCGCTATGAAGACCCGCTGCCCCGAGGACAGCGGGTTTTAGGCGTGATTAGGGCTGCCCTTCTGTTGCGCTAGCGCTCGCTTGCTCCCTGTGGCTAGCAATTGCTGAGGATAGCCCGTCAACAAACTGATCACCGTGCAGAATCTCAACACTGGAACCGGCAAAGGCCTCGCCGATGGGCTGCGCTCTGCCGCCCAGGCAGCGAGATAGAAACCCTTCCATCACCGAATAAAACGCCAGACGATTTTCAGGCCGGGCAAATCCATGCCCCTCATCAGGGAAGTTAACGTAGGTGACGGGCAAATCCTTTTCGTCCATTGCTGCCACCAACTGATCACTTTCTTGTTTCGTTACTCGTGGATCGTTCTGGCCCTGGCCAATCAGCAACGGCACGCTGATGTCTCCCACCTTGCTGATGGCTGAACGGTTATACAT
>CAZLJY010000145.1:0-12456 GCA_964559945.1 uncultured Gammaproteobacteria bacterium | reverse complement strand
CGTTCCCCTTAGTCTCGTGTGCTCGGAGATGTCTATGAGATCCAGGATTTATGAGGGGGAAGATGCAGGCCTGGATGTGCGCCTGACACCCTATGGCAGCGTTTCCGCACTATCTGCCCGGCTGGAGCTAACGGTGTACCCGATCGTTCAAGAGGCACTGTCCAACGCCATCAAGCATGCCGGAGATAACGTGGCCGTGAGCATTTCAGTGGAGATCGACAAACAACAGGTTGCGGTGCAAGTGCAGGACAACGGCAAAGGTGGCGATGTGAGATCAACGGGTGGGCACGGCATTGCGGGAATGCGCGAGCGGGTGGACCTGATTGGCGGCGAATTTTTCGCGGGCGGCAGATCAGGCGGCGGTTTTGAGATTCGCGCCCGACTCCCACTCAAGGGTAGCGCCCAATGACGATAAAAGTGCTAGTAGTGGATGATCAAACCCTGGTGCGCCGGGGTTTTGCCATGGTGCTTGGCCATGAAGACGATATCGAGGTTGTGGCCGAAGCTGGCAACGGACTGGAAGCCATTGCCGCCGCCCAAGAACATGAACCCGACATTGTTCTAATGGATATTCGAATGCCAGAACTGGATGGCCTGGAAGCCACAGCCCGGATACTGGTAGAAAACAAGGACACCACCAGGGTAATCATTCTGACTACCTTCGATCCCGATGAATACGTCTACAAAGCCTTGCATGCCGGTGCCAGCGGGTTTGTTTTAAAAGACATACCGCCCGAAGAATTGGTGGCCGCTGTGCGCACCGTTGCCGCAGGCGGCGCCCTACTGGCTCCTGATATTACCCGGCGATTAATCGCACGGTTTGCCACTCAACTGGGCAATGACCATCAGTTAGCGAATCGGCTGCAACGGTTAACCGCTCGAGAACATGAAGTGCTGCAAGCATTAGCAGGCGGCAAGAGCAACATTGAGATCGGCGAGTTATTGTTTATTGGACCTGCCACCGTGAAATCCCACGTATCAAGTCTATTGTCGAAGCTAGGCCTTCGAGATCGGGCTCAGGCTGTGGTGTTTGCCTACGAATGTGGGCTGGCCAAAGTTGGAGACATCGACATTGGATTTTAATGCCAGCAAATCCTCGCCGGATAACTCGTTGTTCCGATTGACGTCCGTGGTCGGTGCCTTCTTGGGCCTATCTCTTTTGGCCGCCGCCTACGGGCATTTCGCCGCCGTTTGGCCAGCCATCGATGCAGGGTCAGGTGAATCGGCCAAAAGCCGGTTTTTACTCCTGTTGCCGGGACTAGTGCTAACCATCAACGGCTTGATCAATATCGTGGTATGCAGAGCCTTGTGGCTGTGCATGAACTGGGCACTCAACACCGCCCTGGTATTTAATGCTATGACGACGATTTATCTGCTGCACCTGTTGGTTCACGGGGTCCCAGATCATCCCATAGGCTTTTTCGTGGCGTTGGTACTTAGCGTACTGGTGCTACTGATAGCAATTCGAATGGGCCTGGTTTGGCCGGCAGTGGACATATCCACCGGGAAACTCTCTGAAACAATAGATGCAAACCACTAACGAGCGTCACAAAGTCCCGGGCCCAGGGCCCGCGGTTAGCCGTGGTTCAAGATCAACCTAACAGCCTGTTAGTTGTCAGCGTGTGAGACAATCCCAAATCCAAAACATTTAGCCCTGCGCTGCCAGCATTGCACAAACTGTGGACCCTTTTGTTGACAGCCTTTTGTCCGACCAAGGAGAAAACCGTGAGTATTTCGTTATATGAGGCAAGTATTGCCACCTCGATTCAAACCCTCGATGGCGTCAGCTCAGTGCTGAGCAAAGCTAGAACGCACTTCGAAAGCGAAAACCAGGACCTAGACGCGGTAGCGGCGTGCCGGCTAACCGACGACATGTTGGGCTTTGGGTTTCAAATTGTGTCCGTTGTCCACCACTCTTTGGGCTCAATCAAAGGCATTTACTCCGGTGAGTTTCGGCCTCCAGAAGGCCCCTATGAACTGAGCTGGCAAGCTGCCGAGCAGCAAATTAACGATGCTCGTGAGGCACTTAGTCAATACACGCAGAGCGATGTGAACGCCCAGACCGGCAAGCGGGTGGAATTTGTATTGGGTGAACAACGAATTCCATTCACCAGTGAGAATTTTGTGTTGTCGTTTTCTCACCCGAATCTGTTTTTCCACGCAACCACTGCCTATGATTTACTGCGCATGAGGGGCGTGCCACTGAGTAAACGGGATTTTATGGGGCCTATGCGAATTGCGTCGTGAACGAACATCAGTTCTAAAGACGCAATATCGACGGGTTACATGACTTAACCTTAGGGCAGCGCTCCCGGCAAATGGGGTCGCTGCCCAGTAGGTTACTGATACATCCCTCGACCTATCAGCGGCAGGAATCGTTAGCTCCCAGCCTTCAATCACAGTTTCATTAGGTATCCATCAAGTTACTTCGCCTACTTGCGGTTAGTTTGAGGTCATCGTATTGGACTTCAAGACAAACCCATGAGCCGACTTTTTTTGATCCTATGTTGTTGTTTCCCCATCATCGCCACCGCCCAAACGGTGACCCTAGAGGTGGTGTCGGGCACTGCTTCAGAATCTGGGCCCGTTGATGGCATTGTTCGATTTACCCGCACCGGTTCCACTGCGACAAGCCTAAGAGTCAACAACACCCTCTCTGCCGCAAGCACGGCCGCCAACGCCGATTACTCGGATAACAACAGTGGCCGCTTTGAGTCCTTTGGACAGATAGATTTCGCCCCTGGACAGAGCACCTTTGATCTTGTTCTAACGCCTACCGCAGACAATCTTGTTGAGGGACAAGAGACGCTGATTTTTGGTCTTGCTGAGGGCAGTTACACCATCGGTACCGCTACTGAGGTGCAAATCGACATCTCTGACGATCCACCGGTGATCAACCTATCGGCGGTGTCGTCGGTTGCCGAAGAAAATGGCCCTGCAGCCACCATCGTATTTGAGCGCAGCGGGGGCAATATTAGCGCCGGACTGACGGTAAACTCAATCATCGACAATGCCAGTACCGCCACGGGTGCTGACTATTCCGACAACAATAGCGGCTTCTTTGAGTCCTTCGGTCGAATTGATTTCGCCTCTGACCAGAGCGTCTTTAATCTCGTGCTCACCGCCACCGCCGATAACCTCGTGGAGGGCGAAGAAACACTGATTTTCAGCCTTGGCGATGGAAGTTATACCCTAGGAGCCGCCACACAAGTACAAGCAAGTATCACTGATGACCCTCCCGTGGTGAGCCTCTCAGCCACCACCCCTATTGCCGCAGAAAATGGGTCCCCCGCCGTGATCGCTTTTAGCCGCAATGGTGGTGATATCGATGCGAGCTTGACGGTCAATTCAATGATCGACAGTTCCAGTACCGCTAGCGGGTCGGATTACTCAGACAACAATAGTGGTTTTTTCGAATCGTTTGGGCGAATTGATTTCGCCGTAGGCGAAAATACCTTTGATCTGGTTCTGACCCCTACGCCGGATAATTTAGTAGAAGGTGACGAGACCTTGGCCTTTAGCCTGGCCTCCGGCAACTACTTGGAAGGCGCAGACAACTCCGTTTTGATCACTATTGGCGATGATTCGCCTGTGGTGACCCTCACCACCCTCAATTCGATCACTACTGAAGGGGGTCTACCCGCAGTCATTCGGTTTTCAAGATCTGGCGGGGATCTCAATAGTACGCTGCGCACAAACTCCGCCATCGATAGTTCAAGTACCGCAAGCACAGCGGACTTTAGCGATAACAACAGTGGGTTTTTCAGGTCCTTTCAACGGGTGGATATTGCCGCCAATGAAGCATTTTTCGACCTGGAGCTTTCTGCCATTCAGGACGGATTAATTGAGGATACAGAGACGCTAGATTTTTCCCTTGCTCCTGGCGCCTATCTTGCCGGCGGCGAAACGATGGCCAGCATTACCTTTTTGGATGCGCTCATTTTCAGCGATAGCTTTGAAGCTTCGGTGGGCAATAAGAGCTGCGATATACGCGCCGTCCAGCCTGCTCAATTTATCCACTTTAATGGAGACTCTTCGGTAGATCTTAATTCCGGGCTAATTTGGCGAACCTGCTCTGCTGGAAGAAACTACCTGGGCAACAACAATCTCTGCGCCGACGCACAGGGCGCTGAAAGGACGACTAGTAGCAATGTAGTCACCGTCTTCAATGCCGGAAGCGCTGGTGACAACGAGGGATACCCGTGGCGTCTGGCGACACCCGAAGAATTGGATTCGGTGGGTTTGCCCGCTAACCAATGTCTGGTGAGATAGCTCCGATCGGAACTAAATAGGTGTAATAACCTCAGAGGTTTATGGGGAGTTGGTGAAGCCAGCGTGCTGGCTCCCTAACCCAATGGTCAGAAACGCCAATCCCCGCCCAGTGGGATATGGCTAGGCACAATGCGCCAAGCCGAATAGGACAGGTTTATTCACCATTTTTGATATGTTATAACGTTTAAATGAGAATTTATCCTGCACAACCCTCCGGCAACGAAGCGGGTGAAGCACGATGGCGTCGATTGTCTCGGTGCCTCATCTTTAGTTGGGTTTTGTGCGCCGAAATAGCCTCAGCCCAACATCTGCATGGCCAGATAGACATCGGTATTGTCGTTGAGGAACAAACCCTGGCGATTGCCTTGAACGCACCCCTAACCGACCTGATGGGGTTTGAACACGCACCCCGGAATGACGCCCAAGCTCTCCGTCTTACACAGGCGGCCAATCTACTCAGTGATTCCAAAGCCATGTTTGCTTTGCCCACCCAGGCCGCTTGCACTATTGAGGAAATTCTCGTGGAAGGTCCTGAATATCTGGAACAGCTGATCAGCGCACCGGCCAAGTCTGCACAACAGGACCATCAGGATTCTCACGAGCATGCCGAAGATCATCACAGCGAGCACGCTGAGGTTAATGCGCAGTACCGTTGGGCGTGCCAATCTACGCAGCCTCTGGATTCCCTGGAGGCTCGATTTGTTGTTGGGTTTGAGAAGCCCGAACAGATCGAGGTTCAGATTCTCACCGAGACCAGCACGCGAGTATTTAAGGCCACTGCTAGCAACGAGCCGCTAACAATTTCCTTACGCTAACTATGGATAATAAAGAGCGGTTTCCACCAACAGGCTGACCGTAAAACACGCCTATCACGATTGGATCGGCGACAATCTCTCCGCCAGAATCCGATTCTAGGAATATTTCTATGACGCAGATCAGACCCATCAAAAATTGGATTGCCGCACTGATATTTTTCGCCGGCACCGCGGCAGCACAGGAGCCCCGTGAATTATCCTGGAACGACCTACTGCCAAAATCCCAATCGGTTGGGTCAGCGTTGCCGGAACCGGCGCCCCAGACCAGGCTTGACCGCCTGCTAGCCGAAGTTGAAGCCAACCAAAGCGTGGATGTTCCCGTGGTGAAAGAGCTCAACGGGGCCAACGTAAAGATCCCAGGCTTCGTTGTGCCGTTGGAATTCGTTGAGGGAGGAACCGTTGGTTCCCTTCTACTAGTGCCCTACTTTGGTGCTTGTATGCACTACCCGCCGCCGCCAGCCAATCAGGTTGTCCACGTAGAATTGGCGACACCAATGGTGATTGATTCTTTATGGGAGCCGGTTTGGGTGTTGGGTGAAATGACCACCACATTTCGCAATTCAGAAATGGGCGCCGCTGGCTACAGCATGGCCGCTGGCCAGATCCAGGCCTACGACTAGAACGGCTTTTGCAGGTCACTCAATAGCCCTGAATGTCAAAAGGGCAAACTGTGAAGCACCCACGGGGAAATGGGAATCAACCCTCTAAGGGGAACCTAGCTGGCCTAATGGACCCGATGGACGGCCCCTACCCTCTTGGGTAGAGACCGTCTTTTTTCACAGTCTTTGAACCGCCGCTTAACTTACAAACGAAAAGTGACACCCGCTTCAATCGTGCGTCCCGGCTGGGGCGCAAAATCTTTAATGAATGAGGTGTGGTAACGCTGCTCATCATCGGTCAGGTTACGTCCCGTTAGAAACAGCTCAACGTCACTACCCGCAAAATTTAGACGAGTGGATACGTGCACCCGCAAATCGTTATAGGACTCAGTAGGCAATTCGTTCAGAGCCGCATCGGTCTGCGAGGAAACCCGGCTCCAACTGATCTCCGCCAGAGACTCTCTCCAGCTCAGAACAGTACCCACACGCCAGCGACTCGGTGGGATGCGAGGCAAGTTCCGATTCTCACCCACATCAAGACGGGCACGAACCCTATCGTAACCAAGATTTAAGGCCATGCCGCCGTTATTCCAGGTAATGGCATTCCAGCCCAAATCCGCTTCCAAGCCTTGGAATGTGGCATCTTGCTGTTGCCACTGAAGCACTGGCAGTTCGTCCATTTCCTCGCCGGTAGCCACCTCATAAATGAAGTCGGAAAATTCTGTCTGATAGGCGCTTAAGACAAAGTTAACCGCTGGTGTCTCATAGTGGATGGAAGCGGAAAGATTCAGCGCGCTCTCTTCCTCCAGATTCGGATCGCCAATTTCGAAGCTTTGGGTGGCCAGATGAGGTCCGTCAGAATACAGCTCCTCTGCTACTGGGGCGCGGTTGGAGTAATCCAGTTGGCCACTCAACCTCCAGCGATCAGAAAGCGGCTGCACTACCCCTAGGGAAGCGGCCCCAAGGTCAAAGCTACGAGACCGACCCACCGATGGATCTTGGTCAACATGTTCATAGCGAAATCCGAGATCTAAGCCCGTGCTGCCGAAGGACCGCTGGCCGACGTAAAAAATACCTAGGGTGTCAGTGTCCACGGGTGGCACAAACGCTTCTTCCCCTAAAGCCGAGAACTCCCGAGTTGAAAACTGCACACCGGTAGCGCCCTCAAACCCCATAAAAGGTTCATGCACCAGTTCCAGTCGCCCTTCCATTGCCTCAGTCGCAAATACGGTGCCGGCCTCACCATTGCCTTCAAATTCGGTGTGTTCGTAATCATTGAAGCCCAAACGCAAGTTGGCACGGCTAAAACCAGCAAGTGGGTTGTGAAGTCCAAACTCCCCATCGATTCGGGTTTGCGAAAGGTCCAGAATCGGGTTGCCCTCCTCCTCTTCCTCACCCTCTTCTTCTTCACCTTCCTCATGTCCATGACCGCCAGGCAGACCGTATTCGCCCCCGTAACTGGAAACGGAGATACCGGCAAAACCTCGCTCACCAATATAGGAAAGGCCCAGTGCGCCGCCGCGAGTTTCTACCTGACTACCCGGCAATGTACCAAAGGCTTCCTCCTCTTCTTCGCCCTCTTCCTCCTCTCCTTCCAGGGCTTCCAACGCTCGCAGGCCCGCGGACTCAGCAAATCCTGGAATATAAAACTCATCGGCATCTCGATAAAACGCGTCAACATGGAAGGCCCATGCACCCGCCCCAGCCTCAAGCTCAGCCGCCGCTGTTTTGTGATTGGCATTGTCGGCACCGCGCAGCTCCAGCTTGCCGGTCATCGCATCAGGAACTTCCTGGGGAATTCGCCCGGTGTGGACGTTAACCACCCCCCCGATGGCGCCCGTTCCGTAAAGTAGCGTAGACGGCCCTTTAAGCACCTCGATGCTCTCGGCCACAAACGGCTCGATGGTGGTTAGATGATCCGGACTGGACACAGACACATCTAAGCTGTCGATCCGATCCTCAGTGACTTTGACCCGGGCGCCACCCAGACCGCGTAGGATGGGCCGCCCCACCGCCTGGCCAAAACTTGATGAATGAACACCGGGAATGCCAACAAGGGTTTCGGCAACGGAGGTCGACCGAGCCCGGTCCAACGCTTTGCCGGTCAATATTGAGACAGGCTGAGCCAACGCTTTATTGGACAGTGGATGGGCGAGAACAACAATTTCCTCAAGAGCTTCATCGCTGGATTCTTGAGCGTAGGTCGCCCCTATGGGCAAACCAGTGATAAGGCAGGCCGACAAGACAGCCTGCAGATAATAAGGTTTATGCAACATGATCTTAATTCCGAATAGGTGAAGCATGACCGAACCACCGACCTCGCAGTTCGGGAAATCGTTATCAGATCAGTTGATGGGTGGCGCCCGAATAAGTGGACTTGGCGCCCAGATGGCCAAACAGCCGTCGGCGCAATCGGATAAATCTACGCCATGAATAGACCCTCTAACGGCTGTGCCAGCGGGCTCGCAGCTAATCTCGCCCTCACCAGACAGCGGCATACACAGATTGCAGGAATCATGCTCACAATCGTCATCGCTGTGGGCTAGTTGGGCAACCTGGCCTCCAACTAAGAACGCGCACAGCAACACCAAAAGCACGCAAAATGGGCGCCCGGCTGTTAGGGTTTTCGTGGAAATCGGGAACATACCGACGGGTTGGGAAAATACAAAGAAACGTTATAACATATCTTTTCAGTTAACGTATCAATTGCTGAAAACCGCAGCTCAGCGCCCTTTGGTTTATGGACCATGGGTTTATGGACACCCCTGCCGGTTGTCATCACCCCTTACATCAACCATCGCGGCACAGAATAAAATGGACAACCCAATACCTGTAACGATCCTGACCGGTTTTTTGGGGGCAGGTAAAACCACCTTGCTGAATCGATTCCTTGATTCAACGAACGCCAAACGTGCGTTGGTCATCGTTAATGAATTTGGCTCGATTGGCATTGATCATCATTTGATGATGTTCTCCAGCGAGGAATCCGGCCTAGTTGCCCTGTCCAGTGGCTGCCTTTGCTGCACGATTCGTGGTGATTTAACCAAGACGCTCAAGGAAGCCCCGTGGCGTTTTTCTCGAGACGGTAAACGTTGGTTTGATCAGATCATTATCGAGACGACCGGCCTTGCGGACCCGGCGCCTATTGTCCAAACCTTGTTTGCTGAGCCGGACATTGCCAAACAGTATGCGCTGACCCAAATCATCACAGTGGTCGACAGCGTCAATGGCATACAAACGTTGGAAGATCAGCCTGAAGCTTGTAAGCAGGTTGCTGTGGCCGACACCATCGTGGTGAGCAAAGCCGATCTTGTTGATCAGGCGCAGCAGCAAAGTCTCCGAAAACGATTGCGGCACCTAAACCCAGCCGCGGCGATCGCTATTCAGAACCCCGCTGAGATTGACCCCAAGACGATTTTTGGCTGCTCGAAATTCAACCCCAAACTCAAAGGTGAGTCGGTCAAACAGTGGCTGGCTGCCGATGCCTACGATAGTGACCCCCATCACCACTCCCATGTTGATCACAACGCTCACAGCCATGATGAAAATCGACATGGCGACCGAATCCGTTCAGTCTGCCTTCGCTTTGCCGAGCCCAAACCTGTCAAAGTATTTGAAGCGTGGTTTGATCATCTCGCCCGCTTGCGAGGTAGCAATTTGCTGCGGATCAAGGGCATTCTTAATGTGTCAGAGCTTAACGTTCCCATGGTTATCCACGGTGTTCAGCACATCTGGCACCCACCCATAATTTTGCCGTCATGGCCTGACGACGATCACCAATCTAGAGTCGTATTTATCCTGCGCGACCTGGAAAAAAGCGACCTCTTAAAAGCCCTTTCCTTCATCACCGACCGGTTGGACAACGCCCAACTGGCGGGGTTACCCAATGAGCAATAAGACAGTCTTGCCTAGCAGCCTGAGCGTTATCGACGAGTTGGCCTCACTGTTCTAAATATTCAATTAGCGCCTGAAACAGACTGTCATTGGCGCTAATAAAGAACGTCATAAGGTCACTGCAAACCTTTATTTTTGTCGATAAAAATAACCAGAAACACACAATATCGGCAAAACGACTGTGATATTTCATTTATATCAACCTAGCTTTTAGCCGACTGCCCGAATTTCGCTAAATCACGACTGAAATTAGCAATTGCCAATAGCAATGGATAAGTCGCTAGGGAAATTGATAATTAATGAACATAGCAATAAGATCAGGGGCACCTGAATCCAATCTCGGTGTCCATGATATGTCTAAAGTACTCACTGTAGGATTGACCTCCTTCGCACTTGCCGCAGGCAGCACTCCAGTGTTTTCCCAAGAAGAAGATCTGGAAGTCATCTATGTCACTGCACGAAAAACGGAAGAATCGCTGCAGAGCGTACCGCTATCGATTACCGCCTTGACCGCGGAAACTCTCGAACAAGCCACCGTCCAAGCCATTAGTGATGTATCAAATTTGACCCCTGGCCTAATCTTTCAAGATTTCAATGTGGGTGCGTTGTCAACGCCAGTGATTCGAGGTTTGGCCCAGTCCAATATTCAGGGCCGAGAAAACAATGTCGGCGTATTCCTTGACGGCATATACATCCCTAGTCGCAATAACCTAGATCTGGAGCTGTTGGATCTGCAGCGGGTTGAAATCGTCAAGGGCCCACAAAGTGCGCTTTATGGTCGAAGCACCTTTGCCGGGGCCATTAACTACGTGACCAATGACCCCTCCGACGAGCCGGATGTGGGCATAGCCGTATCCGCGGGTTCAGACGAATTCCTAGAGGCCAAGGTCAATCTTAGTGGTCCACTATCGGACACCTTATCGGCCACCGCCGCCTTTAGCTTCCGAGAATTTGATGGAACCATTGATAACGCAGCCTCAGATAACAATCTTGGCGGGTATGAGAATACCTCCGGCTTGGTAACGTTACTGTGGGAGCCCAACGATCAATGGACCGCGAGACTGATGGGGTATGTCACCGACAGGGACACCGAGTCCGCTGGCATTCATAATGTTGACCTCAACTGTGGCAGCAGTTCGCCATCCTTCTTTCCGCCTCCTGGTGCACCCGGCGGGGACCCTACCTATACCTGCGGTACGTTGCCTTTCAATGACAACATCAGCAGCAACCCCCTGGGCCGCGGCGCCGAATCTCAGAACATATTGGCAGCCCTCGACGTATCCTATGAGGCTGATGCGTTCACCTTCACCAGCATAACCGCAGTGACTGACGCCGAATGGAACTCAGTCACCGACTACGACGCCAATGCCAACGGCGTGCCTTTCTTTACCCTTGACACCGTCGGCCCACCGGGATTCACCAACATCAGCACGCTGTTTTTTAGTGCCTCTGAAGACGAAACCATCAGCCAAGAATTCCGATTGGAAGGGGGCAGTGATTCTTTTTCATGGTTAGCCGGCGTTTATTGGACTTCCGAAGAATCCGATAGCAGTAGTTCCATAACCCTTGATTCAACACCGCTTTCAGGAACCCAAAGCATCGTGCCCGGATTCCTGACTCCCTTTCTAACGGCAAGCCCTTTAACGCCCAATCAGCCAGCCAACGTTGCCACTGCGGACGTCGATATTTTGGCGCTATTTGCGCGCTTTGAATGGAATATCGGTGATCAAAGCCGATTATCGTTTGAGGGTCGCTACACGGAAGAAGATAAAGCCATTAATGGCCTCCAGAGTTTCTTTGGTGCCCCTTCGGGACAGCAGTCAAATACTTGGAGCTATTTCGCGCCAAGAGTCACCTATGACTACGCCTTATCTGACGACACCTTACTTTATGCCTCAGCAGCCCAGGGGATAAAATCTGGCGGATTCAACACCAGCTTTTCACCAGCGTTTCCCGGTGAGCAATTTTTCGATGAAGAGTCCAATACCACCATCGAGTTAGGCGCAAAAGGTACTTTTGCCGATAACCGTATCCGATACGACTTGGCATTGTTTTACGTCGACTGGGAAGACCTACAAATTAGCGGCGCCTCTGAGGACCCCGCATTTATCAATGCCATTGTGCGCAATAGCGGCTCTGCGTCCTCCCAAGGTCTTGAGTTGCAAGTGGATAGCTATATTACTGAGTCGTTGGATATTGGTTTCGGCTTTGCCTATGCGGACCCTAAGTTCGACAATGGCGTCATTGATCGCGCCATTACAACCCTGTGTGGCGATGGCACCCTTTGCACCAATAATGTCGGCGGACAGCAAGTTGGGAGAACGGTTAAAACTCAGTTCAACCTCTATGCAAACTTCCACCATGAGATGGCAAACAACTGGCGCTGGTATGCTCGGGCGGACTACATCTTTCGCGACGAAAGCCCTACCCGCTCTGCCAACTTACAGTTTATTGATGATTGGAATATCGTGAACGCCCGTGTCGGTTTCGCTAACGAGAATTGGGATATTGCCTTGTGGGCAAAGAACTTGTTCGACGAGGAATTCGTCACATCGCAAATTCGCCAGCCCAGGTTGAATGATTTTGTCAGTCCAACCACGGTCATCCAAGGCAACACTCAACAAATCGCCTTAACGGTGTCTTACAGTTACTAGATCCATTCGAGGCGAAACCTGTGATGATGTCTAATCCGGGTTTCGCCTTGAAAGTTCCGACAATTGGGGCATCGGGCACCTTGATGCCACTGGTGCTTTGCACACTAAAGAGCGGGGTGTAAGCCCAATCCTTTTTCCATGCCTCATAGTGAGCACCCTACCCCAAGGCTTCTTGTGACCAAAAAATAGAAAATGAAAATAAAAACGAATCACCATTTACAC
>CAZLJY010000144.1:0-12495 GCA_964559945.1 uncultured Gammaproteobacteria bacterium | reverse complement strand
GCTCCATGCAACTCAATACCGAGCTACTGGAAGATCTTTCCCAATTGGCGGCTCGCACCCGCAGCCTGGTTCCAGAAACGCCCCGCGCCACTGATCTTGAGTTCTTGCGCTGGCCCGGTATGGTCCGTGAGCCCAGCCCGGACATAGGTGCCCTTGGCGACGCCGCGAAACAACTTCTCGACTCAGTGCTTGCCGACCTTAAGTCCATGCGGGAACGAGAAGGCGTGCGGCTATCAGGATTGCTGCGGGACCGGCTGACCCAAATTGAGCCCATTGTCGAACAAGTCCGCCATTGTCTGCCGGAGATTCGCCAGCGTCTGGGCCAGAAACTGAATGACAAAGTGACCCAGCTCGCCCAACAGCTTGATCCCGACCGCTTGGAACAGGAAGTGGCGCTGCTGCTGCAGCGCATGGATGTGGATGAGGAACTGGACCGTCTGACCGGCCATGTTGAGGAGGTCACTCGACAACTCAACTCCAGCAAGCCTGTCGGACGCCGGCTGGATTTTCTCATGCAAGAACTCCACCGGGAGGCCAATACCTTAGGCGCCAAGTCGGTAGATCAGCGCACCACTCAGTGGTCGGTGGATTTGAAAGTCTTGATCGAGCAAATGCGCGAGCAGGTCCAGAATATTGAGTAAACCCGCAACCAGCTTGGTGTTCATTGTCGCTGCACCATCAGGCGCAGGCAAAACCTCTTTGGTAAAAGCCCTAGTAGAAGGTAGCGATGACCTGCTCACCTCAATTTCCCATACCACACGTCAACCGCGCCCCGGCGAGGTGGACGGCGAGCACTACCATTTTCTGACCGAACAGGCCTATCGGACGATGGTTCAGCAAGGAGAATTTCTTGAGCACGCGATCGTGCACGGTAACGGCTACGGTAGTAGCCGCTCCGAGATGCAACGAGCCCAAGCGCTAGGCGCCGACCTGGTTTTAGAGATTGACTGGCAGGGCGCCAGACAGACTAAAGCGCAAATACCTGAAGCCCACTCGATCTTTATTTTGCCGCCGTCCAGGGCCGAACTGGCCAAGCGCCTGCGGCGCCGGGCCCAGGATAGTGACGAGGTCATCGCCCGACGCCTGGATGGGGCGGTAGAGGAAATGCGTCATTGGGACGAATTTGACTATCTGGTTGTGAACGATCAGTTTGATGTGGCACTGGCGCAACTTAGAGCCATAGTCAGCGCCTGCCGCGCATCCAGTCAAGCCCAATCCCGGCAGTTGGCCCCGCTGCTGGACGATTTGCTGGGTCGCTGATACCCATAGCATTCCCTGCTCTACCGGCGTAGAATCGGCAGGCTGTGCGCCCCTAATGGGCCAACCGAATCAGGAATAACGCAACATGGCACGTATTACCGTAGAAGATTGTCTGAGCCAGGTAGACAACCGCTTTGAGCTGGTGCTGCTGGCAACTCGCCGCGCTCGCCAGATCAGCAAAGGTGCTGAGCCTCTGGTTGAACTGGAAAACGACAAACCCACTGTCATCGCCCTGCGCGAAATTGCCACCGGCGAAGTGAATGCTCGCACGCTGGAAGAGCTAGAGAAGAAAGAGCAGGAAATTATGGAAGCTGAAGCCTTGGCTGAGGCAACCCGTGAAGCGCTCGAAGGCACCTGACCACCGATTCTGGTTTAGGACCTAGTGGCACAGGCCACCGCCCCCAATATTGATCCTCCTGGCGCCAGCCCGGAGGACGCGTTCCGCAGCCTGAGGCGTCAACTCAAGCATCTCAACCGGCGACAGATACGGCGCATTGAACGCGCTTTCCGTATGTCCCGTGCTGCCCATGATGGTCAAACCCGAAAGAGCGGTGAGGCCTACATTCATCACCCCATCGAAGTGGCCGAAATTTTGGCGCGCATGACGATGGACGACGACACCATTGTGGCAGCGCTGCTGCATGACACAGTCGAAGATACCGCGATGACCTGCGAACAGGTCGAACAGTCCTTTGGCGCCACGGTCGCGGCCTTAGTGGATGGCGTCACTAAGCTTGAAAAAGTGAATTTCGCCAGCCGCCAAATGGCCGCCGCCGAGAGCTTTCGAAAAATGCTGATGGCGATGTCTCGAGATATTCGAGTCATTGTCATCAAACTGGCTGACCGCCTCCACAACATGCGCACCATTGGCGCCATGTCGCCAGGCTCTCGCCGCCGGATCGCCCTGGAAACCCTGCAGGTCTATGCCCCCATTGCCAACCGTCTTGGGATGGAGAACATTCGCCGAGACTTGCAGGAACTAGGGTTCGCCGCCCTGCATCCTATGCGTCACCGGGTGATTCGCGATCACGTGCGTCTAGCGGAAGGCCGTAACCAGGAAAAATTGGCCAACATCGCACGCGCTCTGCGCAAACGCCTTCGCTCTTCCAGCATTAAGTGCCGCGTGGACGCCCGGGTCAAAACCCCCTATAGCATTTACCTAAAAATGCGAGGCGGCGCAGGAAACTTCAAAAACGTGTTTGACGTGCTTGGGTTTCGAATTGTTGTGGAGCGGGTAAGCCAGTGTTACCAGGTACTGGGTGTCGTTCACAATCTGTACAAGCCGCGCAGCGGTAGTTTCAAAGACTACATCGCTATACCCAAGGCTAACGGCTATCAATCGTTGCACACGGTGTTATTTGGCCCTTTTAACGAGCCGATTGAAATTCAGATTCGAACCGAAGCCATGCACACCGTTGCCGAGCGCGGAATCGCTGCACACTGGACCTACAAAGAAACCGATGACAGGTCCATTGCGGCCAACAGCAGAGCTCGCCAATGGCTGATGCAGGTGCTCGACATGCAACGTACCAGTGGCGATTCTGTAGAATTTCTCGAACACCTCAAAGTCGATCTGTTCCCAGACGAAATTTACGTCTTCACCCCCAACGGGGCGATCAAAGAACTGCCGCGTAACGCCACTGTGCTGGACTTTGCCTTTGCGGTTCACACACAGGTGGGTTTAACCGCCACCCACGCGTGGGTGGATAACGACGTTAGACCCCTGCATCAGCGTATCGAAAGTGGTCAGACCATCAAAATTGTCACCGCGCCATCCGCAGAACCCCGGGCCAGCTGGCTGGATTTTGTGGTCACCAGTAAGGCGCGTACCGCAATCCGCCATCATCTTAAGGGTTTGGCCCGGGGCGATGCGGTACGGGTCGGTCATCGTATTTTGGATCAGGCGCTGGTCGCTAGAGGCGTGTCCTTGGATAACCTCAGCGAATCTCAGCTAGAAGGCTATTTAGCAGAGGCCAAACTGGATCACCTGGAAGACTTGCTGGCGGACCTGGCCTTAGGCAACCGGATTCCCGCCATTGTTGCCAGACAACTCACCGAAGGTATGGAGGCAACCCGCGACGATGAAGCCGATGAACTAACCGAAGAGGCACTGTTGCTCACCGGGCTAGAAGGCAATGTCATCAGCTACGGTAAATGCTGCCACCCCATACCCGGCGATCGGGTCACCGGTTACATCAGTTCTGGCAAAGGTATTGTTGTTCACCGAATTAGTTGCCCAAACTTAAAAGGGTATCGGAAATTCCCCGACCGACTGCTGGAGGTGGCCTGGGATCCAGAAGAACAAGGCCTATTTAGCGTGTCCCTCAGAGTCGATACGGTAAACCAGCCCGGCGCATTGGCCACCGTTGCGGCCGCCATCTCCGAGGCCAATACTAATATCGAACAGGTGGCCAATCAGGAGCGAGACGGCGAGGCCAGCATGCTGGTATTTACCGTTTCCGTTGGCGGGCGAAAGCACCTGGCGCGAGTCATGCGACGAATCAAAAACTCCCCGGTTGTCCTCGCAGTGCACCGAGAACGAAATTAATAACCCATTGATTTTTGGCAGGAGCCAACCATGAGCCGAGAGATTATCCATTCGCCAAACGCGCCAGCCGCTATTGGCACCTATAGCCAGGCAGTTAAGTGCGGAAACACGGTTTACTTGTCAGGGCAAATACCCCTGGACCCGGTCAACATGACACTAATAGACAGCGGTTTTCAGGACCAGACCCATCAGGTATTCAAAAACCTTGCAGCGGTCTGCGAGGCCGCTGGCGGCAGCCTTGCCGATATCGCAAAACTCAATATTTTCTTAACCGATTTGAGCCATTTCGCTCAATTGAACGAAATTATGGGGCAGTATTTCTCCGAGCCTTTTCCCGCCCGTGCAGCCATTGGCGTATCAGAGTTGCCGAAGGGCGCTGCGGTTGAAATGGACGCGGTGATGGTTCTGGACTGAGCGGCGCGGATGGCCGGCAAGAAAGCCCCTGCCGGGCTGGATGACCCTCTAACGACATTGTCTGGGGTAGGCCCAAAGGTGGCGGAAAAACTCGCCCGTATTGGTCTAGAAAAAGTGGCGGACCTATTGTTTCATTTGCCCCTGCGCTATGAAGACCGAACACGCTTATGGCCATTGGCCGACCTGCGCCCTGGCGACGTGGCCCAGGTCGAAGGCGAGGTGATCAACAGCCGAATCGTCTGGGGCCGCCGCCCGATGCTGCTTTGGACGCTGGGTGATGGGTCGGGCCAGATCACCATGCGGCTTTTCAATTTTTATCGATCCCAACTCAATCAGCTGAAAGCCGGCACCGCCTATCGATGCTATGGAGAGGTCAAACCTGGCCAACGGGGTCTGGAGATGATTCATCCGGAATATCGTAAAGTGGACGAATGTGGCCCACTGGCGTCGGCGCTCACCCCCCATTACCCAGCGGGCGATGGAGTATCACAAAAGCTGCTCAGAAAACTGGTCACCGCAGCCCTGAAACTGCTTGATCAAACCGAACTGCCGGCGCTGCCCGAAGCAGTCACCCAATTGGCTGACATTGCCACCAGCGCGCCCCTCAATGAGGCGCTAAGTTACGTCCACCAACCACCGCCAGAGGCGGATACCTCGGCCCTTGCTGGCGGGGTGCATCCACTGCAACAACTGTTGGTTTTCCAGGAATTGCTGGCCCACCGTCTAAGTCTGCGACAACGTCGCCAGACCGAGCGCGCTCGCAATGCACCCTCAATGAGCACAAACAGTGCCCTGCGCAAAGGCCTGATTGACTCTTTGCCCTTCGCGCTGACCGCAGCCCAACAACGGGTCATTGGGGAAATCGGTGAAGACATAGCGCAGACTAGCCCAATGCTAAGGTTATTGCAGGGCGATGTGGGTTCCGGCAAAACCGTGGTCGCCGCTGCTGCCGCCGCCCAGACTATCGATGCCGGTCAACAGGCGGCCCTGGCTGCGCCTACTGAACTGTTGTCAGAGCAGCATTACAGTGGTTTGCGCCAGCTGCTAGAGCCACTGGGCACAAGGGTGGTCTGGCTCACGGGCAGAATGCGTGGCAAACAGCGCAGCGAAGCACTGGCTGCAGTGGCTGCGGACGCCGATTTGATTGTAGGCACTCATGCCCTGATGCAGGACGCAGTCAATTACCGTCAATTGGGGCTGGTCATTATTGATGAACAACACCGCTTCGGCGTCGACCAGCGAATGGCATTAAGAGAAAAAGGTGGCGGGGCTAATGCCTCGCCACACCAGCTAATCATGACCGCAACCCCCATTCCGCGAACGCTGGCCATGACGGCCTATGCCGACCTGGATATCTCCACCATCGACGAACTGCCCCCAGGACGAATTCCTATCAACACGGTCGCCATGAACAATGCTCGACGACATGAAGTGATTGACGGGGTACGCGGCGCTTGCGCTGATGGACAACGGGTCTACTGGGTTTGCACCATTATTGATGAATCTGAAGTGTTGCAAGCCGAAGCGGCGTCGGACTTAGCGCAATCCCTCACAGATGAACTGCCAGAGTTGGCCGTCGGCCTGATTCATGGCCGTTTGAAAAGCGCCGAAAAAGACGCCGTGATGGCACAATTCAAACAGGGCGAATTGAACGTTCTCGTAGCGACCACGGTCATTGAAGTGGGCGTGGACGTGCCTGAAGCCACGCTGATGATTATCGAAAACGCAGAACGTCTTGGCCTGTCCCAGCTTCATCAGCTGCGGGGACGGGTGGGCCGCGGTAGTAGCGCGTCATCCTGCGTGTTGCTTTATCAGGCACCACTAGGCGCCATGGCCAAACAGCGCTTAAATGTCATGCGGGAAACCAACGACGGATTCCTGATTGCTCGCAAAGACCTGGAGCTACGTGGACCCGGTGAGGTGCTGGGCACCCGGCAAACTGGCGATGCCCAATTTCGCATTGCCGACCTGTCTCGTGATCGCAAACTGCTGCCTGCGGTTGGCGAGGCGGCCGAACTGATGCTGAGAGATTGGCCAGCGCAGTCCGCTCAGCTCATTTCTCGCTGGATCGGCCGCGCTACCGATTACGCGGACGTCTAGTCATGTTTCACCTGGTTACTGATCCGAATAAACGCCGCGGGCTGATCCAGCTGACTCGCCTGGACAAACCCATCGGCGTATTCCTGCTGCTATGGCCCACACTGTGGGCACTTTGGATCGCAGCTGACGGCTGGCCAACACGCCACCTGCTGGTGGTCTTTGCACTGGGAACGCTATTGATGCGGATGGCTGGCTGCGCGATCAACGATTTCGCCGATCGCAAGGTTGATGGCGCCGTTCAGCGGACCTGCAATCGGCCCTTAGCCACCGGTGTATTGGAGCCACGGGAAGCGCTGTGGGTATTTGGGCTACTGCTAACCGTATCGTTTGGATTGGTATTGACCACCAATGCCCTGACCATTGCGCTGTCCTTTGGTGGCGCAGCCCTGGCGGCGCTGTATCCGTTCATGAAACGGGTCACGCACTTGCCTCAGCTGGTGCTGGGGGCGGCCTTTTCCTGGGCCATTCCGATGGCATTTGCCGCCCAGACGGGCAGCGTTCCGCCCTTGGCCTGGCTTCTGTTCCTGGCTGCATTGCTGCTAACCATTGCCTACGACACCATGTACGCCATAGTTGATCGTGCCGATGACCTCAAAGTCGGCATCAAGAGCATCGCCATAGCCCTGGGCGACCTAGATCGTGCCGCTATTGGATTGCTTCAGTTGCTGTTGCTATTCACGCTGGTGATGGTGGGTCAGCAGTGTGGTTACGGGGCGCCTTACCTTGCCGGCGTGGTCGTCGCTGGCGGGCTTTGCGGGTATCAGCAGTGGCTGATTCGTGACCGCCAGCCCGACGCTTGCTTCAAGGCCTTTTTAAACAATCAATGGGTGGGGCTGGCCGTGTTCGCCGGAATAGTGATCGAAACCACCGTGCTGCGCTAACCTTACTCAAACCCATCGGAGAAAATCTGGCTTTGACCGCCGCCCACTGTGGTCTCGCACTGACTGGATCGTGAATACTCCAGCGCCCCCAGATCAACCACTAAAGCCCCCCGTGGCGCATCACAATAATCGCGACTGACCGTGGTCAACGCCACCCCCTGATCCACTAGAGCCGAACCGTCTAGCAAAGAGAAATCTGCATTGGCAGGATCGGAAAACCAACTTTCCATCAGAGCATTGCTGAGATTTTCCAGGTTGTCAGCCTCGGTACTGGTGCCCCCGTCACGGTTGCGAATCTCACCCCCTAACAAGTTATTGCGCAGGTCCACTGAACTTGCCGCGAACCGCACATCAATGCCAGTCGTGTTGTAAAGGGTATTGTGGTGAACCTGGGAGCTGGCCGCTTCATTGAGAAAAATCCCCACATCTGCCGGGCAGTTAACAATCAGGTTGTTGCGCAGGATCCCACCTTCATGCTCTGGCGAGCAAGAACCGTCTTCGCAAACAGAATCTGGGCTCGTTCCACCGCCTCCCAGAGACAATCCAAGTCGAGTCTGGCCACTGTGGAAACGCTCACAGATCACTAGATTGCGCTCGATAATCCCGTTTTTCGAATGACCTTTAAGAAACGCGGCGTAGCTAATCTGGTTGCCGCCGGCCTTAGCAAAATCGTAAATGGTGTTGGCGCGAACAACCCAGCGACGGCCACCCACAACGTCAATGGGGGTGACCGGGCGTGCCGTATTTCTTGGCGCTGGGTTAAACAGTACATTGCGCTCAACCAATACGTCATCGGGGAATTCCCCGTTGCTGCCATTGGCTTTAAGCATGGCGTTGAATCCGTGCAGACGATTGCCGCGCAAAATGGTGAACTCTGCCGCACCCACTAAGTGGAACGCGTGCTCACAATCGTTGTCATCGTCACACACCCCTTCAATGTCCAGATTTTCGAAACGCCACCAGGGTGCCGTCACCAAAAACCCCTCGACAAAACTGCCTGCGCTATTCCAACGAATCAACGAATCCCCCAGCACAGGAGCCCGGACGGTAATCGGCTGACTGTCAGTCCCAGCACGATTTACCCGGATCCGGGTTGCGGAAATATCGTAGTTTCCCGGCACCAGCGTAATCACATCTCCGGGAAGCGCCGAATCAATGGCAGCAACCAATTGGGCCGCTGTCGACACCTCTCGCGTCCCGGCATGCCCGGCGCTCAAAAGACCTAGGAACAAAAAGAAAATGGTGGATCGCAAAATAGTCACAGTGTCAGTGTCCACCAACAAAGACCTTAACGCTGCCTACTTCGTCTCAGAACGTGGGTTCCCAAGCGTAGCCAAGCTTCACGAAAAGGGTCCTACTGGTGGTGACTAACGAGTTCACCGCATCATTATCAAGACCGTTATCGGAATACCCGGCAAACAACACGGTGCGAGGATTGACCTTGTAACTATAAATGAGCTGGGTACCCAAACGCTCGCTGCGCTCATCCACCTCGTCGCGGTGCAGCGCCTGGTTTCGCTCCACATCCGTGTACTGGACGGTCAGGCGTAACCGTTGACGCAGATTGAATTGATAGGACAATCGCAAATCCGTCTGGTTGGCGGTGAAAATTTCCCCTGCATCGCGCTTGAGTCGCTGATAGGTGTGGTCTAACGACAGGGAAAAGTGTTTACCCAAATTCAGATCCACCTCTGGGTTGATCTGGACCAGATCACCAAGCTGGGTATTGGCGAAATCAATCTGGTCGCCAAAACGCCCGAATAGCTCAAACCTAACCCCGGACCAGGGTTGGGCTTCTGCGTAGGCGCTATAAAAATTCTCTCTAAACAGGACGCCATCAAAAAACCGATCCCGTGCGCCGAAGCCGACGCTAACAAAGCTCTGTAAAGGCCCCTGAATATTGGCGCTGAATTCAAGCTCTTCTTCCAGCAACAGCCCGTCGTTGTCGTGGGTGATGTCGTAGTCGGAGTAGATCTGAATGCGGTTCCACCAGTTCTTGTCCGCTTCACCCCACCAGCGGTAACCCGCTCCCACAACCACCCGATCAAAATTATTGCGAGAGAAAAACCCCAAGTCTGCGCGAAATTCGTCGTCATAATCTTCATAGCGCAGGGAGCTAAACCAGTTGCGCTCGTTGTGCTCATAGGACACCCGCAAGCCGTCGCCGGATGTCTCTTGGGCCAATCCAAAATCTGCAACTACTGAGTCGGGATTTTCGCTGTCCGCCATCAAATACTGAAAGGTGATCGAATCGCTATCGGTAAGGCGCAATAGCCCATCCACCCCACCCACATGGTTGTGATAGTCGTCCCCCTGTCGGGCGGTCAGCAGCACACCAACAGAAGAATTGTTCAGGATGTCTCGGCGGTAGCGAACCACGGCGTTGGTGCTACTTTGATCCAGCGTGGCTAAGTCTGAACCTAGACTGCCTGGCAGCAGGAAGTTCGTCACGGTATCGTCAGCTAAGAACACCCCAAAGGCATTGGCTCCGGTTTTGCCTGTCATGCGCAGGCCATAATCAGGATCTACCACGCTGCGGGTATAGACCGCATCGATGGGCGTTTCAAAAAAATCCGCGCCTTCCAAGAAAAACGGTCGGCGCTCGGGGAAAAACAGCGCAAAGGTGGTGTTAACGTCTAACTGTGCCACATCGGCTTCTACCTGAGAAAAATCTGGATTGAGGGTGCCGTTCAGAGTGATGTTAGGCGTAATCCCCCAACTCACATCCAACCCAGGCTCAATGTCTACATCGCCGCTGATCAAACGGTCATCTGTCACCTCTTCTCGTTGCTCGTTGCGCGTCACGGTAATGGTTGGGGTGATCTCGATATCACGACCTTGCTTTGCGTTGGAAAACCCTTCAAATTTTTCTAACTGACATAGATAGCAGTTCAATCCTCGCTGTTGGGGATTGTTGGACAGTCGGTAGCGGAAATCTCGCGGGTAAAATCGCAGTAGGTCGATGCCCCATATTCTTGGCCCGTCACTTTCTGCCGGCAATTGGAGTGCAGAATAGGGAATGTCCATTTCCACCACGTAGCCGAAGTCATGCACCTTGCCTGCCGCATCCCAAATCGCATCCCAAGACTCGTCTTCATTGTCATTGACATCATCTAAGATCAGGTCCATCTGAGCGCCATAGGCGTTGGCAAAAAACTCCAGCGCCCGCCGCTCATCGTTGAAGGTATCCAAGGCAACGCCAACAAAGTCGTCCTGAAACGCAGAGTCGCGATCGCGAAAGAAGGCGCGAATCGCTGAGGGGTCTGGGTCTTCGGCGCGAAACGCCACCAGCAAGGATTCACCGTTATCAACTAGGTAAACCATGGTGGCAACGGGCGCTGGGGTGTTTTCCCCGGGAAACGTTTGCACCGGTAATTCCACCTGCCGAGCTTGCTGCCAAAATGGCTCATTGAGCTCACCGTCAACCGAAATTGTGGCCTCGATCTGAGGCACTGCAATGGGGTCGGATTCAGCCGGCACGATTCCCGGCCAAAACAGGCCGAAAATCCCAAGAGCCCAGAAGAGGCTTAGCTTCATTTTCAATGCAGTCAAATCCTGGCTCTCCCTGCCGCTGCTAGTTAGACGCATCCCGGAGCCCCACGGTTTACGCAATGCAATGGAACGACGTCTACGCGGCCGAGATGTTACTCCCTTACTCCAGTCAGCGTCGAGGAATCTGTCAGTGGAGCCAATGGCACGACAAACCGGTCTGTCGCTCTGTTCCGACCCGCGTTACTGAAGACCACTCGAAAGGACGAAAGTTACGGTAGAATTACCGGCTAAATCAAGAATAGGGGAATTGACTATGAGGTTTATCGGCCTCGTATTGTTGCTGTGCACATTAAACGCTAGCGCAGCGAACACCATTCTTCCGACTGATCATGGGTACGATTCGAACGTACCCACACCCGAGTCGGTGCTGGGTCACCCCGTGGGTCAATGGCATGTGCGCCCCGATCAACTGGTTGACGTCATGAAGCAACTGGCCGATGCATCGCCCAGGGTCATCGTGGAGGAGATTGGTCGTACCCACGAAAAACGCCCGCAAATCACCTTAGTAATAAGCGACCCAGATAATCTGGCGCAATTAGACTTATTGCTGGAAAAACACCGGGACAAGGCCCCGGACGCGCCGCTGGTGCTTTGGTTCGGGTACAGCATTCATGGCAATGAAGCCAGCGGCTCCAATGCCTCAATGTTGTTTGCCTACCTTCTTGCCGCCAGCCAAGATCCGGAAATTGCATCGCTGCTGAAAAACACCATAGTGCTTTTAGATCCATCGCTGAACCCTGATGGCCTTGGCCGGTTTGCCACCTGGGTGAATAGTCATCGCAGCACCGCCAGCCCAGTGCCTGACCGAATTAACCGCGAACATCAGGAAGCCTGGCCAGGTGGACGATTTAATCACTACTGGTTCGATCTGAATCGGGACTGGCTGCCCTTGGTTCACCCTGAATCCCGCGCCCGAGTGGCATTCCAACAACGTTGGAAGCCCCATGTCATTACGGATTTTCACGAAATGGGCAGCGATCAGACCTATTTTTTCCAACCCGGTGTGCCTAACCGGCGCCATCCTCTTACCCCTCAACGTAATGCAGACTTAACCGCCGAACTGGGGGTCTTTCACGCCAAGGCTCTGGATGCCATCGGTCAGCCCTACTACACGGAAGAAAGTTTCGATGACTTCTACTATGGCAAAGGGTCCACCTACCCTGATGCCCAGGGCGCTATCGGCATCCTATTTGAGCAAGCCAGCCCACGTGGCCACTTAATGGCCACCCAGCGCGGCGATCTGTCTTTGCATACAGCCATCCGCAATCAATTCACCACCTCACTTTCGACCTTACGTGGATCGGTTGCCCTGGCCGAAAAACTCAAAACTTATCGACGCGGCTTTGATGCCACCACCGAAACACTGGCGGAAAAAGACCCATTGGCGGGTTTTGTCGTGGGCGATGATAACGACCCTCAACGGGCACTGGCGTTCCTAGGCACCCTACTTCGTCACCAAATTCGGGTGTTTGAATTGGACTCCGAGATGGAGATTGATGGTCAGACATTTTTGCCCGGCAAAGCCTGGATTATCCCAACCCAACAGCCTCAGTATCGACTGTTAACGAGCCTTTTCGAAACCCGAACCTCGTTCATTGATAACACTTTTTACGATGTCTCCGCCTGGCACCTGCCAATGGCCTATGACCTGCCTTGGGCCGGATTGCGTCGAGTGGAACAGCTGCAAGGAGCCGCCTTTGAACCGCCCTCCCCACCCACCGCA
Source organism: uncultured Gammaproteobacteria bacterium (assembly GCA_964559945.1). Lineage (GTDB taxonomy): Bacteria > Pseudomonadota > Gammaproteobacteria > Xanthomonadales > SZUA-38 > JANQOZ01. The sequence continues at coordinate 17 of CAZLJY010000144.1, read as the reverse complement.
GCCAGTCTGCCTGACGC
>CAZLJY010000143.1:0-12599 GCA_964559945.1 uncultured Gammaproteobacteria bacterium | reverse complement strand
GGATCGCGTTCGCCATTGTGGTGGCCAAACACCTCTATGGCGGCCTGGGGTTTAATATTTTTAATCCCGCCATGGTGGGTTATGTGGTGGTGCTCATTGCGTTCCCGCTGGAAGCCACCTTGTGGCTCGCGCCCACTGACCTAGCCGAACAACCTCTTAGCCTTGGCCAATGCCTAAGCGCCATTTTCACCGGGTCATTGCCAACACCTTTGACCTGGGATGCGGTAACCCAAGCAACACCACTAGACCTTATCCGAACCGGCACCACCCAAGACATCATGATTTCGGAAATTCGCAGTAGCCCGCTATTTGGCGACTTCGGCGGCAAAGGCTGGGAATGGGTGGCAAATTTTTATGCCCTGGGCGGCGCATACCTGTTATTTCAACGCATCATCACTTGGCATGTGCCGGTGGCGATCTTCGCGGCGGTTATCGCGCTTACCCTACCGGTTTACTTAATGGACCCGGACAGCCACCCATTCCCACTCCAGCATGTGTTTAGCGGTGGACTGGTGCTGGGGGCGTTTTTTGTTGCCACCGACCCGGTGTCTGGCGCCGCATCGCCTAGAGGACGCCTGATATTTGGCTTTGGCGTTGGTCTGCTAACCCTGGTCATACGTCGCTGGGGCGGCTTCCCCGATGGCTTTGCCTTTGCGGTGTTATTGATGAATATCGCCGTACCCCTGATCGATCGATTTACCGTGCCCAGGGCGTTTGGGCACAAACCCCACGAGCCCCCGTCCTTGTGAATAGTGCCAAGGAAAACCCTGGGTCTGGATCTGCCCTTAAATCTGGCCTCACGCTGGGCGCTATTACCGGCCTGTGCATTGGTCTGGTTGTGGTTCTGGCCATCCTGACAGAAAAGCCGGTGGCTGAATCTCAACGCCGCGCTGCGCTGGCCCAAATCAGCGAAATTTTGCCGCCAGAGCTGTACGATAACGATCCTCTCGACGACATTGTGTTAGTCAATGCGCCGGAAGCTTTAGGCGGCAACGCCCAGAAGGTCCATCGCGCTTTTCTTAACAACACGCCATCGGCGCTGGTGATGCAAGTGCGCACCCTTGAGGGTTACGCTGGTCAAATTGACCTGCTAGTGGCAGTTAAAGCGTCAGGTGAGGTGTTGGGGGTTCGAGTCACCTACCACCGTGAGACCCCAGGATTGGGTGATGCCATTGAAGTGCGCTTGGGTCCCTGGATTCACTCCTTTGAGGGTCGATCAATCGGTAACCCAGGCCTGGAATTATGGGCAGTCAAACGCGACGGCGGTCAGTTCGATCAATTTACCGCCGCCACCATTACACCGCGCGCTGTGGTCGACGCGGTCCGAGATTCACTGATCTACTTTGAACAAAACAAACAAACGTTGTTTGCCGTCAAGACGGCTGAAACAGCGCTGGAGAATAATAATGAGTGACGTTAACAACACCACCAATATGGCGGTTTTTTGTGATTTTGAGAACGTGGCGCTGGGCGTGCGTGACGCCAGCTATAACCGTTTTGATATCCAAAAAATTCTGGAGAGATTGCTGCTGAAAGGCAATATCGTCGTGAAGAAAGCCTACTGCGACTGGGATCGATACAAGGGTTTCAAAGGCACCATGCACGAGGCCGCCTTTGAGTTGATCGAAATCCCCCATGTGCGCATGTCCGGTAAAAACTCTGCCGACATTCGCATGGTCGTCGACGCCCTGGACCTGTGTTACACCAAATCTCACGTGGACACCTTTGTTGTTATCAGCGGCGACTCAGATTTTTCCCCGCTGGTATCTAAACTTCGAGAGAACAACAAGTTGGTCATTGGCGTGGGCGTGAAGAACTCCACCTCCGACTTGCTCATCGCCAGCTGCGACGAGTTCATTTACTACGACGACCTGATTCGCGCTGCAGACAAAAAGCGTAAACCCAAAGCCGCCAAAAAAACGGCAAGTAAAAAGAAGACCCGTAGCAAAACCAGCAAAGCCGAAAAAGATGTCGAAACCGCCCCAGCTACAAAGACCGATACGGACCTCACCCAAGAAGCTTACGATCTATTGCTAGAAACCCTGGACGATATGCTGGCCGAACGGGGCGGCAAAAAGGTCTGGGGTTCGATGGTGAAGCAGGCGATAAAACGTCGCAAGCCAGGCTTCAACGAAAGCTATCACGGCTTTAAGGGGTTCAGTGACCTGCTGGAGGCGGCTGAGAAAAAGGGTTTGATTAACCTACAGCATGACCAGGAATCCGGCGGCCACGTCATCACCGCTAACAACAATGATGACTAGCTGCCCATCGCCGCGGCGTCTAGCGAGCTGACAAGCCCTGCTGAATCAAGGCCTCAAATCGGGCCTGATCAAATGCCAGCGCAATCCTAGCGTTGGCCTGCTTGCCTAGTCGCTCGCTCCAGTCCACCACGGTCATGCCCCGAGTCATCCCAGGGGCCGTTTCCACCGCCACGTGTCGGTCAACAGATTGCACAACGTGCTGGGGCTCTAGGGTTACCGCCATCGCTAACGCATCAGCGGCCCGCATTTTGGGATTTTCAGGTTCGCTAGCAGTAACAAATTGGCGCACCTTCCCACTGATTTTTTGGTATAGCTCGGCCACCGGCGATTGGCCGGCTAGCCATTGATCCAATGCTGCGAATTCGAACTGATGGGCCATGGTGGCCTCCCAGTCGGCCAACTCAAACTGTGGCCATTCGGAAAACACCATATGGGCCGCTTCCGGGTCCGTATAGATGTTGAACTCCGCGCACACATTGGACACGTTGCCCTTACCGGTGACCGCACCGCCCATCACCACCATCCGTTGATAAAGGTTCGGCAGGTTCGGCTCAAGGCGCAGCGCCAATGCCACATTCGTCAGTGGACCGATTGTCAGCAGCGTTAACTGGCCAGGATTTTCTTTTGCCAGGCGAACAATGGCACTTGCCCCGTGCTCATTGTCCGGTGTTGATTCTGGCTGGCCCTTAAGCACATCGCCAAAGCCGTCTTCACCGTGCACAAACGCGGCGTTTTCCGGCTGCCAGCAAAGGGCTTTCCCACAGCCAGGATAAATGGGGAAATCGCCCTTCAGCACGTCCTTTAAAAAACAGGCATTGCGGACCGTGTGATCAAGCCCCACGTTACCGCCCACGATGGTCAGTGCCTCAACGGTGCAACCGGGGTGAGCCTGGGCCATCATAATCGCCAGGGCGTCATCAACGCCTGGATCGGTATCGATGACCAGGCGCATCACTTATCCGCTTCCTGATTTTCTTTTTCGATCTTCGCCCAGGTGTCCCGTAGGGTCACTGTCCGATTAAATACCAGTTGATCGGCTGTGGTGTCTTTTTCGTCGGCAACAAAATAACCGGTACGCTCAAATTGAAAATGGCTGCCGGGCGCTGTACCACTCATTGAGCCTTCCAACTTGCAGCCTTCAAGCACACTGAGGGATTGCGGATTCAAATACTCTTTGAAGTCTTTTCCTTCTTTGCCGTCGTCGGGCCGGCGGCGGGTAAACAGGCGGTCGTAGACACGCACCGTGGCGTCCACGGCATGTTTTGCCGAGACCCAGTGAATGGTCCCTTTGACCTTTCGCCCTGAGGTATCGTTGCCGCTGCGCGTATCCGGGTCCACCTTACAATGGACCTCAACAACATTGCCGTCGTCGTCTTTCACCACCGACTCAAAATCGATGATGTAGCCAAAGCGAAGGCGCACCGCGCCGCCAGGCTTGAGGCGGAAATATTTGCCTGGCGGGTCTTCCATGAAATCGTCCCGCTCAATGTACAACTCCCGGGTAAACGGCACAGAGCGTTGGCCTAACTCAGGCTGTTGCGGATGGAACGGGCAGTCCATCGACTCTTCTTTGTCTTCCGGATAGTTGGTGAGAACAATTTTCAGCGGGTTTAGCACCGCCATGACCCGCGGCGCTGTGTCACTCAGTGCTTCGCGCACGGAGTTTTCCAGCACTCCCATCTCAACCTTATTTTCCCCTTTACTGACCCCAATACGCTGGCAGAAATCGCGAATCGCCAGGGGCGGATAACCCCGCCGGCGCATACCCGATAGCGATGGCATACGGGGATCGTCCCAGCCATCTACAAGCTTTAGATCCACCAGCTCGGCCAATTTGCGTTTGCTGGTAACGGTGTACAGCAGCTCTAGCCGGGCAAATTCAATTTGCTGGGGCTGGTGCGGAACCGACGTATTGGCAATAACCCAATCGTAAAGCGGGCGATGATCCTCAAATTCTAAGGTGCACAAGGAGTGGCTAATGCCCTCCAGCGCATCAGAAATGCAGTGGGTGAAATCGTACATCGGGTAGATACACCAGGAATAACCGGTGCGGTGATGGGTGGCCCGGCGAATACGGTACAACACCGGGTCGCGCATATTGATGTTGGGTGATGCCATGTCGATTTTCGCCCGCAGCACGTGGACCCCATCGTCAAACTCACCGGCCCGCATTCGCTGGAACAGATCCGCATTTTCTTCCGCCGAGCGTTCCCGAAACGGACTGTCTTTTCCCGGCTGTTTCAACGTACCTCGATATTCACGAATATCGTCTGCCGGCAAGGAGTCGACGTAGGCCAAACCTTTTTCGATTAACTCCATCGCAAATTCGTAGAGTTTTTCAAAATAGTCTGAGGCATGGTGCATCCCTTGCCACTGAAACCCCAGCCAAGCCACATCACGTTCAATCGCGGTGGCAAACTCGGCACTTTCTTTTTCCGGATTAGTGTCATCAAAGCGCAGATTGCAGCTGCCCTGATAGTCCTTAGCCATACCAAAGTTTAAGCAAATAGATTTGGCGTGACCAATATGCAGATAGCCGTTGGGTTCAGGCGGAAAGCGGGTGGCCACCCGGCCTTCGTGGCGCCCGGCCTCCCGGTCTTTTTCTATGATTTGCCGAATAAAATGACTGGCCGCCGGCTTGGGCTCACCCGGGTTACTCATGGTGTTTTTCCTATTGATTGGTCACAGAATCCCTGGGCAATAACCGGTGGGATTCCAGCGATGTCATAGTTTACTACTTAATCGCGTTTGGGCTTTACCTGGCGCAGTAGACGTTGCGCAAGATGGGCTTCGGAAGTGGTGGGCATTAGCGTCAGCAACGTTTCGGCAAAATAGCCTGCGCGACCGGGGTTGTCTGCTCGCACGTAGGCTTGGGCCAACGCCATCATCGCTTTCGGTAAGCTGCGATTTTTTGGATCACGCTGAACGTATACGTTGACAATATTGGCTGCATGGTCGGTTACGTTCCAATCGGCAAATCGATGGGCCAACGCAATATGCATATTGGGGTCCAATTGAGGACGGCCTTGGGCGACCGCTAGATAGTCTTTATATAACGCCGTGGTCACATCCCGATCGCCGCCCTGAGATTCGGGCCGGGACAGCAATATTCCCGCCGCTTGGTGAAACTGGGGTTTTTTCGGTTCAAATTTCCAGATCGCATAGCGTACCTGCTGGGCTTGTTCATGCCCGGGTGCCGCCCTATGGACTGCTTCGATAGCCCGCTGAGCCTCGGTCACCCGCCGCGCCTCCAGGTGCTCTTTGGCTTTGCCCAATGAGGCCTCCAGTTGAGAGTCGTTGGCCGCGCAACTTCCAGCGGGTTCACTGGCCAAACCGCACATTTGAATTATGAGCCCAAGCACGGTGCCGCCAGCAAAGGCCAGTAGAGAATACACCGCTGACTGAACACCCAAGCCGAAGAAAAGCACCCCTAACGCCACCACACCCAAGGCCACCGATGCCCACCACGGCACAACAAGATGGCCCAACGCGCCAGGAAAACAACACAAAGGCCGGGTCGAGGCACCCTGGAATACACCCAGCGCGTGGCCCTGCAGCGCAAACGCCAGCATCATTAAGGTTGATGCATCCATTTGCCGACTGCCATCAAGGGCCATAGGAACTGCAAACGCAAATCCTGCGCTACAGGCCATGACAGCCGCCATCATCACGGGGCCTAAAAGTACCTCGAGTGGGGCCAAGATCGGCAGCGCAATAACAATGGCCGCGATGGCTGCCAGGGAAAGCCCGGAAGCCGGCCAGCCGGAAGCCGACGATACCGCCAGAAGCACGAAAGCAACAATCCACACCATAGAAAGCACTGGAGGGCGCTGGGCGGGTGTGTAAAACGGTCCGGGAACCGTTGTCATTCTGCCTCCCCGGGACAATGAATAAAGAAGGTTGTTTTACCAATAGGACCAATCGGTGTCGCCACACCGGAAGGCTCCATCGGTCCGACAGATTATACCCAGCCCGGCTTTGCCCTGTCGCCCATAGCACCGCTTATGTGCAAAATTTTTACGTTGTTCGTAGCCAACAACGAGCATCGGCGCACCGTCGTTGATAAGACGAGTAGGCGCCCCGAGATTATCGGAATATTTTTCCTAAAACCCAGTATCAACAACTCTTACGTCGTTAGGCCAGGCCAACACACGCCATACAACAGATGACCGCTGGCCAAATATTTCTTTTCAAAAGGTGATACCGGCGTTTGAGGCTGAATTTTTTCAGCCTTTGCCGGGCCTACGCCGTAAAGACGCAGAGCCGCAGCGAATTCTTCGGCATAGGCAGCCCAGTTGGTTCGCAGCTCAATGCTCCCGCCTAACGACAATGCGCTAGAAAAGGCCGGATGGGCATGCCAGCGCCGCTGCAACTGGGACGGCTTGGGCCAAGGATTGGGGTAAAGAAAATAGTGTTTCTGGACGATGACCTGCCGCTCCTCCAGCAACCGCCAAAAATCTGACAGCTCTGCTCGCAGCAAAATCACCTGGCCATTTCGAACTCCAGGGGCTTGCCAATGGTCGCTGTCCAAGCGTGCGGCGGATTGGTCCACCCCTAAAAATACGGTGTCCTTATTAGTCGCGGAATCTGCCAAATGCGCGGTAGATTGGCCCGTACCACAACCGGTATCCAAAACAATGTCGGCGTTATTCAGATCAATTTGGTCGGCCAACCAGTTCACCGCCGCTACGGTGTGGTCTGCTAGGGGTTTTTGGTAACGAGAGGATTGATAGCGCTCAATAAGGTCCTGCAAGCGTGGATCTGGGCCTTCAGCCTTACTGCTAATTACCCGGGAATTTCCAATCACCGGCCCCACCATTGATAGCGACTGTGCCGAACGCTAACGCCTGGGAATGTCAACGCTCTCCAACGGGTTTTAGCTTGAGTCCACGACCACGCTGGGTGCATCAATGTCCAGATCTTCCATGTATGCATTAAACATCTCGGGTCTCAGCGTACCCATTAAATTAACCATGACCAATTCGTTGTCTTCGGCCACCAGAACCACCATGCCGCGAACCCTATCGGACTGATCCATTTTTATCAGCACGTGAGCCCGCTCGCCATCTTCGCGAACCGCGACCACGGACTCCCAACCGTTTTCATCCAACCGGGATAATGTGGGCTGTAACACCTCGGGAGTAAAGCTGTTGTCTAGCTCATAAACGTACACCCGAACGCCTCGAAGCCCTTTTAATATCATGGCCATTTCCGGGTCGTCGTCATCAATCACAACCCGCGCCAGCTTCAACGGCAAGCGGCCCAAACTAATGCCCACCACCTTGTCGGCGTTGGCCGGTTTGGACAGCGGTGCATACCCAACGCCGCGGCTGGCCATAATGCCGCAACCGGACAGTAAAACCAGCGCCATTAGCGCTGTAATGAGGTGTTTGATTAAATTCACTTGGGTATGCTCCCTTGACCTGGCTACCTGATACACGACCGGGGACAGGTTAGGTTACACCCAATTAGAGGGATTTATCTCTCGATCACCGCTAGCCGGACCCGTTGTCGAGCTTAATCAAGCCTTGGAACACCTGCCCATAACGCTGACCAACGGCTTCCAATATCTTCTGGCGCTCGGATGTAGAGCTGATCTCCGAGGTGGCTCTTAGGACCATATCTTTGGCTTGGGAGACTGACACGAGCTCTGTCTCCAACAGCTTCTCCAATAGCATGCGATGCTCTTTATCCGATTCGATATAGCTGGCAGCATCCAGAACAGCCAACACACTTTGGCTGCTGAATGTTGGTTGTTTTATCAGCGCCTGCAAGGCCAAACTTTGCTCGATGTCGCTATCGATCGCCTGAGTTGCATCAATGTATAGGTCAGCGATTTCGGGCTGGACCTTGATAGCGTCGAACACCGCTTTGAGCGCTTTACGCTGCTCACTATCGGAATGGATTTCGGCGCTGGCGGAAAAGTAGTCTGGCCATGAAATTTCACTGCCCTGGTGCTTGGCCACGGCCGTGAGTAAGTGACGCTTTTCTTTATCGCTGCTGATGATTTGCGTGGCAGATTGAAGCAAATGAGAAATTTCCTGTTGGCTCAGCGCGTGTTTGGAAACGGCTGACAGATACTCCCGCCGCGAGTAATCCCCGTTCACCATTGAGACCTCAGAAATGAGTGCACCCATGCCGCCGGTATCGTAAATACGCTGAGCCCGAGCAGTAGCATTGAGGCCTGATAGTTGAAATAGGCGCGGCAATTGTCCGCTAAACCAGGCAGCGCCTTCAGGAAAATACGTGTGCTCTTTGCCATCGATCCAGAAGGTGTAGTCTTGCTCGTTGTCGGCGCCTTTCACTCTGAGGCGTTTGGTAATGCCATCTTCGGTCACGGTCAGATCAAGGACCCCATCCAGTTCGGTCAAATTCTGCTCGGCTGGGTCAAAGGCAAAGGGTCCTTGAACGGTAAAGTGCAGACGGGCGTCTTTGCCTTGGTGTTGCACCGTGATTTTGTCGCGACCATCACCTAAGCCAAAGAAATTCACCATCGTTCCCTGCCCGTTTTCGGCGTGGTTATTTTCAACCTCCACAACCGTTCGAGTGCGACTATTGCTGATGGACACGCCAGGCAAGGCTAACGCAGCGGCTAAAGAAAGCACTAAGGTGGACGAGACAACCCAACGTAAGCTGATGGGTGAGCGTCGTCGACCCGCCACCAGATTTTCGATGCGCCTGACAACCTCGTGAGGACGGCCCAGCATGGCACTGGCTAATAGCGGTGGCGCAGATAGAACCCGGGTTTTGCCTGATACCTGGTCTGGACCCAATGCAAACCGTGCCAATACGTCCACCATGTCCGTGCGTTGGATGCCATTTTTGAGTGCCAACTGATCGCTACACTGTTCAGCCGCGCTGGCAATGGCCCGGCTAGCCAGCAGGTTAAGCGGTTGGAAAAACAGCACCGCTCTTGTGACAAGGCATAACCAGCGCCAAACCCCATCAGCGCGTTTTAGGTGAGCCCACTCGTGGGCAAGGGCGGCATCGATCTGACCTTGGGGCAAACTCAACAAGGTCGGCGGCACACAAATCTGCCGTAGCCCACAAGCCATGGGTTGACTCAATCCAGGGCAGACCGACACACGAACCCAAGAAGGCAACCCGGCGGGCAATTGACGGGCCGGAAACGGTGTTCGGTGCCCTAACATCAAGCGCAATCGAAACGCGGATACTTGCAGTCGAGCCAGCATCACTGCGACACCTAACATCCATATCCCGAGCCAGAGGGGTCGATCTATCGCACTGTAGGATGGCCAGTCGCTGATCGAGTCGTCGGCGCGCACCTGGGGCAGCGCCTTGGCCTCCTGAGAGGTTTTTGCAAGGGCAATTTCAGGGGCAAGCTTCTCGTTGGCAGCTGCAAGCACGGCGGGAGAAACCGCTGCGGCGGATGTTCTTACCAAATGCACGCTCGCCAAACCCGAGCTACCCGAGGCAAGCTGCAACGTGCTGCTGACAATGGCGCCAACCAACACGGTTTTCCACAATACTTCCTGCCAGTGCGCACGCCCGCGGACCACCAGCCAGTCGATCACTGCTGCCGTTCCAAGTAATAGGGTGCTATGGATGGCATAGGTCACCAACCAGTGCTGAAGTAGGTCTATGGATTCGCTCATGGCGTTTCTCCGTCACCGGGCTTTTCGATCAGCGCCTTAATCCGCTTGCGATCGCTTTGTGACAGGGGTTGGTCGCCCAACAGGTGATTGACTAAGGCCGCCGGATCGCCCAGAAAAACCTTGCGGATGAGGCCACCCACCAGATCACGCTGTACCGCCTTTTCCTCAACGCTGGCTTGATAAATAAATTTACGACCAACCTCGGTATGGCTGACCAAGCCCCGGTCTTCCAGGCGTTTCAGTAACGTTGCAACGGTGGTCACCGCTAAGCCTCGTTGATCGGCAAGCGCTTCACAGACCTCACCACTGGTGGCTTTGCCCAGGCGCCAAAGTACTTGCATGACGTCCAACTGCAATTCGCTTAACCGGGTTTCAGTACTCATTGGCGGACTCTGCAAATTATTCAACTACAGTTGTAGTACTACAGCTGTAGTTTGTCAATGCCCCGTGATTTTTTTTATCCCCTTTACCCGTTAGACGTTGCCTGCGGCCATTTGGTTACGGGCGATCATTCTTGCGGGCCCAACTCCCACCTAGGCTCTCAGCTGGCAGGCAGCGCCAAAACCGGCTAGCCGAGCCCATCAAATTAATCGACAATAGTGCCCAAGCAATCTTCACCAGGGCACCCATGGCTGACGCGCGCCAATATTTCACCTTTGATCAGGCTTTTCCTCTGCGAAGAGGCGGATCACTATCCGAATTCACCCTGGCCTATGAGACCTGGGGCACGTTGAACCCGCGCAAAGACAATGTGGTGGTGATTTTTACTGGCCTGTCGCCGGACGCCCACGCCTGCAGTTCCCAAGAAAACCCTGAGCCTGGCTGGTGGGAATTTATGGTCGGCCCAGGTAAACCAGTGGATACCACGCGCTGGTTTGTGGTGTGCATCAACTCATTGGGTAGCTGCAAAGGTTCAACCGGCCCGGCCACAGAAAACCCGGCCACAGGCAAACGTTTCCGCCTGGAATTTCCAGAATTGAGTATCGAAGATATCGCCGGCGCTGGCCAAAAGCTGGTGGCTCATCTGGGCATTGAGGACATCGCCGTTCTGATCGGACCGTCCATGGGCGGCATGACTGCCCTGGCCTACTCCCTGCAGTTTGGCGGGGTGAGGAACATGATCAATATTTCGTCGGCGGCCTCGTCCTCGCCTTACGCCATTGCCCTTCGGTCACTTCAACGGGAGATGATTCGTGAGGATCGCCAGTGGAATGAGGGCCAATATAGCGACGATGATGGGCCCAAAACCGGTATGCGCCTGGCCCGCAAACTGGGCATGATTACCTATCGATCTGCCGAAGAATGGCATGACCGCTTCAAACGGGACCTGATTGCCCCAGAGAAGCTAGGAGACGATCCATTTGGTCCACGGTTTGAGATTGAGTCCTACCTTCAGTACCACGCGAAGAAATTCATCGATGGTTTTGACCCCAATTGTTATTTGTATCTATCCCGCGCGATGGACCTGTTTGACGCCAAAGAACATGGCTTTGGCAGCGCCGAATCCAGCGCTCGGTTTGAGTCCGCGCTGGTGATCGGGGTGGACAGCGATATCTTGTTCCCCATTTATCAGCAGCGGCAAATCTGCACCATCATGACCGAAGAACGCACCCCCGTGCAGTTCCATGCGCTAGAATCCATCCAAGGACACGATGCTTTTCTGGTGGATTCTGAACGCTTTGCGCCAGTGGTTGCCAGATATATGGAGAGACTTTAATGGCCGCGCAACCTCAACAACATTTTCCGGGCTATCTGCAACTCATTGAATCTATTGATGCTGCAGTCAGAAACAACAGCCAGGACTATACCGTTCGCGAGCTGCGCGGGTCTCTGTGCAGCCTGATTCGCGACGAGAATGTGCAGCTGCCAAAAGAGGTGTTTGAACCCGCCGAGGGCCACTATGCCCGCCGGGAATTACACCGCAGTGAAGAATTAGGTTACTCCGTCATCGCCATGACCTGGGGCCCAGGCCAAGGCACCCCCATTCACGATCACTGTGGCATGTGGTGCGTGGAAGGGGTCTGGGCCGGTGAGTTGGAGGTGGTTCAGTACGACATGGTTGAGCGAGACAACAATCGCTTCAAGTTCCGCGAAGTAGGCGCCATCCAGGCAGGCCAAGGTTCAGCCGGCAGCCTGATCCCGCCCCACGAATATCACACCATTCAAAACGCCCAAAAAGATGCCATCGCCGTATCGGTCCATGTGTACTCGGGCTGCATGACCAACTGCAACGTATTCCTGCCCGAAGGCGGCAACTGGTTCAAGCGCGAGCCTAGGCCGCTGTCGCTAGACGCATAAATCGATTCGATCAACTCGTTAGATCCGCCAGGCAATATGGCGAATTGGTGACCTCTGATCTGATTTCAGCAATGGCACCAACGCGCTATTAACGGCAGAAGCCCTCAACAATCAAATTCGCGTCTTCCCGGTTGAACGTAAGATGTCTCAAACCGACCTGGCGCGGGCCATTGGGGTTTCGACAAAGACCATCAACACCATTGAAGTTGGCCGATTCGACCCATCGACTATCATTTCATTAAGGATCGCACGTTTCTTTCAAGCTCCGGTGGAAGAAATATTTTCCTTGGACCCAGATACTCAACCCTAACGCACTGCGTAATCATCGACGATTACGGCTTGAATGCCCTGCCGAACACCCTATACTATGCAGCCCCCAGCCGGGGTGGCGAAATTGGTAGACGCGCCGGATTCAAAATCCGGT